>SHUG01000103.1 GCA_009694735.1 Acidobacteriota bacterium | reverse complement strand
GCGCCATGCGCAGGGCCGGACGATCCTTCACGGATCCACCGGGATTGGTCCATTCGGCCTTGGCGTACAACTCCACGCCCGGCCGCGCGCGCTCGATGCGGCGCAACCGAATCAGCGGCGTGTCGCCGATCAGGTCGACGACCGACGGACTCGCGCTGGAGGAAATGGTAGGAGTGGCCATGTCCGGTTGTCGATTCTATCCTGAGCGTGTGATGACGCTCACCGACGATCGGATACACGGAGTGGGCCGACGCCGGACTCTACTTCAATGACGCGGTTAACCTGACCTGGGCGCGAATCTCTAACTCACCGGCCGCCACCGGCGTGCCGGCATCGTCGGCCTTCATTCGCAGGGCCATGACCGGCGCCTCGCCACCGCGGGAGACCGACGACTCTTCGATCCGGATGACGCGATCGATGCTGCGCCTGGCGCCCGCGGCCAGGGCGTCGGCCCGACCCATCGCATTCGCCACCGCCAGCTGCAGGGCCTCGCGCTCGAGGGCTTCGCGGCGCTTGACGTCGAAGCGAAGGCCGTGGAGGGTGGTGGCCCCGGACCCCACCGCGGCATCCAGCACGTCGCCGAGCTTCGCGAAATCATCGACGCGCACCTCGATGGTGTTGCGGGCGACGTAGCCGCGCGGCGTCTGTCGCCCGTTGGCGTAGTCGTACTCCATCTGCAAGTCGATCGCGAGCGTCCGCACGGCGTCCTTGGGAATCCCGAGCGCCGTCATCTTCTGCTGCTGCACCGCGGTCATCGCCTCGGCATTGCGGGCCTGCGCCTCTTTCGAGGCTTTGGCGCGGCTCTCCGCGCCGATGCGAACCCAGGCCTGGTCAGGAACGGCGGTCACCACGCCCTCGCCCGACACCACCACGGTGGGCGGTTCCGGCGGGTTTACCTGCGCATTTGCGGTCGCGGTGATGATGAGGATCGCGAGGAGCGCCGTGGCCAAGGTTCTCATGTGTGTCGCCATTGATCCATTAGACGCGAGCCGCGCGGGTTCAGTCGAGCTCAGCCGTTAACTGGATCCGTCATCCGAATAGACGACGCGAAAGCCGATGCTGTAGGCATACGTGTCGGGCGGCACCTTGTGGCGATGCGCGCAGCGCAGCTGGTCGACATCGTGCGTGACCCACGAGCCGCCACGCACCACCCGCAGGGTGCCGCTGCCAGGCCCGCGAGGGTTGCGATTGTCGCCATTGCGATACGCATCTGCGCGATACCAGTCCGCCACCCACTGCCAGACGTTGCCCGCCATGTCGTAGAGCTGCAGTTCGTTGGGCGGATAGCAGCCGACTGGCCGCGTGCCGCGGTACCGCTTCAACGCCGGGTCGGGCAGAAAGTTCGCGCGCGACGCATCAACGTCGTCGCCCCAGGGGTAACGCGTGCCACTGCGCCCGCCGCGCGCCGCGCGTTCCCACTCCGCCTCGGTCGGCAGCCGCACGAGGCGTCCGACGCGCCCGCTCAGCCATCGGCAGTAGGCCGTGGCGTCGGAATGAGTGATCAACGTGACCGGGTGCCGTGCGCGCTCGCGCGGCGGATCGCCGCCGCGCCACACGTGCGGTGCGGCCAGTTCGCGGAACGAGGACTCGTGCGCCGGCGTCACCACGAGCGGCAAGTCGCGAACCGTCGGTGCGCCGTAGCCCGACTCGCGCGCGAACTCCGCGTACTGTTCGACGGTCACGGGGTGGATGGAGGCATAGAACGCGTCCACGTGGACCGGATGCGATGGGCGTTCGTCGTCGGCGCCGTCGTCCGATCCCATGGAGAATTCGCCTGCCGGGACGCGAACGAAGCGCGGGATTGGGTCGTCGCGCATCCGTAAGCCAAGAGAAAGTATAAACTGCCGGGCATGCTGCTCGAACAATTCGAAATGGAACGTATGCAATCCACCTTCGAGAACCTGGTGGAGTTCAACCTGTCGGAAAGCGGCGTGAGTCCGCTGACCCCCAGGGAGTTGATTGAGGATGCGGCCGGGCTGGACGGGCTGCTGGACCAGCCGCTGGTCTACTCGCAGTCGAACGGGACGGTTGAGCTGCGGACGGCGATCGCCGCCCTCTACCCGGGCGCCGGCCTCGACCACGTCGAAGTCACCAACGGCGGGTCCGAGGCCAACTTCATCACGACGTTCCGCCTGATTGAGCCCGGCGACGAGGTGGTGATGCTGGTGCCGAACTATATGCAGACGTGGGGCCTGGCGCGCGCGTTTGGCGCAACGATTCGCGAATGGCGGTTGATCGAAGACCGCGCCGCGGGCCGCTGGCGCATCGACCTCGCGGCGCTCGAGGCGCTGGTCACTGCCCGCACGCGGATGATCGTCATCTGCAACCCGAACAACCCGACCGGCGCGCGGCTCACGGCCGGCGATCTTGACGGCATCGGCCGGATCGCCGACCGGCACGGCGCGTGGATCCTGTCGGATGAAGTCTATCGGGGCGCGGAAATCGACGGGCAGGAGACCGCGTCGATGTGGGGGCGGTCTGACCGGGCGATCATCACCAGCGGCCTGTCGAAGGCATACGGACTGCCGGGCCTGCGCATCGGCTGGATTGTCGCGCCGCCGCCGCTCGTCGCCGCGTTCTGGTCGTACCACGACTACGTCACGATTGCTCCCGGTGCCCTGAACGACCGACTGGCGCGAGTCGCGTTGGCGCCGGCGCGGCGCGGGCGGCTGCTCGAGCGCACGCGCGCCATTCTCCGCACCAACCTGCCGCCGATCGAAGACTGGCTGCGCCACGCCGGCGGCTTCGAATGGATCACGCCGGAGGCCGGCGCGATCGTCTATGTGCGCTACGGCCACGCCATCAACTCGACGCTCCTGGCGCATCGCGTGCGCGAAGAGAAGAGCGTCTTGATCGTGCCTGGCGACCACTTCGGCATGGACGGCTACCTCCGGCTGGGTTTCGGCGAGCCGCCCGAGTACAGCCGCACGGGACTCGAACGCCTGCGCGAGGTCCTCGCGGGGTTGCCGACCGGTTCCACCGCCCCACGCGCCCCGTCGTTCGCATGAGCCAGCCCGAGCTGCCACTCGTCCTGATCGGGTTCGGCAATGTCGCGCGGCGGTTTGTCCGCCTGCTCGACGAAACCGCCGACCGCCTCGACTTCACCTGGAAGGTGGTCGGCATCTCGACCAAGCACCACGGTTCCGTGATCGACATCGAGGGCATCGACGTGACGCGCGCCATTGCCACGGTCGAGTCGCTGCAGTCGCTGGACCGGCTGGACGCCGTGCCGCGCGAGCGTAGCGGCATTGACGTGATCCGCCAGGTGACCGACCTCATGGCCGACGAAGCCGGCGAGGGGCGGCTGGTGTGCATCGAGACGACGGTGCTCGACATCGATCGCGGCGAGCCGGCGGTGTCGCACGTGCGCGCCGCGCTCGAGGGCCAGGCCCATGTGGTCACCGCCAACAAGGGTCCGGCGGCGTTTGCGTATCACGAGCTCGAGGCACTGGCCGAATCCGTCGATCGCATCTTCTTCTTCGAGGGCGCGGTGATGGACGGTGTGCCGGTCTTCAACCTGGTGCGGGAAACCATGCCGGCGCTTACCATCGACGGGTTTCGCGGTGTGATCAACAGCACCTGCAACTTCATCCTCACTGAGCTCGAACGCGGCAAGGACTTCGAGCTGGCGGTGGCCGAAATGCAGGCGCGAGGCATCGCCGAAGCGGATCCATCGCTCGACGTCGATGGCTGGGATGCGGCCGCCAAGACCGCCGCGCTGGTGAACGTGCTGATGGGCAGTGCCATGACGCCGCACCACGTGGCGCGGACCGGGATCCGCGCGGTCACGGGGCTGGATGTGCGCGATGCGATCGCGCGCAATCGGCGCATCCGGCTGGTCGCGTCGGCCACCCGGCAGGGCGGCAAGGTCCGCGCGCGCGTGGAACCTGAAGTGCTGGATCGCAACGATCCGCTCGCCAATCTCGAAGACCTCGAGAATGCGCTGTATCTCAACACCGACCTGCTCGGCCAGGTCGGCATCGTCCAACGTTCCGGCGGCTTGACGCAAACCGCCTATGCGCTGCTGAGCGACCTCGCGCGCATCTCCCAGCGTCTGCGGGAACTCTAAATGCCAGGTCCGTTAGCAGGTTTCACCGTTCTCGATCTCACGCGTGTGCTCTCGGGCCCGTACTGCACCATGGTGCTGGGCGATCTCGGCGCGCGCATCATCAAGGTTGAACAGCCGGGCAAGGGCGACGACACGCGCCACTGGGGCCCGCCGTTTGTCGGTGCCGAGAGCGCGTACTTCCTGAGCATCAACCGCAACAAGGAAAGCGTCACACTCGATTACAAGCCGGCCGCGGGGCGGGCGGTGCTCGACAAGTTAATCGCGAAGGCCGACGTGCTGGTGGAGAACTTCCGGCCCGGCACGCTCGAGCGGGCCGGTTTCGGCTGGGACGCCGTGCACCGCCGCTTTCCCCGCCTCGTCTACGCGTCGATCTCCGGCTATGGCCAGACCGGTCCGCGCCGCGACGAAGCCGGCTACGACGCGGTGATGCAAGCGGAGGGCGGGTTGATGAGCGTCACCGGGGATGCCGATCGCCCTGGTTACCGGCTGGGCGTGGCGATCACCGACATGGTGGCGGGTCTGTACTGCGCACAGGGAATCACCGCCGCGTTGCTGGCGCGCGAGCGCTTTGGCGTTGGGCAGCGCGTCGACATCGGAATGCTGGATACGACAGCGGCACTGCTCACCTACCAGGCCGCGAACTGGTTCACCACCGGCCAGACGCCGCAGCGCAAAGGCAACCGCCACGCCACCATTGCGCCGTACGAAACCTTCACGACCGCTGACGGCGAGATCGTGATCGCCGTTGGCAACGACGAAATCTGGAAGCGCTTCTGCCCCGCGGCGGACCTGCCCGAGCTGGCCGCCAATCCGCGCTTTGCCACCAACCAGGACCGCATGGCCCACTACGATGAGATGCGGCCGCCGATCGATCGCGTGTTCCGGACGGCGAGCAACGCCGAGTGGATTGCCCGGCTGAATGCGGCCGGCGTGCCTAACGGCGAAGTGCGCGACATTGGCCAGATGCTCAACGACCCACAACTGGCCGCGCGCGAGATGGTGCAAACGCTGATGCACCCCACGATCGGCGCCACCCGCGTGATCGGCGCGCCGATCAAGCTCTCGGACACGCCCGCCAGCCTGCGCTCGGCGCCACCGGTGCTGGGCCAGCACACTGAGGCGGTGCTGGCGGAGCTCGGCTACTCGGCGGTCGAGATCGCCGGCCTTCGCGACACCCGGGTTATCTGATCGGCTTGAGGCTTGAGGCTTGAAAACAGGCTCCTCCAGTCCCAAGCCCCAAGTCCCAAGCCCCAGGCCCCAGGCCCCAGGCCTTGAAGGCTGTAAGATCAAATAAATGGCTGATGTTGCTGTCGTCCGAAAACGTGTCAAGACTGCCATCGAGCAGGCGCGAAGGGATCAGGCGGAGCGCCGAGGCCGGGTGGCCGATGCGACCAAGGCCTACGACGCCTTTCTCGAGGGCGCCGCCATCCCGGTATTCAAGATGTTCGCGAACATCCTCAAGTCGGAAGGCCTTCACTTCGAGGTGATGACGCCGGCCGGCGGCGTTCGGCTGCAGTCGGAGCGCCAGCGCGATGACAGCATTGAAATGGAACTCGACACCACGGCGGATCCGCCGCAGCCCCTGGTCACCGTCACTCGCGTGCGCGGCAGCCGCATCGTCCAGTCGGATCGCTCGATCAAGGGCAGCCACCCGCTGGTGCAGTTGACCGAAGACGATGTGATCGAGATGTTGCTGGAAGAACTGCGGCCCTGGCTCAATTAGCCACCCACGCGCGGCTGCCGCGCGCGGGGCCAGGTTAGGCCAGACGTTCGACCACGCTGGTGTCGATGCCTTCGCGCTTGAGGCCGGCCAGCAGCCGATCGCGGTCCGGCGACTTGCGGAACGCTTCGCGAACATCGACGACTCCAGATTGCACGAGCGAGACGAGAGGAGACCAGGGTGGATTTTCCCGTGCCGTGCGCGCCAGCGACCAACACGAGGCCCTGCGGTTCCGTGGCCAGCGCCTGCACTTCGCGCGACAGTCCCAGTTGTTCGGCCGTCGCCGCGCGGGTGGCGATCAGGCGGGACACCACGCCTGGACCACGATGATCGGTGAAGGTGATGCAGCGGATGCGGCCGAGGTCGGCGAATTCGGTGATCCACTCCGTGGGTTCGCCGCGGCCGACCGCTTCTTGTTCCGCCTCGGGCACGATCTCCATCACCGCGGCCTCAACCTCGGCGCGGGTCATGGGCGGTTCGCCATCGAGCGGACGAACATCGCCTTCAACACGAATCGACGGACGGCTGTCAGCGGTCACAAACAGGGCCGAGGCCGCGCGGGCCACGGCGAGGCGCAACAGGCGCTCGACGCCAGAAACACGGACCGCGGTTGAGCGCGGCGGTACTTCAATGCGCACTGTTCGCGTCATTTGCAGGACCGGCGCCAGTTCGGACGCCACGGCGTCTTCCGGTGCGTCGGTGGCATCGGGGACAGCAGGGACCTCCGGCACATGGAACGCAACCGGCGCTTCGACCGGTGCCAGGGCCGCGATGACTGGCGGCAGTTCCTCGACAACCGGCTCGGCCTCGACAGGAGTTATCACCTCAACGGGCGCGGGCTCCGGAACACTCACGCTCTCCACGAGCACCACCGCTGGCGCGGGTTCAACGACCACCGCCGCGGGTGGAGATGCGGCGGCCGGTACAGCCGCGACCGCAGTCGAGCTGCACTGCGCCGACGGCGGATTTCAATCCAGATGTCGTCACCGCCTCGCGCCGCCACCACGGTGAAGGCGTCAGCGTTATGCGACGGCAGACGATGTTCCACCGCGCCGAATTCCTCAAGCGAGTCTTGCGCGGCCGACGGCAACAGTTGCTGCAGCATGCCCGTCATCGCCTCGAGGTTCAGGATCTGCGTGGAAAGGTCGAGGGTGCCGGTACCGACCACCACGTACGGCCGTTCGCCGACATACAGCACCAGCGCGTCGCCGTCGGCGCGAACCATCGCGGTAAGAAGCGCGTCAACTAACCCCAGTCCCGAACCGCCAGTGTGTCAGTGTGTCACGTGCCAAGTGCAGGGAAATGCACGACAGTGCATACGTCCCGCGCCTGGATCGCTTAGTTCATCGGCGTCCGGGAGGGTGAACGTTAGCGCGGGCGTTCGGCGAGGTGAAGTGTCATCAATCCGCATAGCAACGGGATCACGCGAACATTCGTGAACCCTCGTGACGACAGCAATGCCGCGACACCGGCCGCTCCGGGATAGCGGCGAATCGATGCCGGAATGTAGCGATAGGTATCGGGGTCGCGATGCAGGAGCCAGCCGAGCGCGGCGCCCACCACGGTGAGATACGACAAATAGGCGGCGCGGACCAGCGCCGGCCGCGGACGATTGAAGTCAAGCGACAGCAGGCGGCCCCCCGGCCGCAGCACGCGCGCGATCTCGTCGATCGCCGTGTTGAGGTCGGGCACATTGCGAAGACCGTAGCCGGTGGTCACCAGGTCAAAGGTCCGCGGCCCGAACGGCAGGCTGGTCATGTCGCCGGCCACCAACGCCGCGGTGGCGGATTTTCGAGCGGCCAGCTGCAGCATCCGGTGAGTGATGTCGAGTCCCACTACCCGGGCACCATTGGCCGCGGCCGCAAACGCGATGTCGCCGGTCCCGCACGCCAGGTCCAGCGCGCGCTCGCCGCGCTGCACGCGGGCGAGATCGATCAGCGTCCTCTTCCACCGTGCGTCCTGTCCGTACGACAGCACGGCGGTGATCAGGTCGTAGCGATCGGCAATGGTGGCAAACAGCGCGCGGGTGTGGGCACGCTTCCGATCGGGGGTGTCGAACGCCGTCCGCAGTGACATTTGGTGAGCGTCTTAGTGATGGCCGAACAGACGGGCCAGATTGCTAGAATCCGAAGAAAGCGCGGGCGACCGCCGCCGTGAGCAAGGTGACCACGAACCCCAGCGCCAGCGGCATCAACGCGCCAATCGCCGTCCACTTGGCGCTCAGCGTTTCCTTGTAAATCGTGATGATGGTCGTGGCGCAGGGATTGTGCAGCAGCGAGAACAGCATCAGGTTGACGGCCGTCAGCAGCGTCCAGCCGTGCTCATCCACCAGCAAGGTGCGCAGGCCGTCCAGCGAGACGAGCTCGGTCATCATGCCCTGGGACATATAGACCATGAGCATGGTCGGGACGACGATCTCGTTGGCGGGGATGGCGATGATGTAGGCCAGCAGGATCACGCCGTCAAGGCCCATGGCCGAGCCGAGCGGATCGAGGAAGGTGGCCGTCCGGGTGGCGAGGCTGACGCCGCCCGGCGAAATATTGGCCAGCAGCCAGATCACCGCGCCGGCCGGTGCGGCGGTAACGATGGCGCGCCACAGGACGAACAGGGTGCGGTCGATCAGCGACGTATACAGGATGCGGGCCACGGCCGGCCGGCGGTACGGCGGCAGTTCGAGTGTGAACGCCGAGGCCTCGCCGCGCAGGACCGTCCGCGACAACACCCACGACACCACCAGCGTGAACATCACGCCCACCAGCACGATCGCCACCACCGACCCGGCGGCGACCAGCGCCGCCACCGCCGGTGAGAAGGACGCGGCCACAAACACCGTGGCCAGCATGATCAACGTGGGGAAGCGCCCGTTGCAGGGCACGAAGTTGTTGGTCAGGATGGCCACCAGCCGCTCGCGTGGCGAGTCGATCACGCGCGTCGCAATCACGCCGGCGGCGTTGCAGCCGAAGCCCATGGCCATCGACAGCGCCTGCTTGCCATGCGCGCCGGCGCGCTTGAAGAGGTAGTCGAGGTTGAAGGCGACCCGCGGCAGGTAGCCGAGATCCTCGAGAATGGTGAAGAGCGGGAAGAAGATCGCCATCGGCGGCAGCATCACGCTGATCACCCAGGCCAGGCCGCGGTAGACGCCGTGCCACACGAAGCCGGTGATCCACCACGGCACGCCGAGCTGCGTGAACCAGCCCGCCGCCAGATCCTCAAACCAGAAGAAGGCGCTCGCCAGCATCTGCGACGGGACATTCGCGCCGACGATCGTGAGCCAGAAGACTACCGCCAGGATCCCCAGCATGAGCGGCAACCCGAGCAGCCGCGAGGTGACGATGCGATCGATGCGCTGATCGAGTTCCAGCGGCCCCGATCCGGAGTTCTGCACCGCCCGCCGCGTAATGCGTTCCACCTCGCCGTAGAGCGACGTCACGACCTCTTCGCGGAAGCCGGCGTCCAGCGAACGGCGCAGCGCCGCCGCCTCGCGCACGATGTCGCCGGTGGTGACGGCCAATGACTCGCTCATTGCGAGCCCTGAAGCGCGATCTTCCGGCTGAAGCGCGCGTCGGGCGCCTGCTGGCGGGTCACCAGCTCCGCGAGCCGACCGCTGGCCAGCGCTTCCTCAACCGGCAGATCGCCGTCGAGCAGGCGGATGGCGATCCACCGCGCGTTCGGTACGCCCGGCGCGGCCGCTTCGATCATCGGCACCAGCTTGCTGACGGCGTGCTCGAATGCCGGCGTCCCCTTGGAGCGCAGCGGCTGGGTCGCCGTCTCGCCCGACGCGACGGCGGCCACTTCGCCGAGCAGCGCCATCATGTTCTCGCCGGTGCGCGCCACGATCGGGATGGCCGGCACACCCAGGTCGCGCGCCAGGCTGCGGGTGTCGACCTCGATGCCGCGCCGTTTGGCTTCGTCCATGAGGTTGACGGCCACCACGACCCGATCGGTGATCTCGAGCACCTGCAGGACCAGGTAGAGGTTTCGCTCGAGCGCGCTCGCGTCGACCACCACCACCGTGCAGTCCGGGCGTCCGAACAACAGGAAGTTCCTCGCCACCTCCTCATCGTCGGAGGCGGACAGCAGTGAGTAGGTGCCGGGCAGATCGACCAGCTTGTAGCGCACGCCGGCGAACTGGAAGCCGCCCTCGGCGCGCGTCACGGTCTTGCCGGGCCAGTTGCCGGTGTGCTGGCGAAGGCCGGTCAGTGAGTTGAAGAGCGTCGACTTGCCGGTGTTCGGATTGCCGGCCAGGGCGACCACGCGGTCGAACGCGCCGACGGCAGCGCCAAGCTGCGCCATCTCGGCATGCACCGGGCAGGTTTCGCAATTGTGTTCGACGCTCATGATGGGTGTCCTTCGGCCCTTCGTCAGGCCAGCGGCTTGACGAGCACCCGATCCGATTGCTCGCGCCGCAGCGCAATGGTGGTGCCGCGCAGCCGATACGCGCGCGGATCCCCGGCGAATGTCGCCAGGTCGCTGCGAATGCGCGCACCTGGTGTGAAGCCCAGGTCGAGCAGGCGACGCCGCGCGAATCCGCGGAACGCCGGGTCGAGCGCCACGACCTCCGCCGACGCGCCGGAGGGCAGGCCGGTCAGCGGGATCACTCCTTCCGGCCACCCCGCTGGCGCCGGCTCCGCCGTCACCGCGGCGACGTGGATATTGGCCGCCACCATCGGCGCCAGACGATACTCGCTCTCGCCGTCGCTGAGCACCACGCGGGTGGGCGAGCGTTCGACGACGCGCACGATCTGGCCGAGACGGAGCCCCTCGGCCGACAACTGCGCGAAGGCCAGCGGTGGCTCATCCTCGAGGTGCACGATGCGCCCCGGCGTGGACGGCGGCCAGGCGCCAAGCGGCGTCCCCGGCGACTCCGGGACCGGGCCGTCACCAGTCGGAATCGGATCGCCGTGGGGATCCAGTTCGGGATGGCCCATCGACGCCGACAGCCGATCGAGTTGCTCCTTGCTGAGACCATGTTCAGCGCGCTCGGCCTGCTCGTGCACGCGATCGATGGGCACGCCCAGTTCGTCGGCGAGATACAGCTCCCACAACCGGTGCGCGCGCAAAACGTGGAGGGCGACGCGCTCGCCTTCGGGCGTGAGTTGGAACTGCGTTCCCTCCGAGCGCACGAGGCCATCGCGCTCGAGGCGCTGGGTCAGGGCCATCAACCGGCGATCGCCCATGTGCAGCACGCCCTCGAGGGAAGCAAATGACGCGGCGTGACCTTCTGTGGCCTGGCGCAGCAGGTGCTTGAGGGCGTTTTCGGTCCGCTCGCGGGCCAGTGCCAGCCGATACTTCCCCGCCTGAGCAAGCAAGCCATAGGACGGGGTCAACACCGCCAATCCAACGACGACAAGCAGAAGCAGAAATATCGTCAATTTTGATTAGTCAAAATTAA
>SHUG01000102.1 GCA_009694735.1 Acidobacteriota bacterium | reverse complement strand
CGGCGCCGGCGCGTTGGGCACGGGCTCCGCCTCAGGCAGCTCGAGATCGTGAATGCCCATCTCGGCTGCTAGCTCGCGCTGTTGCGCGCGGCGCGCCTCACGCGCCTTCTCGTCCTCGGCAAACCACTCGTCGTCGATCTCGACAATCGGGTGGCCTGGCACATCCGCACGCAGCGGCCTGGCGGCGCGGGCGTCAGCGACAATGTCGTTCCTCGAGTCGGTGTCGCGCGCCTTGTGCTCATCCGAGAACCAGTCGCTATCGACTTCGAACACGGAATTGGTTGGCGCGCCACCGCTGGTCGGCGATGGGCGGCGGCCTGGCGATCGCGGATCGGGCGCGCCCGACGACTGGCCGAGCGGCGGAGATGGGTTGCGATGCTGGGGGTGCGCTTCCTGGTGCCGGCCGGCGAGATGCTGATCGAGTGAGTCGAACGCGGCGTCGAGCGTGTCGAGATAATCTTCGCGACCCGACCCGGGCGTGCTTCCCTCCACCGACCGCGCGTCGGGTTCAAGGCCCGACTCCTGCCGGAGTTCATCCCACGACGACACCGCGGGCTGGCGCGCCGCCGGTGGCGCGGCGGCCGCGCGGGGCGCCGCCTTCCGGTCGGCCGGCGTGTCGGCAGCGGTCAGCAGTCGCCCCGCCGACGGCGTCGGACGGGCGTCCTTGAGACCGAGCAATTCCCTGACTCGACTGATCACGGCAGTTGGCTCTAACGGTTTCTCGATTACTCCACGGGCGCCGCTCGCCTTGAGCCGCGCGGTATCCACCGATTCAAACGCCCCCGACAACAGCAACACGGGCACGTCGCGGAGCATCTCAACGCCCCGCATATATTCCGCCAGCTCGTAGCCGTTGGTCCGCGGCAGCGCGGTGCCCGCCAACACGATGTCGGGGCGCATCACAGCCATCGAGTCGATGGCTTGCTGGCCATCAGAGACGCTGACTACCCGAAACGACTCTTCCGCGAACGTCAGCGCAATGATGCGCTGGGTCGTGACACTGTCGTCGGCGAGCAGCAATGTGCGCATGAAAGCAGCTATTTACCCATCTCGGACGAACCGCCGGGGCCCAACATCCCTAGACCCGAACCCGCGCGTTGGCGCTGATGTAGTCGATGATGTGCTGCATCGAGGTGCCGGGAATGAAGATACCGCGAATGCCCATCGCGTTCAGTTTCGGCAAATCGACGTCTGGAATAATCCCGCCAATCACCACCTGCACATCGCCCAGGCCCTTCTCTTTCAGCAACTCCATGACGCGCGGGCAAATATGCATGTGCGCGCCGGACAGGATCGACAGGCCAATCACATCGGCATCTTCCTGCAGCGCGGCAGTCACGATCATTTCGGGCGTCTGGCGCAGGCCGGTGTAGATCACTTCCATGCCGGCATCACGCAACGCACGCGCAATCACCTTGGCGCCGCGGTCGTGGCCGTCCAGTCCGGGCTTGGCGATTACGACGCGAATTTTTTGGCTCATATCACCGGCACTTCCTCGTATTCGCCCCAGACCTCGCGCAAGGCGTCACACATCTCGCCCACCGTCGCGTAGGCCCGCACGCAGTCGAGCAGCGGCACCATGGTGTTGCCGTGTCCCTTTGCCACTGCCTTCAGCGCTTCCAGCGTCCGCCGCACGCACTCGTTGTCGCGCGTCTGCTTCAGTTCGGCGAGCCGCTTCAGCTGCACGTCTGACGCCGTGTCGTCGATATACAAAATCTCAATCGGCCTCTCGTCGGCCTGGATGAAGTCGTTGACGCCGACGATGATCTTCTCCTTGCGCTCGACCGCCTGCTGGAACTGGTACGAGGACTCGGCGACCTCCTGCTGCGGGTAGCCGCGCTCGATCGCCTCCACCATGCCACCCATGCCGTCGATGGTGTCCCAATACTTGAGCGTGCCATCGACCATGTCCTGCGTGAGCTTCTCAATGAAGTAGGACCCACCGAGCGGATCGACCACGTTGGTCACCCCGGTCTCATGCGCGATGATCTGCTGCGTCCGAAGGGCGATCGTCGCGGTCTCGCGGGTCGGCAGCGCCAGCGCCTCGTCCAGCGAGTTGGTGTGCAGCGAATTGGTGCCACCGAGCACGGCGGCCAGCGCCTGCAGCGCGGTGCGCACGACGTTGTTGTAGGGCTGCTGCGCGGTGAGCGAGACGCCGGCAGTCTGGGTGTGGAAGCGCAACTGCCACGAGCGCGGGTTCTTGGCGCCAAAGCGATTCTTCATGGCCTCGGCCCACAGCTTGCGCGCGGCGCGATACTTGGCGATCTCCTCGAAGAAGTCGCTGTGCGAATTGAAGAAGAACGACATGCGCGGCACGAAGTCGTCCACGTCGAGGCCGGCGTCGACGCCGTACTGCACGTACTCGAGGCCGTCGCGTAACGTGAACGCCAGCTCCTGCAGGGAGGTCGAGCCCGCCTCGCGGATGTGATACCCACTGACGGAAATGGTGTTCCACTTCGGTACTTCTTTGGCGCAGAAGGCGAAGATGTCGGTGATCAGGCGCATCGACGGGCGCGGCGGGAAGATGTATTCCTTCTGCGCGATGAATTCCTTGAGAATGTCGTTCTGGATGGTGCCGGAGATGGTCTTCCAGTCGGCGCCCTGCTGCTCGGCCACCACCAGGTACATCGCGAAGATCATCGGCGCCGGCGAGTTGATCGTCATCGAGGTGGTGATGTCGGCGAGCGAGATGCCCGCGAAGAGACGTTCCATGTCGGCGAGCGACATGATGCTGACACCGCACTTGCCAACTTCGCCGAGGCAGAGTTCATGGTCGGGGTCGCGGCCCATGAGCGTTGGCAGATCGAACGCCACGCTGAGGCCGGTACCGCCGGCCGCGATCAAGTCCTGGTAGCGCTGGTTGGTCTCTTCCGGCGTTCCGAACCCGGCAAACTGCCGCATCGTCCAGAGCTTGCCGCGGTACCCGGTCGGGTGGATGCCACGGACGTAGGGAAACTCCCCCGGATTGTTGATGTCGCGGTCGTAGTCGATGGCCGCGACGTCTTGCGCGGTGTAGAGCCGTTCGATCGGACGGCCGGAAATGGTGGTGAAGGTGCCCTTGCGTTCAGGCGACTTGCGCAAGGTGGGCTCGACCACCTCGCGTTCCCAGCGGTTCTTCCGGGTGCTTGCCGGGTCGGCCACGCTTTTCATATCGCCCTTAAGTATAAGACTGCCCGATGGTTTCGGTTCTCGAGCTGGGGTGATTCAGTCTCGCTTGGCGATATCAAAAACTTATGCTACTGATAGCGAATTGACATTCGGATACCTTCAACGCTACGTTGGATCGTTTGGACTTACGCACAAATAACGAAGAACGAAGAACAAAGAACTATTCGATATTCTCTTCAAGGAATTGATGACGCAACAAGGCAGTGTTTTTGGCGCCATGCTCCGGGAGTTCGAGGGGGCCGCGCGCATTCTGAATCTCGAGCCCGGTCTCTGGCGGATGCTCACGCATGCCAAGCGCCAGATCATCGTCTCGTGCCCGGTCCAGATGGACAACGGCGAGATCGAGGTCTTCACGGGCTACCGCGTGCAATACAACGTGACGCTCGGCCCGGCCAAGGGCGGCATTCGCTATCACCCCGGTGTCACCCTCGACGAAGTGACCGCGCTGGCGGCCTGGATGACGTGGAAGTGCGCCGTGGCCCAGCTGCCGTTCGGCGGTGGCAAGGGCGGCGTGATTTGCGACCCGACCAACATGTCGCGCCGCGAGCTCGAGGCCCTGACCCGCCGCTACACAGCCGAAATCATCGACGCCATTGGCCCCGACAAGGACGTGCCGGCGCCTGACGTCAACACCAACGAACAGATCATGGCGTGGTTTTCCGACACCTACTCGATGCATGTCGGGCACACCTCGACGGCCGTTGTCACTGGCAAACCGGTGGAGATGGGTGGCTCGCTGGGACGCCGCGAGGCGACCGGCCGCGGCGTGATGATCACGGCGCGCGAATCGGCGAAACACCTTGGCTTCGAGCTCACGGGCTCGCGGGTGGCGGTGCAGGGTTTCGGCAACGTCGGCTCGGTCGCCGCGGAACTGCTCGCGCTGCAAGGCGCGAAGATTGTCGGCGTCACCGACTGGAAGGGTGGCGTCCAGAACCCCACGGGCCTGGATATTCCGAAGCTGATTGCCCACGTCGCCGAGCACAAGACCGTGCTCGGCTTTGCCGGCGGCGATGCCCTGGGTGCGGCCGACGTCTTCAAGCTCGACGCCGAGATCCTCATCCCAGCCGCCCTCGAGAACCAGATCACCGAGGACAACGCCGGCGATATCAAAGCCAAGCTGATCGTCGAAGGCGCCAACGGCCCGACCACCCCCGACGCGCACAAGCTGCTGCACGAGCGCGGCGTGTTTGTGGTGCCAGACATTCTCGCCAACGCCGGCGGCGTGACCGTGTCGTACTTCGAGTGGGTACAGGACCGCCACGGCTATTTCTGGACCGAGAAAGAAGTGAACGAGCGCCTCGAGGCGAAGATGGTCGAGGCGTTCGACGTGGTGCTGAAGACCGCCCAGAAATACAAGGTCGACATGCGCGCCGCCGCCTACATCGTCGCCATCGGCCGCGTGGCGACGGTGACCCGGATGCGTGGAATGTATGCGTGATTCGGAGTAGCCTCCGGCTTTAGCCGGAGTTCAATTGTCAATGTAGCCTCCGGCTTTAGCCGGAGCTTCATGGTTAATGTAGCCTCCGGCTTTAGCCGGAGCTTAGACCTCAGGAACCAATCCGGAAGGCCACAAGCTCGGTGACGGGTTTGTGGCCTTCTGCATTTGCGGTCAGCTCGAGCAGGTACTGCCCCGCCGCGTAGCTGGCCAGCGACAGATCGATGGTGTAGGCCTCGCCCGCCGCGGACGGAGGGGTCACGGCGATCTCGCCCATCCTGGCACCCTGTTGGTTCAGGAGTTGCGCGGTCACCGTCGGTGGCGCCGTGCCAGGCGCGAACGCAGCCGCGCGAATCAGCAGGCGGTCGGTGCGCCGGAACTCCCGCGTCGCCGCCGGCGGCGTGCCGATCCCGGTTGACAGGGCCGTGAACTCGCGCGCGTTCCTGGCGAACCACACCTTGGGCGTGCTGAGCATCACCTCCGGCGCGGACAGGTCAGGCACCACGAGGTCGCGATCCTCGTTATCCAGCGTGCCGCTGCCATCGCCCTCCACGGTGATCCGCAAGTCGAGCTTGCCCGGCCTGGCGTCGAAGCTGATCGCCGCGCCGGCGCCCGCTGGCGCCAGCGTCGATGGAATCCGTCCGCGATAGACGATCTCGCCCGCCGGCGAAGTGGCGAGCAGCGTGACGCGCCGCGCCTCGTCTCGCTTGACGCCCGGGGTCGGCGGCAGCGGCTCCCACAGGAACGTGACCTTGGTCAGGCCCGCAGCGCCCCGTTCGGTGCCAATCCATGTCCGCACGTAGCGACGGTTGGTCATCGGGGTAATCGCCGCGAGCGCCTTCGTGACGGCCGACGGTGGCCCTTCCCGGGGACCGGCAACCGCCCGCTTCACGTCGGCGTCGGTGTACGCCCAGTATCCCTTTCGCGCGCGGACGTCCACGCCGGGGCGCTTCACCCGCACCCTGATCGCGTGGAACTTGCCATCGGTCGGCGCGGGGTTCGAGGTGTAGCCGACGAGGTAATACGCGCTCGAGTCACGGATGATCTGTTTCATCCCGGCAGCCAGATCGTTGCGGTTCACGATCGCCCGGCCGTCGGTGTTCTCGGCAATCGTCCGCAGGCTGTCGACGCTCGCGTTCAAGTACGACTGGCTGGTCGACATCGAGATGTTCGAGGTAATGTCGAACTCTCCGGTCGACAGGCCGCGCGGGTCGACCGCATAGATCGCGGTGTTGTTGCGGTTGGCGGCGGCGAACACGTCCTGCAGTTCCTGCAGCAGGTCGGTCATCGCGGTGAACTGCGCCCGCTCTTCGAGGGGATTGTTGTCACCGGCGAACGGATCGCGCGTCGCGCGGCCAGGATCGCCGAACCCGCCGGCCAGGTCGCTGCGCATCTGCGGCGGCAGCAGCGCCGAGTAGCCTTCGCTCACCAGGATCAGCGACTTGCGGCCTTCGCGCAGCGAGCCCAGCTTGGTCGAGATGCCACGAATCGCGGTCAACGACACTTGCCGGCGCAGCCGCTCAATCACGTCCGGCGTCAGCTTGTAGACGTATGCGCGCTCCAGGTCGTTGATCGGCTCGTAGTCGTACTTGCGGCCCTCGAATTTTTCGATGGTGTTGATCACGCTCTGGTGGTTGCGGGTCAGCGTCACGGCGTCAATCGGCGTGAGCGGATACATCACCCCGACCAGGTCGTTCGGCGCCAGCTGGTTGTTGACGAACTCGATGATCGGCCGGCGCACCGACATGCTGCTTTCCTTGCGGACGTGGTAGTCGTCCAGGAAAAACACGAAGATGCGCGAGTTCTCGTCGGCCGCCGCGGTTTCTTCGTCGATGCGGGTGCGAATGGTCCGTTGCGTGTAGCTTGGCGCCGTGGTCGCATCGATCTTCACGAGGCGCATCGTTTCCGGCTTCTGCGGCTTGCCGTCCTCAGCAATCTCGAAGTCTTCGAGCTTGAGGTCGTTGACCGGGTTGCCCTGCCGGTCGGTGACGATCACGTCAACGCGGACGAAGTTGACGCCGCCGCGGAAGATCGGCTGGCCCGAGTCCGGCGTCACGGGCGTTTGTGCGGCCGGCTTTTCTTGCGACGGGGGCGGCGCCGGCTTCTCCTGCCTGTCCACCGGCCTGTCCGCCGACCTGTCCGCCGACCTGTCCGCCGACCTGTCCGCCGAAGCCTCGGCGAAGGTGGAAGCCTCGGCGAAGGTGGAAGCCTCGGCGAAGGTGGAAGCCTCGGCGAAAGTGGAAGCCTCGGCGAAGGTGGAGGCGCGCAGACCCGCCACGGCCGCCATCAGGGTGGCCGTCAGCAGGAGAACCGCGCGCGAAGGCGTGATGCGCATGCCCGTGGGCTCGATGATAACATTGACGTCTCCATGAGCCAGACAATCGCCCCGGCCCCTGCGCTGACCAGGCTGGCCGAAGATGAAGCCATCTTTCGCGACAGCGTGTACGAGTTCGCCGACAAGGAGGTACGTCCGCTCGCTCGCGAAATGGACGAGCACGCCGTGATGTCGCCCGCCCTCATTGACAAGCTGTTCGCCATGGGCATGCTCAGTGTCGAGGTGCCGGAGAGTTACGGCGGCGCCGGCGGTACGTTCTTCCACTCGGTGCTCGCGGTCGAGAGCCTGTCGCGCGTCGACCCCTCGGTGGGGGTGCTGGTCGACGTCCAGAACACGCTGGTGATCAACGCCGTGCTCCGCTGGGGCACCGACGCCATCAAGCAGACCTACCTCACCAAGCTGGCCACCAGCACCATCGGCGCCTATTGCCTCTCTGAGGCCGGTTCCGGCAGCGATGCGTTCGCTTTGACTACCCGCGCCGTCGAACAGGGCGACGGCTTCGCCATCACGGGCCGCAAGCTCTGGATTACCAACGGCAACGAAGCGGACATGTTCATCGTGTTCGCGACCATCAATCCCGACGCCGGCTACCGCGGCATCACCGCCTTCATCGTCGATCGCGGCATGCCGGGCTTCACGGTCGGCAAGAAGGAAGACAAGCTCGGCATTCGCGCGAGCAGCACCTGCGAGTTGCTGTTCGACAACTGCGTGGTGCCGAAGTCGCAGATTCTCGGCGAGGTCGGCAAGGGCTACAAGGTCGCCATTGAAACGCTGAACGAGGGGCGCATCGGCATAGGCGCGCAGATGCTCGGCCTGGCACAGGGCGCGCTCGATCACACCGTGAAATACATCAAGGAACGCAAGCAGTTCGGCAAGTCGATCGCCGACTTCCAGGGCGTGCAGTTCCAGCTGGCGCGCATGGCGCTCGATGTCGAAGCGACACGCCTGTTGGTCTACAACTCGGCGCGGCTGCGCGATGCCGGGCTGCCCTTCCTGACCGAAGCGGCGATGTGCAAAGTGTATTCGTCAGAAGTGGCGGAGCGCGTCGCCTCGATGGCCGTCAACCTGTTCGGCGGCAACGGCTTCGTGAAGGACTATCCGGTCGAGAAGCTCTACCGCGACGCGAAGATCGGCCAGATCTACGAAGGCACCACCAACATGCAACTGATGACGATCGCCAAGAACCTACTTGGCTAAGGGAAGGTGCCTGGTGCGTACGGTGCCTCGAGTGGCTAAGGGGTGAGAATCACAGCCAGCGTTCGGGCGTCTCGGGTGAGGCGCTCGAGTACCCCGCCCCGCACGTAGCCTCCCGGTCCTTCCATTCGAATCGCAGCGTCCGCCGCGTGCTCAGCCGCGTTGGCCGCGAACGCCTTCGCGCGAGCGACCAGAACGGCCGCGTCGCTCTCGTTGTGATCGAGGGCTTGCGCCGCCCGATAGGTCACCATCCGCGCGGCTTCGACTTCCGTCGCGCTATCGGCAATCACCCAATGCGGCCTCTGCTCGTCCGGGCCAGGCTTGACGCCGGCGGCCTTCATCGCCGCCACCGCATGCGCGATCGCGGCACGAGCGACGCCGAGCGCCACCGCGGCTGCAACCAGCCGGGCGCGAATCGGGTGCTCCTCGCCAACGGCCGCCAGTGCGTCCTCGCTGCCCAGCAGGCCAGGCAACGCCATGACCGGCCCGGCCGTTCCGCCGGCCAGCGCCGAGAAGCCCAGCTGCGCGCCGAGGCCGGCATCGCTCATCGACACCTCCTCGACGACCAGCGTCGTCGGCACGGCGTCGCGATGCAGGAGCGCCTGGAGTGATTTCAACGTGGGACCGGCGGCCACGGCGGCGCGAACACGGTCAACAAGGGACTGTTGTTCGGGGGTAAGGTCGAAAGTCATCAGGATAAGGAGAAGCGCGGCCCTATAACTCTATCAGACGAGGGGTATCTGTGACCTCGTCTGACCTTCGGCTACACTATCCTTCACGCGAATGCCGGCGGTTGCCCCTACCCCAACGGATACTCTCCAACCGCCCTTAAAATGGGCAGGCGGCAAGCGTTGGCAGGTGCCACACCTTCGGCCTCTGTGGGAGGCCCATTCGCATCGCCGTCTCGTTGAGCCGTTCGCGGGCGGCTTGGCCGTTACGCTTGGCCTGCAACCTGAACGGGCGCTGCTGAACGACGCCAATCCACACTTAATCAACTTCTTTCGGTGGCTCAAGAAGGGCCTTCGTGCCTCCATTCCGATGGAGAACGACGAGGCCCTGTTCTACCAGCACCGGGAACGGTTCAACGCGCTGATGCACGCCGGGAAGTCGGAGTGCCAGGAATCCGCCGCGCTGTTTTACTTCCTTAACCGAACTGGCTACAACGGCCTCTGCCGCTTCAATAGCAAAGGCGAGTTCAACGTTCCATTCGGAAGCTACCAGACCATCACTTACGCGAAGTCGTTTCCAGCGTACCGCGAAGCCTTCGCCGATTGGGACTTCACCACGGGCGACTTTGCCAACATTCCGCTTAAGCGCGATGACTTCGTCTACGCCGACCCGCCGTATGACGTGGAGTTCACGGCCTACTCACGGGGCGGATTCTCATGGGACGACCAGACGCGGACGGCGGAAGCCCTCGCTAAGCATCGTGGCCCGGTTGTCCTAGTGAACCAGTCCACACCGCGAATCGACGCGTTGTACAGACGCCTCGGGTACGACGTGCGGTATCTCGACGCCCCCCGGCGGATCAGCTGCAACGGGGACCGCACCCCCGCGAAAGAGATCCTGGCAACCCGTAATCTATGAGCCCGCGAAATGCATCCACTGCTGCGGTTGAACGAGACCGGCTCGGCGTCCTCGGTGTCCTTCGTGGCTAACTTCTGGAGCTCCGGCTAAAGCCGGAGGCCACACAGACTACATGGACAGTCTTTGAAAAATCGGCCGCAGCCGCTCCGCCGTGCGCGGTAACTCTTCCGGCAACACCCGCACCTCACCGACCACCGTCATGAAGTTCGTGTCGCCGTTCCACCGCGGCACCAGGTGCGTGTGCAGGTGATCGACGATGCCGGCCCCGGCCGGGCGGCCGAGGTTCATGCCGATGTTAATGCCCTGCGGGTTGAACGCCTCGGTCAGCACCTTCTCTGACAGCTGCGTCAGCAGTGCCATCTCGATCAGCTCATCGCGCTCGAGCAGGGCTAACGTCCCCACGTGGCGGCGCGGCACCACCATCAGGTGGCCGGCGTTGTAAGGATAGAGATTGAGGATGACGTAGGCCAGTTGGCCTTCGTGTACGACGAGCTGTCGCCCGCTGTCGGTCGACAGTGCCGCACAGAAGACGCAGGCGGTCGCGTCTTCAGTTCGAGTCACGTAGGAATGTCGCCAGGGAGACCAGATGCGATCCAATGTCATGCCGGCACCCCTGAAGGGCTGCCCTACGTGGTTTTACAGCGGACCGACGGCGCCGTCGACGGGTGGGGCCGGGGTACCGTCGATCGGCTCCCCAGTCTCCCGGTTGATCAGGTCTTTCAAGTCTTTGCCCGGCTTGAAATACGGGACGCGCTTGGGCGGCACGTCCACCTTGTCGCCGGTCTTCGGGTTGCGGCCCTTGCGGGGCTCGCGCTTGCGAAGGCGGAAACTGCCGAATCCGCGCAGCTCGATCTTTTCACCGCGCTTGAGTGCATCGATGATGCTCTCGAACACGGTGTCGACGATGACCTCCGAACGCTTCTTCGTGAGGTCCGAGACACGCGACACTTCTTCGACCAGTTCCGCCTTCGTCATAGTTAATTATTAAGAAACACTGTCATGGGGCGGACGGCTGTCCGCCCCTTACTTGTGCTTCAGGTGGTCGCCCAGCGTCGCGCCGCCCTGGCCCTGCGCCTCCGAGAACGACTCGTAGTCGGCGCGGTAGTTGGCGTTGGTCAGGGCGCGAATGCTCAGGCCGATTTTCCGTTCCGCCGGGCTCAGCTTGATGATCTTCATCTGGTAGCTCTTCTCGACTTCCAGATCGATCTTCTCGCCGCCCTGCGAATCGTCGAACTCGCTCACGTGGATCAGGCCCTCGATGCCTTCGTCGAGCTCGACGAACGCGCCGAAGTTGGTCATGCGGACGACCTTGCCTTCAATGGTCGAACCGACCTGGTGACGGGCGAAGAAGTCTTCCCAGATGTCGGTGGCCAGCTGCTTGAGGCCGAGCGACAGGCGCTGGTTCTCGGCGTCGATGCTGAGCACCATCGCCTCGACGACATCACCCTTCTTGAGCACTTCGCTCGGGTGCTTGACGCGCTTGCTCCACGACATGTCCGAAATGTGGATCAGGCCGTCGATGTCTTCTTCGACTTCGACGAACGCGCCGAACTCGGTGAGGTTGCGGACCTTGCCTTTGATGCGCGTGCCAACCGGGTACTTCTCGGCCAGCTCGTGCCATGGGTTGCTCTCGACCTGCTTGAGGCCGAGCGAGATGCGGCGCGCCGCGGGATCGACGCCGAGCACCATGGCGTCCACCGAATCCCCCACGTTGAGGATCTTCGACGGGTGCTTCACGCGCTTGCTCCACGACATTTCGCTGACGTGGATCAGGCCTTCGACGCCCGGCTC
>SHUG01000101.1 GCA_009694735.1 Acidobacteriota bacterium | reverse complement strand
TTCCGTGGCGTGGCAGCGATCGTTCGGCGGTGTGCGGGTTCCGCGCGGCGTGCATCGCTTCAAGACCCACGACGAAGCGGAGCGGTGGCTATGGCGGATGATCACCCGTCCGACGAGCTAACCTCGCGCGAGCCCACGGTCGAGGATTTGCGCGAGCTCTGTCGCGCGTTGAATGACCGCGGTGCCAAGTATGTCGTCGTCGGAGGCTTCGCCATCCGCGCCGCCGACGAGATCCTGGTCGATGTCATGCGCTCGGCCGGTGGCATCGACGACGTGGAAGCGGCCACCGATGTGGTCATTCATCAGGTCGATGGCGTCTCGATTCCGTTCGCCTCACCCCGCCTGCTCTGGCGCATGACGATCGTCGCGCATCGCGAGAAAGATGCCGCCGACCTTCGAAGACGGCCTTCGACGACCGCTGCGAGCGCGAGGCTCGCGCCGTGGCGGCGTCGACGCGCTGGATGCCGCGCACAAGAAGGGCATCACCCATCGCGACCTGAGGCCCGCTAATATTCTGGTCACGAAGCGCGGCATCAAGCTGCTGGATTTCGGCCTGGCGAGACGATAAGCCGTATTAGTTCCCCACCCGTCTGTCGACGGACCCACGTGGGCATGAAACGGGGTACAGAATGTGACAATGGCGTACTCATTCGACGAGTTTCTTTGCGGACTTGCGGTATCCTCGCGTCATGAGTGCCGCGCGCACGTCGGCGTTAAAGAAGCCGGCGACTTACGCTGATCTTGAGCGGGTGCCCGGCCACCTGGTCGCGGAGATCCTGAACGGCGAGCTCCATACGACTCCCCGACCACGCGCACGGCATGCGATGGCGGCCTCGGAGATCGGCAGCGATCTCGGTCCGCCGTTTGGGCGTGGCCGCGGCGGCCCGGGCGGCTGGTGGTTGCTGGTCGAGCCGGAGCTGCACCTCCAAAGCGACGTGCTGGTTCCAGACCTGGCCGGCTGGCGGCGCGACCGGATGCCATCGGTCCCGGACGAGGCGGCGTTGACCCTGCGCCCGGATTGGGTGTGCGAGGTGCTCTCGCCGTCAACCGAGAGCAGGGATCGCGCGATCAAGCTGCCGATCTACGCTCGTGAAGGCGTGCCGTTCGCATGGCTCGTGAATCCGGCGTCTGAAACCCTCGAAGTCATGCGCCTCGAAGGCGGCCGTTGGGTGCTGCTCGGGACATTCGCCGGCGACGCGGTGGTGCACGCCGAGCCCTTCGACGCGATCGCGATCGAGATCTTCCACTGGTGGGGGCGCGACGCTCCGCTGTAGTGGAAGCCGCCGGCGCCTCATCCCGCCTGGCACCTGTCCGGCGACGGAATCACACAGACGAACCGCACCGGCGTCTCCGCCACGAAACAGTGCGGCTCATTGCCGGCAATGAAGACCGTGTCGCCGCCAGCAAACGGCCGGTCCCCTTGTTCCGACTTAATGTGTCCAGACCCGCTGACAATGAAGACTTCGTGCTCCCAGGCATGATGGTGAAACGGCGTGCTGGCGCCGGCGTCCACATCGAACACCCGCATCGCAAAGGTCGGCGCGCCATCGGCGGCCGTGATCATCTCGCGCATGGTCACGCCGGGCAGGCCGCCGGCATAGATAGATGGCGCCACTTCGTCGCACTTCTTGATCTGCATGCTACCCCCGTGTTTCGCACGGCCAATGTATCACCCTCGGCGACAACTTCGATCTGTTCGCCCGCATCACTCAGTTCGCGCGCAAGAAACGGAGTGTGCCGAGCCTACCAGTGGTCGCATCCTCCAGACGTCGATCCGGGCATGAACAGAAAAAGAGGCACATCCAGGAAGAGCGTCACCAAGCCATCGCGCCGCGATTTCGTTGCTCACAGTGCGGCTGTCGCCGCCGCGGCATCGCTCGGCGGGACCATGTCATTGAGCGCGCAACCAGGAGGAAGCATGAGCTCGATTCTCGACAACAAGGCCATCGTCGGGCGATGGTTCACGGAGTTCTGGGGCAATCCCTGGAATGCGAAGATCATCGACGAGCTGGCGGCACCGGACATGCTGCTGCAGTACTCGTTGCACGCGCCTCGCAAAGGCCGCGACGATGTGCGCGCTTTCATGACCGGGTTCCGAGCGACATTCCCCGATCTCGGATTCACGGGCGCGGCCGATCTGATCGCCGAGGGCGACTATGTGGTCGGTCGTTGGGTCGGCGGCGGCACTAACACAGGTGCGGCGTTCAGCGATTTCCTGGCCGGTTCGCTGCCGGCCGCCACTGGACGCAAGATGCACTTCACGGGGGCGACAGTCCTCAAGGTCGTCAACGGTCGCATCGCTGAAGAGATTGGCCTCGATGATGGCGTGACGGCGTTGACACAGCTCGGCCTCATACGCCGCTCGTAGTCGAAGCAGCGAATGCTCGCGACCCCGCGCCACGGCGGTAGGCACGTTCGTGGCGCGGCGCGATTGGCATGGCCCGGCATCGCCGTCCGGACGGCCTGTCTCATCAGCAACGTCGAATCGGCGACAGCGTGGAACCGTCAAGGCATCACTGGCGAACAATGGTCGCGAGGCGGTCGATACCGCTCGCGAACACTTCACAGCTCGCGCCGAAACCGAGGCGGAATCGGTCGGGGACGCGCAACAGTCGCGCGGGACCACGAGCACACCGGCAGCAGCGGCCGCCTCGCAGAATGGTCGTGTCTCGACTCCCGACGCGAATGCCGGGACACACGTCATCCCTCCCGCAGGGCAAACCCACTCAAACATGCCCCGCTGATCGTCCAGCGCTCGACCCATCAATGCGAGGTTGGTCCGCGTTGCCGCCTGGGTGCGAGCCCAAATCGTTTCACGATGGCGAACGGCGATTCCGCCGATCAGTTCGCCGCCGACGGTATTCGAGATCGTGAAGACGATGACGATAGACCGTATTAGCGGCCTCAACCGTTAACGGAACGCTCGTTCTCAGACCCAGCCCGCGGTCGCGAGCGCGGCCTCGCGCGCCATCTTCAGTGATGGCCGCATCACCTGGCAATGCGTGCTGTCGCAGAGGTCGTACCCTTCGGCGCGATGCCGATGCCGGTTGGCGAGCGCGAACGTGCGAATCACGATCGCCAGCGCTTCATGAGCCGCCGCGCCTGCCCGCGGCTGCCCTTCCCCAGAGATCACGCGCGACACGTAGTCCTCGAGCGGCAACGTGTCGATCCGCACCTTGCCGTTGGCCAGAGCCACGCCGACGCGTACCGTCGTCGGGCCACTGGCGGTCCGCAGCGCGGCGTCGGTAGGGGGCGAGCTCACCGGCGCCGCGACGAGCGGTACGGCCTGCGGGGCCTGAGCGGCCACCGCTGCTACCGCGCCGGCCGGCCGCACCAGGTCCGCGGCAATGGCCGCCGCATCGAGCCCAGCTCCGCTTGGCGCCGCGACGAGCACGGCCCTGGTAGGCGCCTCGGGCGGCGTAAACGCCATCACGAGTGCCACCGCGCGACCGCCCGGCAGGGGCGACGTTCCGCCCTTCACAAGCGCGGAAGCGCCGCGCGCCCGCAGGGTGGCGGCCGGACCGTAGTCGGCCGCGCCGCGCAGGCCAGCGCGAACCAGTGCGCGCGTCCCCGGCGTCATTGCCACGGGCGCGTCCGGTCCCACGCCGGCCAGCCGGGCCACGGCGCCCATCATCGTACGCGGCGACGTCGTGGGTCCGGCCAGTCCGAGCACCGCCGAGGTCCACGGCACGTCGTCGCCAATGGCCGCCAGACCTGCGCGCCGGCGCACGTCGTTTAGCGACGCGCGCGGCAAGCGCTTGGCCAGTTCGGCGAAGAAGTCGTTGCACGCATAGGCGAGAGCCTCCGCAGGTGTGAGCGGACGCGGCAGGTCAGGATGTGCGCACGCGAATCGCCGGCCATCGGCCGTGGCCACGCGCCGACACAGGTGGGTCGACGACGCCGACACGAGTCCGGCCTCAACTGCCGCCGCCAGCGCGAACACGTGCGCCACCGCCCCAGGCAGCATCTCGGTGTCGAGCGTGCGTGGACCGGTTTCCGTCACGATGCGCCGCGACGGCCAGTCCACAACGAGCGTGGCGGGCACGACGACGGTGCGAGGGGCGGGCGCAACGGGCTGGGCATGCAGCGAGGCCCCCCACCACGTCGCGGCGACCGCGACGCAGCCTGCCATGACCACGGCCACGGCGCGTCGAGGCCGCCGGATCAGAGCCTCGTCTTGCAGTCGGGCCGGCACCGACATGAGATGGACTTGTCGCCCTCGGTGTTGTAGTCGTAGGTCAACTCGTCACCGGCTTCGATACGCTTGCCCGCGCGAATCCAGATGGTCCTGGTCTTCGCGTCCACGTAGCTGTAGCAGTTTGGCCGGCACGAGTGGTTGATGAACCGGGCGTTGTTCCCACCCACGTGGGCATCGCGCGACCACGCGCGGTTGACCCGAAACACCCAGATGCATCCCTAGTTGAGGTACGTGTCCTCGCGTATGTCGCTCACCTTCTTCGAGATGAGCTCGCCAGCATAGTCGATGATGCGGGTGTTCTTGTTGATGGATTCGCCGGCAAACACGCCCCAGCCGTGGAGCCTCGAGCGTTTACGGACAGTCTTTGGAAGACGCGTCGGCCAGAGCATGTGCGCGCATAGTGTAGCGGATTCCGCACCGCTGCGGCTGCGCGAACGCCCACACTGACATCGCGCTTCGCATATCGCGCGTGGTCACGCCTGAGGTACAGTGAACGCGATCAGGACCGCGAGGCCGGGCCTGAAGGAGGATTCCGTGCGACGACTGATAGCGGCGGCACTCATCTCATTCATCGGACTCGGAGGCACAATGACGGCCCAGGTGCAGCGCTTCGCGGGCGCGAGCAATCTTCCCTTCAGCGCGGCCACGAAGGCCGACGGGCTCGTGTACGCCTCGGGCACCATTGCCGCCGAAGGCGACATCAAGGCCCAGACCAAGAAGGTGCTCGAAAATCTCGACGCGACGCTGCAAAAGGCGGGCTCGAGCCTGACGAATGCGGCCTCGGTGCAGGTCTACATCAAGAATGCGGCCGACTTCGCCGCCATGAACGAGGTCTACCGGACGTTCTGGAAGGCCGACCCGCCGGTGCGCACTACGATTGTGGCCGACCTGGTCGTGGCGGGCGGCCTGGTCGAGATGTCGGTCGTCGCGGTCCCCACTGGCGGCCAACGCACGGTCATTCACCCGGCCGGCTGGATGAAGTCGCCGAATCCGTACAGCTACGGCATCAAGAGCGGCAGCACGCTGTTCCTGGCCGGTCTCGTGTCGCGCAACGGCAAGAATAACTCGGTGGTCGAGGGCCCCATGGGCGTGCAGACCAAGGCCGTGCTCGACAACGCCGCCGAGATCCTGAAGGAAGCAGGCATGACCTTCGACCACGTCGTGAGCTCGAAGGTGTTCATCACCGATGCCACGAAGTTCCAGGAGATGAACGAGACCTACCGCACGTTCTTCACCAAGAATCCACCAGCCCGCGTCACCGTGGTGGCGCCGCTCATGGGCGCCGCCAACGTGGTCGAAATCACGCTGACCGCCTCGAGCCTGCCGAAGCAGGTATTCACGACGCCCGCGGCCGACGGCACACCGGGCAAAGAGAGCCCGATCCTGAGCAGTGCCGTCAAGGTCGGCAACCGCCTCTACTTGTCGGGGCTGCTCGGCAACACCGCGGCCAACAAGGGCGACACCGAAGCGCAGACCAAGGAGATCCTCGCGCGCGTGGGCCGCACGCTACAAGTGGCGGGCTTTGGCTGGGGCGACGTCGCGGACGCCGTCGTCTACCTCACCGACGTGAAGAACTTCGAGGCGATGAACATCGGCTACCGCTCGGTCGTGAAGGATCTGCCGGCGCGCGCCACCGTTCAGACGGGCCTGGTCGTCGATGGCATGCTCGAGATCATGTTCGTCGCCTCGAAGTAGCGACCCGGCGCAGACGCGACGTGCGCGCTACCTGCCGACGCGCCAGATCGAGGCGTCGTAGCTCCATGCGGTAAACGCCAGCCTGGTGCCATCGGGCGACCAGGCTGGTTGTGTCTTGTGCGACGCGTCGAAGGTGAGTTGTTCGACCGGCCCGCCGCCGAGCGCGCGCCGGAACAACTGATAGAACCCGTTACTGCCCGGCGCTACGAACGTGAACGCCGAGCCATCAGGCGCCAGCGACAGTCCCGGAAAGTCGTGCTCGGTCTCGAACTGGTGCAGCACCTGCGCCGCACCGCCAGCGGCCGGCAGGAGCAGCACAGCGTGACGGCCTGGGCCTTGCTTGGCGATCGCCACCAGGCGCCGACCATCGGGCAGCCACTCGCCGTGGGTGATCTCAAAGCCCGCCGCACCGACCTCCTGCAGCGCCGAGGTCACCTTCCCGGTGTCCTGGTCGAGACCCAGCGTGAACATCACCGACTCCCCCGCCTTGTTCGCGCCGTCGAGCAGCAGCGTCTTGCCGCCGGGCGCCCAGCGCGGCCACCCCACTTCCGCGCCACGGCCGAGCATCGTGATCCGGCGGTCAGGCGCACTGCCATCAGTTGGCCGCAGCCACACGTCGTCGGACATCTCGCGATGCGAATGGAACGCAATCCACTTGCCGTTTGGTGACCAGGCCATGCCCTGGTCTTCGGAGTCGGACGCAGCAATCACCTGGGACGGGCGATCGGCCGGCAGCGCGCTCGACAGGTCGAGCACGCCCACCTCTTGCGCGATGTCTGGATACTTCGCGTCGTCGACCTGGCGGCGCCACGTGCCGTAGGTCATCGACACGAGCGGCAGCGTGGGATGCCACCACGGCGTCTCGGCCTGGAAGGTCGTGAGCGGGCGCACGACGCCGTCGCGCCACTCGGCCAGGTGCGTGCGGTACTCCTGGGTCTTGTAGAAGAGCGCGCCATCACCCGCCACCGACGGGCCGTAGCTGTCGCGCGCCGTGCGACTGATCTGCACCGCCGTGCCCGACGCGCGGTCCACGCGCCACAGATCCACGAAGCCGCGCTCGTTCGCAGCGGCAGTGTAGACGGTGTCGCCCGCGGGCGAGAACGCGATGGGCCCGGCCACGCGCAGCGCGGGGGTCGTGACGAGTGGCGTGGACCCGCACGGGATCGAGACGCCGTCTCCGGCCGGTGTCGTCAACACGCACGCCATCACCGTGGCCGAGGCCCAGGCCGGCCACGACGGGCGGCCCGTGGTGACGGGGGTCCGCCACAGTTCCTGGCCGTCGAGGCGCACGCGCCACAGTTCGGGTCCCTCAGGGCCGGCGACCAGACCGGCAACCCATGCGCCGTCGGGACTCACGCTCACCTGCCGCAGCGCGTTGGCCGTAAGCGTCATGCCGCTGGTTGGGCCCGAGCCCTCGAGCATCGCATCAGGCCACAGGGGTCGGGTGCCCACGCCGATCTCGTGCAGTTGCCAGCGGGCGGACGCGCCGCCGTCCTCGAACACCACCCGGCGATCGTCAATCCACGCCATGTGCCGCACCTGGCCTTCGCCGCGCGCAGACGACACGTCCACGCCCCCGCCGATGGGGGTCACGCGCAGCACCCGCCCTTCGGAATAGGCCACCAGCCGGCCGCTCGGCTCCACCGCGACGGCAGGGTCGCGATAGCCGACAATGCCCTGCTGATGCGCGGTCGCAACCCACTGCAGAGGTGGGCCCTCGGCCATGACGGCCGCGGCGTCAGGACCGGACTTGACCGGTCGCGACGCGGCCAGCCACCAGCCGATGGCCGCCAGGGCCAGGACCCCGAGGAGCGTCGTCACGCGTGTCGACATGGACGTATTTTAGTCCGCTGCGCTATCCGCCGGCAGCCGAACCGCTAGGGCGACGCCGGCTCGGCGCGATTGCGATAGAGCTGCTGGTCTACTGATCGCGCCATGGCCGCCGTGTCGAGCGGCCGTCCCAGAAACTGCGCCACCTGCGCCGCCGCCGCCTCGGGCGCCGCGATCACGTCGTGATAGGCGACGGGCAACACACGAAAGCACGCCCGCCCGGCCATGAACCGCTCAACCTGGGAAAGGTGCGCGCGAAACACCTCGCGCGACCGCTCGGCGTCGCCCTCGGCCACGGTCTCGCCGCGGGCCCGCAGCATGGCGTGCTGCGACAAGGTGATCTCGTCTGGATGCCGGTGCATGAAGATCACCTGGTAGTTGTGGTCTTCTGGCAGCCACGTGAGCAGGAACGAGATGATCTTCACTGCCTTGCCGTGCGCGCCTGGCAGCCACGACACGTCGCCATCCTTGTCGAGCCCCTTCACCGGTTCGTACTCGAAGTAGCCCTTCGGATTGCTGTCGTCGGCCGCGCGCACGCCGTCTTGAAGCAGCTCGACGCCCCCGGCCTCGAGCATGCGCATCATCATCGAGGTGCCGGACCGGGGCAGACCCGACACGACGACGATGGGCGCGCCGAACCGGAGACGGCGTACCATGACGCCGATCATCGCGACGTGCCCACGCCCGGGCCCGCCGCCGAGGGCAGTACAATACGGCCCGGACACATGCTTCTGACGACGCGCACCCGCATGGCCAGACTTGTATCACACACGCGCGTCGCCCTTCTGCTGGCAGCCGGCGTGATGTTGGCGCCAGCCACGGCCTTTGCCTACATCGGCCCAGGCGCGGGCTTCGCGGTCATGTCCTCGTTCCTCGTGATCTTCGTCACGATGATCGCGGTGGCCGCCTCGATCCTGGCGTGGCCGTTCCGCGCGCTCTGGCGGGCCATCCGGCGCACGGGGCCACCGCCGTCCGACATCGGCCGCTTCATCGTGATCGGTTTCGATGGGCAAGACCCCGCGTTGACCGATCAGTTCATGAAGGACGGCCTGCTGCCCCACTTCTCGGCGCTCGCCGCCCGGGGCACGTACCGCCGCCTGCAGACGACGTATCCCGCGCTCTCGCCGGTGGCATGGTCATCCTTCAGCACCGGCACGCATCCCGCCAAACACAACATCTTCGATTTTCTCGATCGCGACCGGCGCACCTATCTGCCGATGTTGTCGTCGACGCGCATCGGCACGGTCGAGAAGTTTTTCGCGCTTGGCAAGTACCTGATTCCTCGCCATCGGCCGGAACTGACGAACCTGCGACGGTCGAAGCCCTTCTGGACCATCCTGGGTGAGCGGCGCATCTGGAGCACGATCCTGCGCGTGCCCATCACGTTTCCACCCGACCGCTTTCACGGCGCGGAGCTGAGCGCGATGTGCGTGCCCGACCTGCTCGGCACGCAGGGCACCTTCATGCTCTTCACCACGCGGCCGTCAGAAGGGCGCTTCAAGGAGGGCGGCATCCGCGTGCCGGTCGAGGTACGCGGCGACCGGGTCGATACGGTCGTAACCGGGCCCGACAACGGCTTCGTGAAGGGCCATCCGCCGCTCACGACGCCCCTGGCGATCCGCCTCGATCGCCAGGCCGGCTGCGCGCACCTCACCCTGGGAGAGACCACGGTAGCGCTCGCGCCCGGACAATTGAGCGACTGGGTACCCATGGCGTTTCGTGCCGCGCCAGGTGTCACGGTGGCCGGCATCGCGCGCTGTCAGGTGCTCGAACTCGGCGAACACTTCTCGCTCTATGTGTCGCCGATCAACCTGGATCCAGAGCAGCCCGCGATGCCCATCTCGCATCCGGACTATTACGCCAACTACCTGGCCAAACGACACGGTCCGTACGCCACGCTCGGCCTGGCCGAAGACACCTGGGCGCTCAACGAGGGCGTCACCGACGACGCCACGTTCCTGAAGCAGGCCCACGACATCGACGACGAGCGCCGCACGATGTGTCTCGGCGCGCTGGCGCAGCTGCGGACCGGCGCGCTCGTGTGTGTGTTCGACGCCACTGACCGTATCCAGCACATGTTCTGGCGCTACCTCGACGAGCGAAACCCCGCACACCGCCGTGAGGTGCCGGCTGAGCATCGCCATGCCATCCGCGCGCTCTACCAGAAGAACGACGCACTCGTCGGCGAAGTGCTCCGCTCGCTGACGCCGAAGGACGTGCTGATGGTGATTTCCGATCACGGCTTCAGCGCGTTCCGCCGTGGCGTGAATCTGAATGCCTGGCTGCTGCGCGAGGGCTATCTCACCCTCAAGGATGGCTGCGACGGATCCACCGAGTGGCTGCGCGACGTGGACTGGGCCAAGACCCGCGCCTACTGCCTGGGACTGAGCGGCATGTTCCTGAACCTGCGCGGACGCGAGCAGTCTGGCATCGTGGTCCCTGGCGACGAGGCCGCGGCGCTCAAGGCCGAGATCATCGCGAAGCTGGCCGGGCTGCACGACGCCGCCGAGGACGACATCGGCGTGCGCGAGGCCTTCGACACGGCCGTGATCTACGACGGCCCGTACCGCGAGAACGCGCCCGATCTCATCATCGGCTACAACGCCGGCTACCGCACGTCGTGGGACTGCGCCACGGGGATGGTGTCGGGCCCGGTGTTCGAGAACAACACGAAGGCGTGGAGCGGCGACCACTGCATCGACCCGCGACTCGTGCCCGGCGTGATGTTCTGCAACCGGAGGGTCGAGGCCACCGGCGATCTATCGATCGTCGACATCGCGCCAACCGCGCTGCGACTCTTCGGTATTCAGCCGCCGCCGCACATGGACGGCCGGCCGTGGGCCGTGGCGTCGTGAGCAGGTTGCGAGTCCATCGCGTGCGCGGTCTGACGCGCCTTGCCGCCGCCGCGGCCGTGATGGCGACGCTTGGGTCGGGGTGCGGAGCCACGCACGTCGTCACGGGACGGCGGGTGATCGTGCTGGGCATCGACGGCTTCGACTACCACCTGGCACGCGACCTGATGGCTCGTGGACGTCTGCCGCATCTGTCGGCGCTGGCAGCGACGGGCACCTTCAGTTCGCTGGCCACCTCGACGCCGCCGCTCAGTCCCGTGGCGTGGTCCACCTTCATCACGGGGATGGATCCCGGCGAGCACGGCATCTTCGATTTCATTCACCGCGAGCCGGCCACACTCGAGTCGTTTCTATCGACGTCACGCACAGTGCCGCCGGCGCGGATGCTCACGCTCGGGCGCTACCAGTTCCCGCTGTCGGCGGGCCGCGTCGACTTGCTCCGCGGGGGCACGCCGTTTTGGGAGGTGCTCGAAGCGCGCGGCGTCGAGACCAGCATCATGCGGATGCCCGCGAACTTTCCGCCGTCAGGCACCGCCACGCACGAGCTGAGCGGCATGGGCACACCCGACATGCTGGGCACCTACGGCATCTTCACCCTCTTCTCGTCGCGCCCGGAGGTCTTCGAACGCAATGACGTGGCGGGCGGCGTCGTGCAGCCCATCGACGTCATCGACGGCGTGGCGCGTGGCGCGGTCGAAGGCCCGCCAAATCCCTACCTGGTCTCGGCCACGCCGTTGACGGTGCCGTTTGAGGCGCACGTCGACCGCACCAACCAGGCCGTGAAGCTCGTCGTGGGCGACCAGGCACGCCTGCTGCGCGTCGGCGAGTGGAGTCCGTGGGTACCGGTGGGCCTGGAGCTGCTGCCCTTCTCGACGCTGCCCGGCCAGGTGCGCTTCCTGCTGAAGAGCCTCACGCCCTACTTTGAGCTGTACGTGAGTCCGATCAATCTCGACCCCTTC
>SHUG01000100.1 GCA_009694735.1 Acidobacteriota bacterium | reverse complement strand
GAGCATGGCCGACACCCGGCCTTGGCAGAGACCCAGCGGCTGATGACGCCCGGGATGTCGGCCGCGACGGAGCCCTGGCCGGCGCCGTTCACCTCATCAAGTAGGTCCAGCTCGACTGGCTTCACGAGATGTTCGCCAAAACCCGCCTCGAGCGATGCCTAAAGCTGTGAGGACTGAAGGAATCGGGAGGGCAGTGAGTGGTCGAGCCGTGACTCGATGAACCGTGAGGCCGACGCGACCAACGCAATATCGACCCCCGTTTCAAGCCCGAGCCCATCCAGCATGTACAACAGGTCCTCGGTAGCGAGGTTGCCCGCCGCACCCGGCGCGAATGGACAGCCGCCGAGTCCGCCGGCCGAACTGTCGAAGGTCGTGACGCCGTAATCCAGTCCGGCGAGCACGTTGGCGAGCGCGGTGCCGCGCGTGTCGTGAAAGTGCAGCGCCACTTGGTGCAGGGGCACCGCGGCGGTGACCGCGTCCAGCACCACCGGCACTTGTCCGGGGTGCGCGACGCCGATCGTGTCGCTGATCGCGACCTCGAAGACGCCGAGGTCGAGTAGCCGGCGGGCGACGGTGGCGACCTGCGACGGCGCGACCGGGCCTTCATATGGGCAGCCGAAGCCGGTTGAGAGATAGCCGCGGACCGCCACGCCCATGGCCAACGCTTCGCGGCACACCTCGGCATAGGTCGCCAGGGACGCGTCGATGGACTGATTGATGTTGCGCCGGCTGAACGTGTCGGAGGCGGCCGCGAAAATGGCGATCTCGTTCACGCCGGCGGCCAAGGCACGTGACAGTCCTGGCCGGTTAGGCACGAGGGCCGTGTAGCGAACGCCGGCGCGGCGCGTGATGCCGGCAAACACGTCGCTGGCGTCGCCCATCTGCGGCACCCACTTGGGCGACACAAACGCCGAGACCTCGATCGCGCGATGGCCCGCCGCCGAGAGCCGATCGACGAAGGCGATCTTGTCGGCCGTGGTGATGAGGGACTTCTCGTTCTGCAGTCCATCGCGCGGGCCGACCTCCACAATCGACACGCGCGGCGGAATTCGCACTACTCGAACTCCAGCAGGTTCACGCCCGGCTGCACGAGCTCACCCTTGGCGCACGCCACGGTCTTGACCACGCCGTCGCGCGGCGCCCGGATCGGCAATTCCATCTTCATGGCTTCCAGCACGATCAGCGTGTCGCCCTCAGTGACCACCTGACCGGGCGTCACGTGAATGGCCACGACGGTCGCCGGCATCGGTGACATCACGCCGGCCTCGCTGCTGTTGCCTCGGCGCCGGCCTGCTTTCGCCGCCGTGACGGTCGCGACCTGCCCGTTGACGAACACCCACTGCGTGTCACCATGACCCGCCACCGCGACGCGCCATCGGCGGTCGCCATCGTCCACGACATACCACCCGCCGCCGAGCGCGGTGACGAGGGGATCAGCCACGCCAGTTGCCTAACGTCAAAAACGGGTCGGTGCCTTGGGTGCGTACGGTGCCTGGGGTGCCTAAGGGGTTGGTGCCAGTGGCAAGCGTGCGGCGGTGCTCCGCGAGGGCAGCGAGTGCGGGGCCCGGCAATTCAGACACCGAGGCGGCGGCCAGGGCGGCGCCTTCGCGATCGAGGAAGCCGGTGTCGATCGTGGCGGCGACGAACTGCGGGTGTTCCAGCAGCTGCATCAGAAAGGGAATGTTGGTGTGAATTCCAAGCACGGCGAATTCGCGCAAGGCGGCCAGGGTCTTTCGCCGGGCGACCTCACGCGACTCGCCCCAGACAATCAGCTTCGCCAGCATCGGATCGTAATGGACCGACACCACCGATCCCGCGGCCACCCCGCTGTCGACGCGAATGCCCGGCCCCTGTGGCTCGCGGTACAGCAGGATCGGGCCTGCCTGTGGAATGAAGCATAGCGCCGGATCCTCGGCATAGACGCGGCACTCAATGGCGTGGCCGCGCTGCGTCAGGCTGTCCTGGGTGAAGGGCAGCGGCTCGCCCCCGGCCACGGTCAACTGGGCGCGGACCAGGTCGACGCCGACGACGCATTCGGTCACGGGGTGCTCGACCTGCAGGCGCGTGTTCATCTCGAGAAAGTAGAAGCGGGCGGTGTCGCCCTGGCCCTCGAGCAGAAACTCGCAGGTGCCGGCATTGCGATAGCCCACCGCGGTGGCCGCCGCGATCGCCGCTTGACCCATCGCCTGCCGCACGGCTGGGCTCAGGGCGGGGCAGGGGCTCTCCTCGACCACCTTCTGGTGGCGGCGCTGCGCCGAACACTCCCGCTCGAAGAGGTGCACGACGTTGCCGTGGGCATCCGCGAAGACCTGAATCTCGACGTGACGCGGCCGCTCGATCAGCCGCTCGACATACAACGTGCTGTCGCCGAACGACGCCTGGGCCTCGCGACGCGCAGCGGCGAGCGCGTCGACGGCGTCCGCGGCGCTCCCGACGATCTTCATGCCGATGCCGCCGCCGCCGGCCGACGGCTTGATCAACGCCGGGAAGCCGACCCGTGCGATCGCGGCCTCGAGCGAGGCGTCGGATTGATCGGCCGGCGTCTCGCCTGGGACCACGGGCACGCCAGCGGCCACCATCAGGCGACGAGCGCCAATCTTTGAGCCCATGCGCTCCAGGGCCGCGGCGGGTGGGCCGACAAACACCAGGCCGGCGTCTTCACACGCTTTGGCGAAATGCGCCCGCTCGGAAAGGAATCCGTAGCCGGGGTGAATCGCATCCGCGCCAGAGTCGCGGGCGGCGGCGATGACCTTGGCGGCATCAAGGTAACTGTCGCGGGCCGGCGCCGCGCCGAGGTGAACCGAGCGGTCGGCCGCGCGCACGTGCGGCGCCTCGGCATCGGCGTCGGAATAAACCGCGACCGTCTCGATCGCCAATTCGCGACACGCGCGGATGATGCGCACCGCGATCTCGCCGCGATTGGCAATCAGCAGGCGGCGAATGCCACCGCCGCCAAGGCTAGGGTGGACAGGGCCGCGCACCAGTGTCACTGCGGCTCCTCGATCCAACCCGGTGCGCCTTTCGTCAGAAAGGCCTGCAAGCCGTCCTGGCCCTCTGGCGAGACCCGCTGCGCGGCAATAGCCTCGGCGGTAATCGTCATGACGTCGGCCGGGGCGCGGCCGACCACGCGTGGAATCAACGCCTTGGCGCGAGCCACGGCGGTGGGGGAGGCCGACAGCGCTTCGCGCACGTAGTGCTTCACGGTGGCGTCGAGCTGGTCGGCCGGCACGACCGCGTGCACGAGGCCGATCTCCCTGGCGCGGGCCGCATCAAAGCGGGCGCCGGTCAGGAACAGCTCGCGGGCCGCGGACACGCCGATCTTCTGAATCACGTACGGTGAGATCATCGCCGGGAGAATACCGAGCTTGGTTTCGGTGAACCCGAACATCGCCGTGCTCTCGGTGACGACGATGTCGCACACCGCCGCCAACCCCGATCCGCCCCCGAGAGCGGCGCCGTGAATGCGGCCAATGACAATGGCCGGCACCGTGTTGATGGCGAGGAACATCTGCGCGCCGGCGGTGGCGTCACGCACGTTGTCTTCGTGCGAGTAGCCGGCCATCTTCGCCATCCACGCGGCATCGGCGCCGGCGCTGAAGACCTTGCCGGCGCCGCTGAACACCACGACCCGCAACGAGGGATCCGCGTGCGCGCCGCGCGCCCATGCGGTGAGCTCGGCGATCACATGCTCGTTGAAGGCGTTGCGGACATCGGGACGGTTGAGCGTCACGTACTCGACGGCGCCACGTCGCTCGATGGCGAGGAACTGGAAGCTCATGAGTGTCAGGCCAATTATCCGGCTAAAGCCGGATGCTACATGCGAAAGATACCGAACTTCGGCGGCGGAATCGGCGCGTTGAACGCCGCCGATAGGCCAAGAGCGAGGGCGGCCCGCGTCTGCGCTGGATCCAGGATTCCGTCGTCCCACAGGCGCGCCGTCGAGTAATAGGGCGACCCTTCGGTGTCGTATTTCCGCAGGATGGGTTCGCGAATGGCGGCTTCTGCCGCGGCGGAAAACTCGCCGCCCTCGCGCGCCAACTGGTCGCGCTTCACGGTCGTCAGCACGCCGGCCGCCTGCTCGCCGCCCATCACCGAAATGCGCGCGTTGGGCCACATCCACAGCAGCCGCGGTTCATAGGCGCGGCCGCACATGCCGTAGTTGCCCGCGCCGAACGATCCCCCCACGATCACCGTGAACTTGGGCACCACGGAGTTGGCGACGGCGTGCACCATCTTCGCGCCGTCCTTGGCAATGCCGCCGCGCTCGTACTGCTTGCCGACCATGAAGCCGGTGATGTTCTGCAGAAACACCAGCGGCACACCGCGCAGGTTGCACAGCTCGATGAAGTGGGTGGCCTTGAGCGCCGATTCCGAGAACAGCACACCGTTGTTGGCGATGATGCCGACCAGGAAGCCGTGAATGCGGGCGAACCCGCAGACCAGCGTCGTGGCGTAACGCTGCTTGAACTCGTCGAAGCGGGAACCGTCAACGATGCGCGCGATCACCTCGCGCACGTCGTAGGTCTTCCGCAAGTCGAGGCTGACGATGCCGTACAGCTCGGCCGGATCGTAGGCCGGGTCTTCGGCCCGGGCGAGGTCGGCCGGCAGTGTCTTGTGCGTGTTGAGTGTCGACACCACGATGCGCGCCTGGTGCAGTGCATGCGCGTCATCGTCCGCCAGGTAGTCGGCGACCCCCGAGAGCCGCGTATGCACGTCGGCGCCGCCCAGTTCCTCGGCGGTCACTTCTTCGCCGGTCGCTGCTTTCACCAGCGGTGGTCCACCCAGGAAAATGGTGCCGGTGTTCTTGACGATGATGGTTTGGTCAGACATCGCCGGGACGTAGGCGCCGCCGGCGGTGCAAGAGCCCATGACCACCGCGACTTGCGGAATGCGCTCCGCCGACATGCGCGCCTGGTTGAAGAAGATCCGCCCGAAGTGGTCGCGGTCGGGGAAGACCTCCGCCTGCAACGGCAAGAAGGCGCCACCCGAGTCGACGAGGTAGACGCACGGCAGGCGATTCTGGAGCGCGACTTCCTGCGCCCGCAGATGCTTCTTCACCGTGAGGGGGTAATAGGTGCCGCCCTTCACGGTGGCATCGTTGGCGACGATCATCACGTCGCGCCCTGACACCCGGCCAATGCCCGTGATCACGCCGGCCGCCGGCGCGTCGTTCTCGTAGAGACCCCATGCCGCAAGTGGCGACAACTCGAGAAAGGCCGAACCGGGATCGATCAACGCCTCAATGCGCTCGCGGACCGGCATCTTGCCTTGCTCACGATGCCGAGCGAGGTATTTGGGGCCGCCGCCTTGCTGCACCTGCGCCAGGCGATCGCGGTGTTCCTGGACCAGCGCCAGCATTCGCTCCCGGTTGGCCCGGAAGTCGGCCGAGGCCGGATCGATGTGTGAGATGAGGGGATCCATTACGAGCGCGCGGTTACCATCTCGTTACCATCCGCAGCAGTCCGTCTTGAAGCGGCACGCCGGGCAGCGCCAGACGGCATGCATGCGATACATCTCGGCCCCGCAACGCTCGCACTTCATCGCATCTTCCGAGGACGCCGGCGGTGAGGAGCGGAGAGCCGACACGACCGGCGTCACAACCAGTTTGATCGGGGGCTTGTCCACCCCGGCATTATACCGGCCCGCGCGCGTCAGCCGCAGCGCGGGGCCAGCCGCCATGCGCCGCCACCACGACGCCGCCCGCCTTCAGTGCGGTCACAGGCCCTGAACGCGGAACGGGGTATGCAATCAAACCGGTAGATCGCTTTGGAGATGTTGCTGCATCGCGTCGAGGTCGCGATTGGTCGCCGCGATCACCCGCAGGTCGACTTCGATGGTGCGATTGCTGCCCAGCTCGGTGAACTGGCGATCCTGCAGCACATGGAGAATCTTGGCCTGCAGTGCCTGCGGCATCTCGCCGATTTCGTCGAGCATGATGGAGCCGTGCTGCGCGAACTCGAACTTGCCGACGCGGGTGGAGGCGGCGCCGGTGGAGGCGCCGCGCTCGCGCCCGAACAGCTCGCTTTCGAGGAGTTCGGACGGCAGGGCGCGCAGTTGACCTTCACGAAGGGCGCGCTGCGGCGCGGTGATCGCCGGTGAATCTCACGCGCGATCACTCCCTTGCCGACGCCGCTCTCCCCACGCAACAGCACGCTGACATCGTTGTCCGCGACGCGATCGACCATGGTCATCACCGGCTGCATGGCCTTGCCGGAACTCCAGCACGGCTGGGCGCCGTCGGGATCCTGGCCAACCTGCGAGCGCAGCCGCTGCACTTCGCTGGTCAGCGACAGGCGCTCGAGAATGCGATCGAACGCGCGGTGCTGGGGGCCAAGTCGGCCGATGTGCAGCCGTCAGACCTGCCCGAGCCGATTCGCGGGGATGCGGTGGCCGAAGATGCCTTCACCGTGCCACCCCATCACACGCTCGCCGAAATCGAGCGTATCGCCGTGCTGTAAACGCCGCAGCGGACCAACTGGAACAAGCAGGAAGCCGCGCAGATTCTCGGTTTGTACCGGCCGACGTTGTAAAGCAAGATAAAGAAACACGCGATCAAAGACCCCCGCGCGTCAGGGCGGGTCATGGAGGAGACGGGATGAGCGATCGAGATGTGATGATTATGGGCGGCATGATTGGCGCTCTGGTGGGTGCCGGTGTGGGCTTTGCGCTGTTTACTCCGCGCGGCCGCCAACTGCGCGCCGAGTTGCAACCTGAAATCGAAAGCGTCATGCGGGAGGCGGCGCGGCTGGCGCGGGTGGTCGAAGACTTCAAGGCGGGCCGGCCCCTGGCGCAAGCCGGCGCCGCTGCGGCGTGGCCACGGCGGTCCGTCTAGCGTGTCGCCAGGCCGCGGGCGGCTCGGCGGGCAACTGCGCCTGATCGGCCTCGCGACCTGGCGGGGGGTGGGAGAGCTCTACGACAGTGACGGGCTCACCCATGCCGCGTCGGTGGCGTACTACGCGTTGATCTCGCTCTTTCCGTGCCTGCTGCTGTCGCTCGCCATTCTCGGCCAGCTCACCGCCGACGCGGGCGAGCGCGACGCCGTGGTGCGCTTTGTCTTCCGCTATTTTCCACGGCAGTTCGATTTCATTACCGGCCAGCTCGACTCGTTTCAAACCGCACCCGTGAGTTTTGGCGCGGGCGGCATCCTGATGCTGGTGTGGGCCTCGACCGGCGTGTTCAACGCCCTGACCTCGGCCGTCAATCATTCCTGGGGCGTCGAGAAGCGGCGCAGCTTCTTGAAGCATCGCCTGGTCTCGTTCCTGATGCTGGTATCCGCGGGCGGCGTGTTGCTGATCGGCCTCATCCTGGCGAGCGTCGTCCGGCTCGCCGAGAGCAGCCGGTTCGGCACGGCGATCTCCCAGGCGCCCTGGCTGGCGTGGGCCGGTGGCGTCACGGGTCACTATGCCGCCACCGTGCTGCTGATTCTGTGTGTCGCGCTGGTGTTCTACTTCATCCCCAACACCAAGGTGCGCTTCCGCGACGTGTGGCCGGGCGCAATCGCCGTTGGCATCCTGTGGCGCGTGGCCTTCTCGTTGTTCGCCTGGTATGCCAGCGACCTGGCCACGTGGAACGTGGTCCACGGCTCACTCGCGGCAGTGGTGGTCTTCCTGCTCTGGATCTATGTGAGCGTCGTCATTCTGCTGTACGGCGTGGAAGTCACCGCCAGCTATGCGCGACTGCAGGACGCCACCGATCGACATCCCGTGCTCGCCGCAGCGGTCAAGACAGCCGCCGATTAATCACCGATTGTACAGCCACCGATTAGTCACCGATTAGACGCCGATTGAACATAACGAACGCGCCGCCTGCAAGGGTGCCGTTCGCTGGCGCCGCTTCGCGGCGCGAGTCCGGCGGTGAGGCCGACGAATTGAGTCTGCAAGTTGCTGTGCGCGAGACTCAGTTCGTCGGCCTCACCGCCGGACTACGCTCCGGCCAACGGCCGGAGCCAGCGAACGCATGTCTGTGTGAATCTGTGGAATCTGTGGCTGACTTAGGATGCGCCGACGCTCCTACCGTCACAGTATGATCGAGAGAATGCCGAATCGTCTCGGGGCTGAACAGAGCCCGTACCTCTTGCAGCACGCGCACAATCCCGTGGACTGGTATCCGTGGGGCGAGGCGGCGTTCGAGGCGGCGCGGGCGGCGGGGAAACCTATTTTCCTGTCGATTGGCTACGCCACCTGCCATTGGTGCCATGTGATGGAGCGCGAGTCGTTCGAGAGCCAGGGCGTCGCCAGGGTGCTCAACGATCACTTCATCGCGATCAAGGTCGACCGCGAGGAACGTCCCGACGTGGACCGCGTCTACATGACGTTCGTGCAGGCCACCACGGGATCGGGCGGCTGGCCCATGAGCGTGTGGTTGACACCCGACCTGCGGCCGTTCTTCGGCGGCACCTACTACCCGCCGGCGTCGCAGTGGGGCCGCCCGGGCTTTGTCGACGTGCTCACCGAGATCAACCGTGCCTGGCGCGACGACCGGCTGAACGTCGTCAAGTCGGCGGCGGAGATTGTGACGCGCCTTGAACTGCTGGCGCGGGGGCAGAACGATCGTCGAACGCCCGATGCGAGCGCGCTGGCCAAGACCGTTCAGCAATTCGCGCGGACGTTCGATACCCGCCGCGGCGGGTTTGGCGATGCCCCGAAGTTTCCGCGGCCGAGTGAGTTGCTGTTCCTGCTGCGCGAGCACAAACGAACCGGCGAGCCGGCGCCGCGGGAGATGGTTGTGCAGACACTGCGCGCGATGGCGCTGGGCGGCATGCGGGATCATCTTGGCGGCGGCTTCCACCGCTACTCCGTGGATGGCAACTGGCGCGTGCCGCACTTCGAGAAGATGCTCTACGACCAGGCTCAGCTGGTGCTGGCGTATCTGGAAGGGGCGCAGGCGAGCGTCGATCCGTTCTTCGCTCAGATTGCCGAAGACACGCTGCAGTACGTGCAACGCGAGATGACCGACGAGGCCGGTGGCTTCTACTCGGCCGAGGATGCCGACAGCATTCCACCCGCCTCCGCCCCGACTCCGACCTCCGGGCTTGGTCGAGGTCTCGCCGAAGCGCTTCGCGCGAAGGCGGACAAGGCTACGGCGGGCAAGCCAGCACCCGAACACAAGATGGAGGGCGCGTTCTACATCTGGGGTCAGGACGAGATCCGCGCCGCCCTTGGTGAAGACAGCCTGGTGTTCGAAGGTCGCTACGGCGTGCTGCCGAACGGCAACGCGCCATTCGACCCGCAACAGGAGTTCGTCAACAAGAACCTGCTGCACACGGCACAGTCGATTGCCGATCTCGCGCGGGCCAGCGGCAAGACGCCCGTCGAAGTGGCCGACATCCTGCTGCGCGCGCGGAAGGTGTTGTTCGACCGGCGCAGTCGCCGGCCGCGGCCCCAGCTCGACGACAAGGTGCTGACCGCCTGGAATGGCCTAATGATTGCGGCGTTCGCGCGCGCCTCGCGCGTGCTGTCGCCGGCCGATCTGCTCGGTGTTGATGACGGCGATCCGGCCGTCCGGCACCTGGCCAGCGCGGTCCGCGCCGCGATGTTCATCAAGCAATCGATGTGGGACGCTGGGGCGGGCCGGCTGTTGCGGCGTTATCGGGCCGGCGACGCCGCGATTGAAGGCTATGCCGAAGACTACGCCTACCTCATTTTCGGCGTGCTCGAGCTGTTCCAGGCCACCGGTCAGGCGCACTGGCTGGCATGGGCTCGCGCGTTGCAGGTACGGCAAGACGAGCTGTTCTGGGACGCCGAGGGCGGTGGCTGGTTCAGCACGACCGGCGCCGACCCCTCCGTGTTGCTGCGCATGAAAGAAGACTACGATGGGGCAGAGCCCTCGCCGACGGCTGTCTCGGCGCTGAACGAGTGGACACTGGCGCACCTGACAGGGGAAGAGGCCCACAGTGCGCGCGCCGCCGAGGCGATCGCGTCGTTTGGTGGCCGGCTCGCGGATCAGGGCCGGGCGGTGCCGTTCATGGCGGCCGCGCTGTCGGCGTCACTGGCCGGCGGCGAGCAGATCGTGATCGTCGGCCGGCGTGGCGCCGCGGATACGCAGGCGCTGTGGCGCGCGGCTCATCAGCACTATCGGCCGTTCGCCGTGATGGTGCCGGTTGACCCGTCGGAGCAGGCCGCATTGGCCACCCACATGCCGTGGGTGGCGGAGATGAGAATGATCGACAACAAGGCGACCGCGTACGTGTGCCGGAACTTTGCCTGTGACGCGCCGTCGACTGACCCGGGCGTGTTCAATTGAGCGGACTCGTCCGGATCCAGTCGTCGCGTGATGGCGCCTGGCAACGGCTTCAGCTGAACGCGCCGCCAGGGAATCTGCTGTCGCTCGATCTGATTCGTGCGCTCGGCCGCGCGCTCCACGAGCAGGAGTCGACCAAGGCGACCAAGTGGCTCACGATCGAAGGCGCCGGCGACGAGTTCTCGTTTGGCGCGAAAATCCAGGAGCACGAGCCCGGCTTGATGACCACCGTGCTGCCCGAAACACATCGTATCATCAAGCAAGTACTGGCATTCCCGGCGCCGACCGCGGCGCTCGTGAACGGCCGCTGCCTGGGCGGGGGGTTCGAACTCGCGCTGGCCTGTGACGACATTCTTGCCACCGAGGCGGCGACGTTCGGCTTGCCCGAGATTCGTCTCGCGGCGTTCCCGCCGGCCGCCGCGGCCTTGTTGCCATTGCGGGTGGGATCGTCGCGTGCGACCCGGGCCATCGTGACCGGCCAGTTGCAGTCGGCGGGGTACTGGCATGAGGCCGGGCTGCTGTCGATGGTGGCGCCGACCGCCAGCTTGCTCGAAGCCGCCGGGGCCTGGTTCGATAGCCATCTGTCGCCGCACTCCGCGGTGGCGCTGTCGCACGCGGTGGCGGCGGCGCGACTGACCCTGCGGGCCCAGGCCGAACCGGCACTCGACCGGGCCGAGCGCGATTACCTGAGCGGCCTGCTCAAGAGCCACGATGCGGCCGAGGGCGTGCAGGCGTGGATCGACAAGCGCGCCCCGAACTGGAAGAATTCGTGAAAGGACCGAGTCGATGATTGACGTGGATGTGTGGGTGCGCGGCGCGTCCAGCGCGGTGACCCAGAAGATGAAGGGCGTGCCCGCAGACGCCGAGTCGTGGACCGTGGCCGACGTGAAGCTGTTGCTCGAACAGATGCTGAAGGCGCTCGATCGCACCCGCGACCCCAACGCGGAGCCGCCGGCCGTCTCGCTGCACGGCTTCAGTTGGATTGTCAGCCCTGAGCCAGGCGGCGTGCTGGTCCACCTGGAACTGCAGTTGGGCACGGCCAGCGCCGGGCCGTTTGCCATCGAGGAGGCGCGGCTCTCGGAGATGATCACCCGCGTGATCGGCGGCCCCAGGGAATCCAAGCTGGTGCACTGAGATGACGACGACCGAGTTGTTGCTGGCGTCGGTGGAGGAGGCGTACGACAAGCGGTCGTGGCACGGGACGAACCTGCACGGCTCACTTCGCGGCGTGACGCGCGCGCAGGCGGTCTGGCGCATTCGTCCCGGTAGCCTCAACATCTCTCGGTCACCAAAGACAAGGATCGGTAAGCCGGGGTGGCGAAACTGGCAGACGCACAGGACTTAAAATC
>SHUG01000099.1 GCA_009694735.1 Acidobacteriota bacterium | reverse complement strand
GTGCCCACGGGCATGTTGTAGACCTCGACTCGATAGGTGAGGACGCCGGTCGTGGCATTCAGCGTCGCGGTGGCGGTGCCCGCCGCTCCGGTGCTAACGCCGGGCACTTCGTTGCCGCCCGAAAGCGCCGCCGTGAGGTTGATCGTCTGGGCCTGTGCCTGCGCGGAAACCAACAGGGCAAACACGCCCGCCATCGCCAGAGTAAGAACACGTTGCATCTCAATCGCTCCTTGGTCGCCGCGCGGAAATCCCGTGGCGCGCTCTAGGGTAAGCAGGATGCGCGCCAAGCAGCAAGCTCCAATTACTCAACCACTTGCCGCGATCGCCGCGAGGCCGCCAGTTACGCGGCTCGAAAGAGATTACGAACGACGTATGAAACTACAATCCTCAGTGAACTCATGGAACTGAACGGCAAAGTCGTACTCATCACCGGCGGCAAGCGCATTGGCGCGGTCGTGGCCACGACGCTGGCGAAGGCCGGCGCCGACATGGCCATGGTCTACAACCGGTCGCGCGCTGAAGCGGACGAGACGGTTGCGGCAGTTCGGGCGTTAGGGCGCAAGGCGGTGTCGGTGCAGGCCGACGTGTCGAGCGAGCACGATTGTGCGCAGGCGGTTGACGCGACGGTCGCGCAGCTCGGCCGGCTCGACATCCTGATCAACATGGCGTCGCTCTACGGCTCGAAGCCGTTCGACCAGCTGTCGGCTGCCGACTGGGATCGGCAGATGTCGGTGGACCTGCGGGCGACGTTCCTGTGTTCCCGCGCGGCGGCGATCGTGATGAAGCGGGTGGGCGGCGGCCGCATCATTAATTTTGCCGATTGGGTGGTGGCCAGCGGCCGGCCCCGCTATCCCGGGTTCCTGCCGTACTACGTGGCCAAGGCCGGCGTGAAGGCGCTCACCGAAGCGCTGGCCCTCGAACTGGCGGCCGACCAGATCCTGGTCAACGCCATCGCGCCCGGGCCGATTCTGGCGCCGCCCGGCATGAGCGAGAAAGAAAGCGCGTCGGTGGTGCGGAATACGCCGCTAGGGCGCTGGGGCGGCGAAACCGAAATTGCCAAGGCGGTGATGTTCCTGGTGCAGTCGGACTTCGTCACCGGTGAAACGATTCGCGTCGACGGCGGCCGCCACGTTAGATAGGCACGCGCGAGAAGGTTTCCTTCATCGACGCCAGCGCACCGGTAAGCTCTTCGCGGCTGCGGCCGGTGCAGAAGCGCATGTAGCCTTCGCAATCCGCGCTGAAGTCGACGCCCGGCACGCAGCCAATACGGGCGTGCTGGATCAGGTGCTCGGCCATCGCCCACGACAGCGAGTGGCCGGTGATGCCCGCGTCTTTCGCCCACTCCGCGTTGATCTTCACGAACGCGTAGAACGCGCCATCTGGCGGTTCGCCCGAGAACACGCCGGGCGCCGCCTCGGCCAGGCCCTGGTAGAAGAAGTCGCGGCGGGCCAACAGCTCGGTGCGGAACTCGGTGATGCAGTCTTGCGAGCCCTCGAGCGCGCCGACGGCGCCATACTGCGCGATCGACGAGACGTTGCTGGTGGTGTAGAGCACGATCTTGAGGGCGCGCGCGCGCAGGGCCTGGTCGCGAATGGCGTAGTAGCCGACGCGCACGCCGGTGATCGCGTACGACTTGCTCATGGTGTAGACCGGGATGGCGCGTTCGTACATGCCGGGCAGCGACGCGATGCTGACGTGCTCGCCGGTAAAGAGGATGTCTTCGTAGGCCTCGTCTGAAATCACCCACAGGTTACGCTCGCGGGCGATCGCGGCGAGGCGCTCGATGTCGGCGCGGGTCAGGATGCCGCCGGTCGGGTTGTTCGGCGAGTTCATGTACAGCACACGGGTCTTCGGCGTGATGGCGCGCTCGACCTCATCGATGTCCCAGCGCCAGCCGAGACGCTCGTGCAGCGGCACCTGCACCGGCACGCCCTGCGCGGCCTGGCAAATCGCCATGGTCGGCGGCCATTCCGGCCCGGGCACGATCATCTCGTCGCCCGGCTCCAGCAGTGCATGCATCACCGCGTACAGGCCGTGGGTGCCGCCATTAGTGATCACCACCTCATCGTCTGATTCGATCGGGATGTGGTTCTTGTTGCGGAGCTTGTCGGCCACCAGCTTGCGCAGCTGCGGAATACCGGGTGTGGGCAGGTAATGCGTCCGGTTGTCCTTCATCGCCTGCGCGACGGCCGCCTTGAACGTTCCGGGCGCGTCAAACGACACGTCGCCCTGATCGAGTCGGAACGGATCCTTGACGGAATACATCATGTCGCGGATGCGGACGATGGCCGAGACCGGAACGGAGTCGTAGAACTTGCCCATATCTTCCTATTGTAAACGCGGATGGGCCAGCGTAAATCAATGCCAGCCACAGATTAGACACAGATGCATCAGGCCCGCGGCGCCGGGCTATGCCCGGCGCGTCGCGATGGGGCCGGAAGTCGAATTCGAGAGAGCACCGGTGTTCTTCCTGCCGCTCCCTCAAATTCGGCTTCCGGCCTCATCGCACGGCCAGCTTGTCCACCGAAGCGCCGTGGCGCGAAGGCGGAAGGCCGTCGCGGGCCTTGCGGTCTGGTTCGCGAACGAGGTGTCGTGGAAGAATCCGCGTCTAATCGGTGAAATCTGTGGCTGTATTTAGCGTGACGTGGCCGTCACGCCGGCCTTTTCCAGGATCGCATTCAGCGTCGCGGCGGTCTTCTTCGTCGGCAGGTTGCTGAGGTAGAAATGCTTCGCGCCGAGGTCGATTAGCGATCGGATGGTGCGCGCGCACACGTCGATCGGGGTCGCGCCTCCGGCGAACTCCTGTTGCAACGCGTCCACCGGCACCGGCAGGAACTGGCTCAGCATTTCCAGCGTCCTGATGTTGGCGCTGCGGTAATAGAACACGCCGAACACGCCGGGCATCGTCAATCCGCGTTGGCGGCCGGCATCGAGGAAAGCGCCGACCCGGTCTGCCTGATGGTGCGACACGATCTGCGTCAGGTAAAAATCCGCGCTGACGTGTGGATCCAGTAAGAACTCGATCTGGTCACCGGTCTTGGCGGTGGGGTTAGCCCAGGCGCCCAGTTCCAGCTCGGGGTGCCGCGCGCGAATCAGCTGGCGCAGTTGCCAGGCGTGTTCCAGGCAACGTGGCCGGCCGACATGCTTGTCGCCGCCAAGCACGACCAGTGAGGGGAAGCCGCTCTGCGCCGTCTGGTCCGCATAGGCCAGGCAGAACTCGAGCGAGTGCTTCGCCGTGAGGAACGGGATGATCTGGTGACGGCCGACTGTGTCGCCCAGGTTGTTCACCAGGTGGCGCAGGTTGTTCTCTTCCTGCGCGCCCACGGCACTGTCGGTCAGCATTACCCGCACGTCGTGACGCGTCAGCGACCTGATGGCGTGGTAGGTGTCAATCCACGCGTCCATGCCTTCCGCTGACTCGAGCTCCGCCCGGGGCGGGCGAAGCTCGACGGCAATCACGCTAGTGGACTCGTGCCGGAGCAGCGAGAAGTAGGAAGACAAGCCTTACTTTTGTTCCTTGATCTTGTAGCCCGCCGGTGGCGCGAAGAGGTCGGCGGCCAGTGCGCCGGTCTCGACGGCGGTGACGGTGGTGGTCGACGACATGTTGCCCATCTTGGCCATCATGCTGGCCATCGGGCCTTCGCCGCCCATCTTGATGTTGGTTTCCATCTCGTCCGGAATGCCGCCGGTGGCCGCCAGTTCCTTGTAGATCTCGGCCATCGCCTTGGCCTGGCCGGGCTGGCCCTTGGCGGCGCGCGGGTCGCTGAAGATCCAGCCCTTCTCGACGGCGTCGGCTTCCTTCTTCTTCGAGTCGAAGGAATACAGGCGCTGGTTGTCGACGTCGAAGATCATCGAGCGGGTCGTGTCACCCATCACGGTGTCGGTCCGCATCTTGTTGCCCTTGATGTAGGTGATGGTGGTCATGCCGGCCGACATGCCCATACCCTTGCCACTGGCGGTGGCCTTGACGGTGACATCAGCAAACGAGGGCGCGGCGAACGCGGTAGCGAGGAGCGCGACGAGGATCAGCCGTTTCATGGTCGTCGCCAGGGGGATAGCCAAGTATCTCACTGTTGCTGCATCGACGTGGCGCGGGGCTTGGCGCCCTTGCCCCACTCGTTGGCCCAGTTCAGCATCTCCGCCACGGTGTGCAGCACCGACTCGCGCGCCACGTAGCCGTGTGCTTCGTGCGGCAGCGTGACGTAGCGCACGGTGGCGCCGTGGCCCTTGAGCGCGCGGTAGAGACGCTCGGATTGAATCGGGTAGGTGCCGGCGTTGTCGTCGGCCTCGCCGTGCATCAGCAGGATCGGCTCGTTGATGCGATCGGCGTGATTGAACGGCGACATCCGCGCGTACAACTGCGGCGCCTGCCAGAAGGTGCGCTCTTCATTCTGGAAGCCGAACGGCGTGAGCGTGCGGTTGTAGGCGCCGCTGCGCGCGATGCCGGCGCGGAAGATGTCGGAGTGCGCCAGCAAGTTGGCCGTCATGAACGCGCCATAGCTGTGGCCGCCGGCCACCACGCGATCCGGATCGACGATGCCCATCGCCGCTGCCTTGTCGACGGCGGCGCGCGCACTCGCCACGAGCTGCTCGATGTAGGTGTCGTTCGCGGTCTCTCCGGGGCCGACGATCGGCATCTTCGGATCGTCGATCACGGCAAAGCCCTGGGTCAGGAAGAGCATGTGGAGCGTGCCCCAGCCCGGGGTGGTGAAGCGGTGCGACGAACCGGTGACCTGGCTGGCCATCTCCGGATCCGCAAACTCCTGCGGATACGCCCACAGCAGCGCCGGTAGGCGGCCCTGGGCGGGCGTCCAGCCGGGCGGCGTGTGAATGGTGGCGCGCATCTGCACGCCGTCAGCGCGCGTGTAGGTGACCATCTCGGACTTCACGCCCTTTAGTGGCGGCGCCGGGTCGGCATAGGCCGAGAGCGGACGCCGCGAGTTGGATTCGCGTCCGCGCACAAAAAAATTGGGCGGCTCGCTGCGCGTCTCGTAACGCGTGATGAACCGCGAGCCGTCATCCGACAACAGGCCCAGCACGGTTTCGTAGCCGCCCTCTTCGGTCTGGAAGATCCGTTCCTTCGCGCCGGTCTTGATGTTCACCTTGTCGAGGAAGGGATGGTCACCCTGTGGCGAGGAGCCGACGCCGGTCAGGAACACGGTGTCGCCGGACTGGAACAGCGCGTCGACATTCGAGCCGCGGGCCTGGCGGATGGGCGTGCCGGCATTCGCGTACGAATCCTCGGAACTGCGTTCCCACAGCTGGCGCAGGGGCGCGCCGGGCGTGTCGATCACCGACGTGCGAACGGCGCGGGTGTCGCGATTGGTTTCGTTGATCCACGCCGCGCCCGCGCTGGTCCAGGCAAGGCTCTGGAAGCGGTACTCGGTGCGGGCGAGTTCCACCGGCGTGGCCGCGAATGGCGCCGCCGACGTCATCACCTTGTCGCGATGCGGCACCTTGGTCTTGGGGTCGCCGCCATCGAGCGGCTCCGCCCACGCCAGCGTCGCCGGCAGCGTCGGGTGCCAGCGCCAGCCGCGCGGTCCCTGCAGCACGCCGCCACGCGGCACGTTGTCGCCCAGTGGCAGGTCAGCCACCACTTTCACCAGCGCGCCACGGCGATCCCAGATCTCCGCCGTGGTCGGGAAGTCGTCGTAGCGCACCAGCCACGAGAACGGACGCTTGATGCGCGCGACCAGCGCGAATTGCCCATCGGGCGACGGCCGGAACTCGGTGTAGATCGCGGGCCGGCCAATCGGCGCGCGCTGGCCGGTCGCGGCGTCGACCGTCGCCAGCTGGCTCGTACCGTAGAACTCGAACAACGCCTCGTCGTGCGTGCTCGTCAGCATGTCTTGCACGGTCGGCGTCGGCGCGACGCGGCCGCGGCTCTCCTGCACGTTAGGACCGGTCGGCGCCTCGGGCAGCGCCGGCGCCGCACCGCGGCTGGCGTTGGTGAACGCGCACAGCAGCGACCCGCCATCGCCAATCCAGTTGCAGGGTGGGCCGAACACCGCGTTCAGCTGCGCCGGCGTCACGGCCCTGGCCTGGCCGGTGGCCGTATCGCCAATCCACAACTCCACGCCGTTATCGCGCATGTTGGTGAACGCGAAGCGGTGGCCATCCGGCGAGAAGCCGATCCACGAGATCACCGGCAGGGGCGGCAGCGTGACCTTGCGTTCGCTGCTGTCGGCCACCACCTTCAAGGTGAGGTGGCGGTAGCGTGAGTTCGACCGATGCGGCGCGTTGGTCTTGGGGTTGATGCGCACGCCCGCCAGCCGCAGCATGGGCTGCGCCAGCTCGGCAATGGTCGGCATGCTCGTGCGCTCGAGCAGCGCCACCACATCACGCGACGGGCTCAGTTCCGCGGTCGGCGGCGGCGGCGCATCGAGCATGTCGACGATGGCCTTGGGCGGCAGCAAGTAGCCGGACGCTGTCGTGGGCGCCGGTGTTTGCGCGAAGAGCGCCGAGGACCCAACGAGAAGCGTGGCGAGGGCGAGGATGCGCATGCGCGCAGTATAAGAGCTAAGGTGCCGGGTGCGTACGGGTGTTCGCCTCCGCGGCCGCCAGCCCGGCCGCTCGGCCAGTGGCCCAGGCCCAGGCAAAGTTGTGTCCGCCGATCGGGCCGAAGGCGTCGAGGATCTCGCCGCAGAAATACAGGCCCTGACAGCGGCGGCTCTCGAGCGTGCGCGGCTCCACCTCGTCCAGCGCGACGCCACCACCGGTGACTTCCGCCTTCTTGTAGCCTTCGTCGCCGCCGACCGGCAGCACGTACGAGGTCAGGTGGCCGATTAGCGAGAGCCGCTCGGTCCGGCGCAAGCCGCTGGTGCGCCGGTCGGGCGGAATGCCAGCCTCGCGCATCAGGTGCTCACCGAGCCGCGCCGGCACGTGACGGGCCAGCAGCGACGAGATCAGCGTCGAGGGCGCGTCGAACACAGATTCCCACGCCGCGGCATCGAGCGCCGACCACTGCGCGCGAATCGCCACAGACCTGTCCGCCATAGCGCCTGGCGTGACGGCGGATGACGCCGATGACGCCGATCTAGACTCGCGGGTCACGGTGTGCGAGATGTCCAGCACGCTGGGTCCGCTGTACCCACGATGGGTGAACAGAAACCCGCCAGAGGTCTCAACCATCCGGCCGTCGGGCTTCGCGCGTAACCGCACGTCCAGTGAGACGCCAGACAGCAACGCGTGACCCGACGCGGACGATCCCAGTAGCGGCGTGAGCGCCGGATAGGTCGGGATCAGGCGATGGCCGAGTTCGGCGGCCACTTGCAAGCCCGTCCCGTCGCTTCCCGTCGCCGGCACGGACAGTCCCCCGGTGGCGAGAATCACACGCGCCGCCTGGAGGTCGCCATTCGACGTCCGCAGCGTGAAGCCGCCCGTCGAGGGCTGGATCGCCGTCACGCTGGTGCTGAACTGCATGCGGACCCCACGCGCGCGCGCGAACGCCACCAGGCCATCGCGAATGTCTTTCGCGCGATTGGATTGCGGGAACAGCTTGCCCGAGGCTTCCTCGAGCGCGAGCGGAATGCCGAGGTCGCGCTCGAAGAAGGCGCGCTGCTCGGGCAGCGGCCACGAACGCAGCATGCCGCGCAACAAGTGGGCGGGCGAGTCGGTGACGAAGCGGTCGAGGGCCAACTCCGACGGCAGGACGTTGCAACGTCCGCCGCCGCTGATCAGAATCTTGCGGCCGCCGTCAGCCGTGCGTTCGATCAGCGTGACCTCGGCCCCGCCCGTCGCGGCAAACGCCGCTGCGACGAGGCCCGCCGCGCCGCCGCCGACCACCGCCACCGACACAGATGTCACACCAGGGCCACAGATGACACAGATGACACAGATCTAAAGATACGCGGATCCCGGACCCCGGACCCCGGACCCCGTCCATCATCGAAACAAGTCGTCAATTGGGACGATGGTGACTGGTCCGAGGTTGAGGGCGCGAATGGGTCCTTCGATCAGCTTGCGATCGCCGACCACGACCACCGCCATTCGCTCGGGCTGAATGAAGCGGGCGGCGGCGCGCTGCAGGTCGGCGGCGGTCACGGCCGTGACGCTCGGCACGAAGGTGCTGAAAGTCGCTTCCGGCAGGTTGTAGATGACCAGCTCCTCGAGCTTGCGCGCCATGTCGCCCGTGGTTTCGAACTCGCCAGGAAAACCGAGGGCCACGTAGTTCCTGGCCTTGGCCAGTTCGTCGACCGGCACCGGCGTGAGAATGCCGTTCAGCTCGTTGAAGAACTCGCGGATGGCATCGGCGGTCTTGTCGGTTTGCACGCCGGCAGCGGCAACAAAGGGGCCGGCGGAAATGCGCATGTCGAACCCCGAGCTGGCGCCGTAGGCGTAGCCGTTCTTCTCGCGCAGGTTCTGGTTGAGCCGCGAGGTGAACGATCCGCCGAGGACGGTGTTGAGTACTTCGAGCACGGCATAGTCGGGTGTCGATCTCGCCACCCCGACCCAGCCAATGCGAATCTGCGACTGCGCGGCCTCGGGCTTGTCCACCAGGTAAACCTGGCGCTTGGCGAGCTGCGGCGCGTTCGGCACCTCGGCGACGAGTGCGGCCATGCCTTCCGGCTTCCATCCGCCAAACGCCTTCTCGAGCATCGGCAGCGCCGAGGCCGGCGTCAGATCGCCAACCACCAGCAGCGTGGCGTTGTCGGGCCGGAAGTGCGACCGGTAGAACGTCGTGAGGTCATCAATCGTCAGCGCCTCAATGGTGGCCGGCAACCCATTGGCCGACGTGCCGTAACGGTGCGTGGGGCCAAACACGAGGCGTGGGAAGGCGAGCTGGACGAGCGCGCCGACGTTATCGCGCGCCTGGAGCAGGCCGGTCAGCCGCTCCTTGCGCAGGCGATCGAGTTCAGCCGCGGGAAAGCTGGGGCGCAGCGCCACATCCGCCATCAGCGGCAGCGCCTCGGCCAGCTTCGCTACCGGCACCGACATGCGGATGGCCGACGAATCAAACGAGCTGGCCGTCGACAGGTTGGCGCCGAGAAACTCGATGGCGTCGGCGAGATCGAGCGACGAGCGCGTGCCCGCACCTTCATCCAGCATGGCGGCGGTCAGGCTGCCGACCCCGTATTTGCCAATCGGATCGGCGGCGCTGCCCGAGCGGACGATCAAGTTGATCTGCGCCAGCGGCACCTCGTGGTGCTCGACGAGCCACACGGCGAGGCCGCTAGACAGCTTGTGCTTCTGGATGGCCGGCAGCTTGAGCGTCGGCGCCGGGCCAATCGCGGGTGGCTGCTTGCGATTGGCTTGCTGCGCGGACAGCGTGACCGACGCCGCCACCGCACACAGGAGAATCAGCGCCTTCTTCATTTCTTGTCTCCCGGAATGACGCTGAGCTCGACGCGCCGATCTTTCGGCAGGTAGCGGTCGACGGCCGCCTGCACTTCCGCCGCGGTCACCGCGCGATAGCGCGCCAGGTCCTGGGCGAAGAAGTCGGGCGTGCCGGCCGACTTGAAATAGGCATTCAACTGATCGGCCTTGCCGCCAAACCCGCCCACGCGCTCCATGTTGCGGTAGAACGACGCCTCGGTCTGGTTCAGCGCGCGGGTCATCTCGCGGCCGGTGGGCGTCTCCTTGCGCAGCTTGTCCAACTCTTCGTCAATCACGGCCTGGATCTTGTCGAGGCCCTGTCCCGGCCGCGCCGTGGCCATAATCATGAAGTTGCTGCCGAGCGCCTGCGACTGCTGGAACGCCGTGACGTCTTGCGCGATCTGCAGGTCGTAGACCAAGCGGCGATAGAGCCGCGAGTTCTTGCCGCTGCTCAGCAGGTTGGCGACGATGTCCATGGTGGCGTCGCCGGGCTTGAGCAAACCGGGCGTGTGCCACGCCAGGTAGAGCCGCGGCAGCTGCACGCGATCGGTGATGGTCTTCCGCTTGACGCCATCAAGTACCGCACCCGGCGGCGCCAGTGCCGGCACCGGCTTGCCGCGCGGCACATCGTCAAACCACTTCTCCACCAGCTTGCGGGTTTGCGCGAGGTCGAGGTCGCCGGCGATCACCAGGCTGGCGTTGTTGGGCACGTAGTAGGTGCGGAAGAAGCGGGCGACGTCTTCGAAGCTGGCGGCGCTCAGATCATCCATCGAGCCGATCACCGGCCAGCTATACGGATGTGCCGGTGGATAGAGCAGCGACGACAGCTCGACAAAGGCCTGGCCGTACGGCTGGTTGTCGACGCTCTGTCGTTTCTCGTTCTTCACCACGTCGCGCTGGCCGTCGACTTTGCCGGGGGCCTTGTCGTCGAGCAGGAAGCCCATGCGATCCGATTCCAGGAAGAGCGCGAGCTCGAGCGCGTTGGCCGGCAGGTCGATGTAGTAGTTGGTGCGATCGGTGTTGGTGGAGCCGTTGTTGTTCGCCCCCGCGGCTTCGAGCCAGGTGTCGAACGACCCTTCCGGCACGTGCGTGGAGCCTTCGAACATCACGTGCTCGAACAAGTGCGCGAAGCCGGTGCGGCCAGCACGCTCGTTGGCCGAGCCGACGTGATACCAGACATTGACGGCCACCACCGGCACGCTGGTGTCGCGGTGGAGAATCACGTTCAAGCCGTTGGGCAGCGTGAACTGCGTGTAGGGAACCGTCAGCGCCGGACCTTGTGCGCGTGGCGCCGCGCTGATCGTTACCACCGCCAGCGCCACCATCAGAGCTTTGCCAGTTAGCCGCGTCATCCGCCAAGTCTAACGCAGCGCACAGTGTACGGGAGTTGTGCGCTCCCGCCCGTTCGTCCCACCGGAGGGAGGCGCTCTAATGTGGTGTCCGGCTTTAGCCGGACCTATGCTTTCCTGCGCGGCGCCAGCATTTCGTTGGCGGCCTCGGAGATGGCAACCACCGCGGGGTGCTTCAGCCGCCGCTCCACGGAGATCGCGAAGTAGCGTTCGCGCACCGCGTCGAGGCGGCCGACCGTGACCACGCCGTACTGGCGCATCACTTCTTTCTCGATCACCGTCGGCGCCACGAACAGGCCGGCGCCGGCCTGGCCGAACGTGGTGAGCAGCGCGCTGTCGTCCAGCTCCGCGACGATGCGGGGACGGATGCCCTGCTGATCGAACCAGTGATCGAGCGTGCGCCGCAGCGTCTTGCCGTCAGTTGGTAACAGGAAAGGGGCGCCGTCGAGCGACTGCGGAAAGTTCTTGCGCCGCGCCGCCGCCAACTTGGCGGTGCCAAACACCGTGACCGTCGTCTCTCCCAGCGCGTGGCTGAAAGCCTTGACCTTGATCGCCGGAGAAATCGGCGTGTCGGCGATCACGAGGTCGAGCGCGTGGGTGGCCAACTCCGTCAGCAGGCGCTCGGGCGCACCGTCACGGCAGACGATCTGAACGGGTGGCGTGAGGCGCAGGGCCGGTTCGAGCAGGCGATACGCGATGATCTTGGTGACTTCATCCGCCACGCCCACCTGGAATCGGACCGGGTGCCCGGTCGGCCGGTCCTTCAAGGTGTCCATCAACTCGCGGCCGATCGAGAAGATGTCGTCGGCATAGCGATAGACGAGGTGGCCGATTTCGGTGAGCACCAGGTTGCGTCCGGCGCGCTGGAACAACTTCTCGCCGAGCTGATGTTCGAGCGCGCGAATCTGGCCGCTGATGGTCGGTTGCGCCAGGCGCAGTT
>SHUG01000007.1 GCA_009694735.1 Acidobacteriota bacterium | reverse complement strand
GCGTGGATGGCCCATCGGCCGAAGGTATCGGGGTACGCGGACGGATTCGCGGCAAACCAGACGACGGCGACGGCGACCGGCCCCGAAAAGGCCACAACAGGAACGGCGAAGCTACCGGCGTCTCGGCTGCCAGATCGCCAGATCGCCGCCAGCGTGATCACCAAGAGGAAGCCCATCGTCAGTGGTCCTGCTGGTTGGGCGTAGACGCCCACACCGAGTGCGCAGGAGGCGGCCGCCGCGCGCCACCGGGGCCCACCGTTGAGAACGTCGGTCACCCCGATAAGCCATGCGAGCACGAACGGAAGGGTGTAAATCGCATCTACGCCGGCGCGGGCGTAGACGAAATGTGCCGGCGTCGCGATGAGCAACAGGGCCGCGCCCACGGCAACGCGCGGCTTTGGAAACAACCGCCGCGACAACACGAACATCAAGAACACGTTGATGGCGCCGACAGCCGCCGTCCCAATGCGGGCCGCATGGTCTGCCGGGGCGACCGAACTGATCAGGGCCGTGGCATAGACCGCGAGCGGCGGCAGCCAGTGTTCGTCGTTGACCCGGAAAAACAACTGGAGACCGCCATCGCCGCTGGCGACAACCTTCGCCTGTCCCAGCAGCACGGCCTCGTCGGCGGACCGTGAAGGCTCGCTGATCCGGCTCGTGTACAACACGAATGCCAGAACTGCCAGGAGCCCTGCCGTACCGAACGTATTAAGGCGAGTGTTCACGATGGGGGGGGATGGATGGTGCGCGCTGGAGGATTCGAACCTCCGACCCCCGCCGTGTGAAGGCGGTGCTCTACCGCTGAGCCAAGCGCGCGGCCAGAGCGAAGATCATAGCATAAGCCCGCGTTCTGATTAGACCGTGCCAAACAACCGATCCCCAAAGTCGCCGAGTCCCGGCACGATGAATTTGTGCGCGTTGAGTTCGCGATCGACGATCGGCGTGAAGATCGGTACGCTCGGGTAGGCCTGCTCGACCGCGGCGACCCCCTCGGGCGCCGCCACGATGCACACCAGCCGCAGGTGCCTGGCGCCGGCCCTGGTCAGCATGTCGAGCGCCGCCACCGCGCTGCCACCGGTGGCGAGCATCGGATCGATCAACAGCACATAGCTGCCCTGGATGTTGGGCGGCAACTTCGCGTAGTACTGCGATGCCACGGCGGTGCGCTCGTCGCGCTGCAAGCCGAGATGCCCGACGCGCGCGTTGGGCACCAGTTCCAGTAGGCCCGGCAACATGCCGAGCCCGGCGCGCAGCACCGGCGCCATCACCACGTCGGCCGCCAGCCGGCGGCACGGTGACGGCCCCAGCGGCGTCTCGACGGTGCCCTCGGCCATCGGCACATCGCGCAACGCTTCGGCGCCCAGCAGCACGCTGATGCGGTTGGCGAGCGCGCGAAAACGCTCGGGCGGCGTGCGCCGATCGCGCAGTTCGGCCAGGCAGTCGTGAACCAGTGGGTGAGTGACCAGATGCAGCACCGCGCACGGAGCTTACACCGCAATTCCGGATTCACGTACAATTCAACCTGCATGCGTTTCCGCATTCTGGCTACCGGACTGGCACTGGTGTTGGTCGCGCCGTTGTGGCGTCCCGGCCTCGCGGCGCGCCAGGCCACCGCTGTCTCGTTGATCATCGCCAACGGCATTGTCATTACCGTGGATGGCAGCCGGCGCATTCTCAACCCGGGATCCGTGGCCATCAACGGCACGCAGATCGTGGCTATCGACACGCCGGCGGCCATCGCGGCGCGCTACCGCGGCGCCGAGACCATCGACGCCGCGGGCAAAGTCGTCATGCCCGGGTTAATCAACACCCACACTCATGCCGCCATGGTCATGTTTCGCGGGCTGGGCAACGACCTGGCGTTGATGGATTGGCTCCAGAACTACATTTTTCCCGCTGAGGCGAAGACGATCTCGCCGGAGTTCGTGCGGGTCGGCACGCGGCTCGCGCTGCTCGAGATGATTCAGTCGGGCACCACCACCTTTGCCGACATGTATTACTTCGAGGAAGAGGTCGCGCGCGTGACGAAGGCCGCCGGCCTCCGTGGCGTCCTTGGCCAGACGGTGATCGAGTTTCCAGTGCCGGATGCCAGGACTCCGGCGGACGCGTTGAAACGGACGGAAGCCTTTGCGAAGGAGTTCGCGCAAGACGACCTGATCACGCCGTCGATCGCGCCCCACGCCGTCTACACGCTGGATGCCGCCACGTTGACGGCCGTGAGCGCACTGGCGCGCAAGTTGAGCATCCCGATCCAGATTCACCTGGCCGAGACAGCGGCCGAGATCGGCCTGTCGCAAGCGCGCCACCAGCAGCGGCCGGTGGCACTGCTCGACAGCCTGAAGTTCTGGGTGCCGATTACCATCGGCGCGCACGGTGTGTGGATCAATCCCGATGAGATTGCCGTCCTCAAGCGGCATAACGTCGGCATCTCGAACAACCCGGAAAGCAACATGAAGCTGGCCAGCGGCACGGCCCCGGTCGTCGGCTATCGCCAGGGCGGCGTGAATGTCGGCCTCGGCACCGACGGCGCCGCCAGCAACAACGACCTCGACATGTTCGAAGCCATGCGACAGGCGGCGTTCCAGCAGAAGCTGGCCACCATGGATCCGCGCGTGATCAGCGCACCTGAAGCGCTGGAACTGGCCACCATCGGGGGCGCCCGCGTGCTCGGTCAACAGGCGCGCATTGGCTCGCTCGAAGCCGGCAAGCGCGCCGACGTGATTATTGTTGGCATGTCGCGCGCGCGGCAGACCCCGCTGTTCGACCCCGTCGCGCAGGTCGTCTACGCGTCGCGCGGCGATGACGTTGAGACGACCGTGGTGAACGGGAAAGTGCTGATGCGCGATCGGCAAATGCTGACGTTGGACGAAGCCGCCGTGCTGAAGGCGGCCCGGGCGGCGGCCGGCCTGGTCCGGAAAGCCGTGCCGCGGTAAGCGCTACTCGAGGACGCCGATATACGGCAGGTTGCGGTATTGCTCGGCGTAGTCGAGTCCGTAACCGACGACGAAACGGTCTTCGATCGTGAAGCCGATGTAATCCACCTTGACGTCGATCTTTCGGCGCGAGGGTTTACTGAGCAGACAGGCGGTGCGCAGCGAGCGCGGGCCGCGCGCCAGGAGAATCTCCTGGAGGTAATGCAGGGTCAGGCCGGTGTCGACGATGTCTTCCACGATGATGACGTCGCGGCCCTCCAGCCCTGAGTCGAGGTCCTTCGACAGCCGGACCTCGCCGGTGGAGGTGGTGCCGTCGCCGTAACTGGAGCACGCCATGAAGTCGATGGTGACATGGCCCTCCATGACGCGAATCAAGTCGCCCAGGAAGAGGAACGCACCCTTGAGGACGCAGACGAAATGTAGTTGTCCGGCCGGGAAGTCCTGCCGGATCTCACGGGCCAGGGCGGCAATGCGCGCGGACAGTTCTTCGTGATCGATCAAGACGGCGGGTTTGGCACTCGACATGGCGAACGAGACTAGCACGATACCGGCGGGGCGGCATTCCTGGTCGGGGCGGCACCACTTGCTTGCCCACCGTAGCGCGACGCGCGAAGGTGGGACGAGGTCATACTGCTTGACGGGAATGGCATGAAGGCGTTCGACATCATTACCGAGGCGGATGCGCGCGGGCTGGCGATTGGCTCCAGCGTCACGCTGAACACCGGCGGGCACGTGACACCGCTGGCTGCCGACACGCTGAAGGCGCGGCGGATCACCGTGCACGGTGGCGTGGCCGGGGCCGACCTTGATGGCCTGGCGCCGGTGGCGGCGATCCGCACGCTCGCCATTGGCAGCGACCACTCGGGCGTCGCGCTCAAGGGCGCCTTGCGCGAGTACCTGCGCCAGAAGGGCTTGAGCGTGCTCGACGTCGGCACCGACGGCCCTGACCCGGTCGACTATCCTGACATTGCGGCGCAAGCGGCCCGCTTGGTCGCACGCCGGGAAGTGGACGCGGCCATTGTCATCGACGGAGCCGGCCTGGGCTCCGCGATCGCCGCCAACAAGATCGACGGCGCCCGCGCGGCGATGTGCAACGACAAGACACTGGCGCGCTATGCCCGCGAGCACAACGGCACGAACGTGCTGGCGCTCGGCGCCACCCTGATATCCACGGACGAGGCCAAGGCGATTGTCGACACCTGGCTGGGCACCCCGATGGGCGAAGCGCGTTACCTGCGCCGGCTCGCCAAGATCCGCGCGTTGGAGAAGACGCAGTGACCGACTATCGACGTGTCATCGAATTGATTCTCGAGGAACTGACCAAGGCCGGCGCCGTGGCGCCCACCCGGTGCGCCTGCCACGGCTTCACGTTCGACTGTTGTCCCGACCGTGTCCGGCACGTGCTCGACGCCGGCGCGACGCGGCTGGGCCTGCACGCCGCCGACGGCGGCGCGCAGGGTTTGTCGGGACTGATCGACCATACCCTGCTCAAGCCCGACGCCACCGCCACGGAGATCGCGCAGCTGTGCAAAGAAGCGGCCGAGTGGAAGTTCGCGACCGTGTGCGTCAACCCGACATGGGTGGCGCTGGCGGCCCAGCACCTGCGCGGGTCGGGCGTCGCGGTGTGTTCGGTGGTGGGCTTTCCGCTGGGCGCCACCACGCCCGACGTGAAGCAGTTCGAAGCCCGGCGCGCCATCTTTGACGGCGCTTCGGAGATCGATATGGTGATCAACGTGGGCGCGCTCAAGTCCGGCGATGTCAGACTGGTGACCGACGACATTCGCGGCGTGGTCTCCGCCTGCCACGCGGCGGACGCGGGCAGCAAGGTGATCATCGAGACAGCGCTGCTGACGGACGAGGAAAAAATCACGGCCTGCACGCTGGCGAAGGCGGCTGGCGCCGACTTCGTAAAGACGTCCACCGGCTTCGGGCCGGGTGGCGCGACGGCGGCCGACGTCGCGCTGATGCGCCGCATCGTCGGCGACGAGATGGGCGTAAAGGCGTCTGGCGGCGTGCGGGACCTTGAACAGGTGAAGGCCATGGTCGCGGCGGGCGCGACGCGCATTGGCGCCAGTGCCGGGGTGCGGATCGTCAAAGAGTCGCGGGGCGAGGCGGCGGCGGGGAAGGCGAGCGGCTACTGATGCGTCGAGTGTGGATGATGTTGTGGGTGCTGGCCCTTGCAGCGCCCGCAGCTGCGCAACCCTCCGAGCGGCTGCCCTGGTTCTCGGTCGACCTGCACGGCGCCTGGGTCGGCCTGCCCACCGCCGAGGGCTGGGTGCCTGTCGTGACGGCCACCACGCCACTACCGGGAAGGGCCTGGGGTGTGGCCGGCGGGGCAACGGTGTATCCCGTGAAGCTGGGCGTCATGACCCTGGGTCTCGGCGTCGCCATGCACACCGGGAAGAGCACGAGCAGTGCGCTCACCTCGACGACCGGCACCGGGTCCGCCGAAGTGACCAAGCCAACCACCACCACGGTGACGACGCAGATCACCAGCCTCCTGCCCCAGTTGTCGATCAACTTCGGCCACAAGCTTGGCTGGAGTTACCTGAGCGCCGGCTACGGCCGCTCCAAGGCAGCGAGCAGCGCCGCGGCATTCGGCACCGCCGTGGCGCAGACCGTGCCCGAAGCGTGGAACGTCGCGATCAATTTCGGTGGCGGAGCCAAATGGTTCATGAAACCGCACCTGGGCGCGGGGTTCGATGTTCGCTTCACCAAGCTGGGGTCGCGCGGCGCCACGGCGGCGTTGCCATCCGCCAGGCGCACGCAGATGGTGACGATCAGCGTGGGGATTTCTATCCAGTAGGGTGGCACTTTAGTGCCGCCGGAACGTCTGCTAGAATGTCCTTGCTGAGCGGGAGTAGTTCAGCGGTAGAACGCGAGCTTCCCAAGCTCGATGTCGCGGGTTCGATCCCCGTCTCCCGCTCCATTCTTAACCGCGGATAATACCCAACATCTCGTCGCGGCGCTTCTCCATGATCTCCGGCGTCAGGCCCTCCAGATTCAAGCGGAGCAGGGGTTCGGTGTTGGACTGGCGCACGTTGAAGTGCCAGTCGTCGAACTCGGCGGAGATGCCGTCGAGCATGTAGACATTGCCCGTGGCATAGGTCTTCGCGAGTTCCTGGATCTTCTGATCGGCGATACCCATGTTGGCGACCACGGTGTTGATCTCGCCGGAAATGAAGTACTTCTCGCGCAGCGGCTTCAGCAGGTCGCGCAACGACATGCCCTTCTTCGACATCAAGTCCAGGATCATCAACGCCGGGATGAAGCCGTTGTCGGCGTAAAAGTTGTCGCGGAAATAGTAGTGGCCGGTCACCTCGCCCCCAAACACGGCGTTCTCTTCGCGCATGCGGCGCTTGATAAAGGCATGGCCAACGCGGTTCATCAGCGCCTTGCCGCCATACTTGGCGACCACGTCCTTGACCGCGTAGCTGGCGCGCACGTCGTAGATCACGGTCTGGCCCGGCGTCTTGAGCAGGAACGCTTCGGCCAGCAGCGCCGTGATGAAATCGCCGGCAATGAACTCGCCGCTGCCATCGATGAAAAACACGCGATCGGCGTCACCGTCCCAGGCGATGCCGATGTCGGCCTGGTCGGCCATCACCCGCTCGGTGATGTCGCGCCGGTTCGCTTCGATCAGCGGGTTGGCTTCGTGGTTCGGGAACGTGCCGTCAACCTCGAAGCACAGCCGCGTCGTCTTGCCGGGGAGCCGATCGAACAACCGCGGCGCCACCAGACCGGCCACGCCGCTGCCGGCGTCGAGCACGACGTTGAACGGCTTCAGCGAGGCCTCGTCCACGAACGACAGCACGTGCTCGATGTAGCGGTCCATGATCAGGCGCGGCTCGACCGTGCCAGGCGATGATGGCGGCGCGGGAATGGCGCCGGCCATGATCATCTCCCTCATCTCCTTGATGCCAGTTTCACCGCTCAGGGGAAACGCCTCGGCGCGGACCATCTTGCAGCCGTTGTACTCACCGGGATTGTGCGACGCGGTGACTTGCGCGCCGCCATCGAGGCCGTCGGCGGCGACGGCGTAGTACATCTGGTCGGTGCCCAGCAGGCCGTAGTCGTAGATCGTGCCGCCCTGCAGGACCGCGCCGTCGATGAAGGCCCTGGTCAGCGATGGCGACGACACGCGCATGTCGCGCGTGACGGCATACTTGCCGGGCCCGAGGTAGGCGACGAAGGCCCGGCCCAGCAGGTGGAACAGCTCTTCGGTGATCTCGGACGGGTAGAGGCCGCGAACGTCGTAGGCCTTGAACACGGATGGATCGATCATAGGGTCGTGTAGTCGGTGAGCTGGGTCTTGTCGCCAATCACTGACGCGGACTTCATCACCGCGTGGCGGCCGACGTGGCAATTGCGGCCAATGATCGGACCGTGGACGACCGCATGCTGGCCGATGCGCGTGTTCGGCCAGACGATCGTGTTCTCGACGTTCGCCGCCTCTTCCACCAGCACCGAGCGGCCCAGCACTGTGTAGGGACCGATGCGCGCGCCCGACTTCACATGCGCGCCGGCATCGATGAAGCAGGGGGCGACGAGGGTGGCACCGTCTTCGATGCGCGCCTCGGGCGAGACGATCGGTTGCGTGCGGTCGGCGCTCGCGAACACGCCGCCGGCGAACTTGCCGTCAAACATGTCGTGGTGCACCTGGATGTACTTCTCGGGCGTCCCGATGTCGATCCAGTAGCCGCGATCGATATACGCGACGAACATGTCCTGCCGCTCGATCAACGACGGGAAGTAGGTGCGCTCAATCGAGTACGAGACGTCCTTCGGAATGCGGTCGAAGGTAGCGGGCTCGAGCACGTAGATGCCGGCGTTGATGGTGTTGCCGGTGATCTCGTCGGGGTTCGGCTTCTCCAGGAAGCGCCGGACGCGGCCGTCGCTCTCGGTTTCGACCAGGCCATAGGCCATCGGATTGTCGACCGGCGTCAGGACGATCGTCGCCTTCGCCTTGCGCTCGCGGTGAAGCCGCAGGACGGCGTTGACATCGACGCTGGTCATGACGTCACCGTTGAATACGACGATGGTGTCGGTCACGTTTTGGGCGGCGTAGCGAATGGCGCCACCGGTGCCGAGCGGCGCAGGTTCGACCACGTAGCGCAGCCGGACGCCGGTTCCAGTGCCGTCGCCAAACACCTCTTCGATGCGGCGAGGCTGGTAATTGAGGCTGAGAATGACCTCGTCGATCTCCGGGACCTGCTTGAGCTGGTCGATCTGGTAGTGGAGAAACGCGCGGTCGAAGATCGGGACGACGGGCTTGGGGGTATGGAGGGTGAGCGGACGCAGTCGCGTGCCCTTGCCTCCGGCAAGAAGTATGGCCTTCATGACAAACTTCCATCTTACACGACCGAAGGGTAGAATGACGGCGGTAGACATGAACCTGCCGAACAGCCTGACGATCGCACGCATATTTCTGGTGCCAGTGCTGGTGTCGGTACTGCTCACGAAATTTGAAGGCCGGCTCGTCCTGGGCTTGCCGGTCGAGCTGGTGGCGGCCGCCATCTTCGGCCTTGCGTCCCTCACCGACTGGCTCGACGGCTACCTCGCGCGCCGCCGCAAGCAGGTCACCACCCTGGGCCAGATTCTCGATCCCCTGGCCGACAAGCTGCTGATTTCCGCCACGCTCGTCTCGCTCGTCCAGCTGGGCCTGGCGTCGGCCTGGATGGTGGGCGTCATCATCGGCCGCGAGATCGCCGTGACGGGCTTGCGAAACCTCGCTTACTCGCGCGGCGTGCCCATGCCGGCGTCTGGCCTCGGCAAGTTCAAGATGGCGTCGCAGGTCACGGCCATCCTGCTGCTGATTCTCGGTTGGGAGCGCGTGCCGGCGCTGCTGGTACTCGGGCAGGCGGCGTTGTGGGTGGTCTTGCTGACCGCCGTGGTTTCGGCGGTCGATTACTACCAGGGATTCCAGCAGGCGATGGGCAGCCGTGCCGGGAAGGTGGCCGACTTCGAGACGGCGAAGTCGGCCCGGGAAAAAAAGATCAGCTAGCCGCGGTTACCGCCGGGGCACCGCAAGATCGGTCGCGTAGACCCCATCCGTGGTGGTCATCAGCAGCAGTTTCGCCGACGTCGTCGAGGGGTCGGTCACGATCGCCTCGCCAATCTGGACGAGCGGCTTGCCGTCCTTGCGATCGCGATAAATCGAGAAGCGGGCGCCGGCGATCACGCCGTGCGCCGTGCCGCGAGCGATCGAGAACGTGTCGCCGTCGCCGAACAACTGGCGGCCGTCGAGACCGGGCAGAATGGGCACACGCTCGCTGAAGTCGGGCGCCGCCATGGAGACGTCGGGCGCGGGCAGCGCAAGGTCGACGTACGGCTCGAGGTAATCGGCCTCCTCGATCGCATCGCACGCGTAGTCGACGTGGCCCAGGGCGTTCACCTCGTCCAGCGCGGTCACCGTGAGCCAGCCCGTCGTGCGGATGGGCACGTAGCCACCTTCCTTCGGCAGCCGTGCCTGCGAGCCGGCCGGCAGTCGGCGCACCAGGTACCGCTGGCCGACCACCAGCCCGTCGTCCAGAGTGCGCGCGATCACGGCGAGGTCGCCGCGGGTGAGGGCCAGGCGCAAGGCATGGCTGTGTGCGCCCTTGATGCGCAGCGTCGGAACCGGCAGTGCCGGGACGAGCACATCCACGCACATCACATGGGCGGGCAGGGTGGTACGCGGTGCGAGGACGGGCTTCGACTGGGCCCACACGGGAGCCGCCACCATCAGCGAGATGGCGGTAAACACGACGCTGACGCGCATGACAGGCCTACTTTCCGGCGGGTGCTCCGCCTTTGAGCTCGGCGACGCGCTTTTGCGCCAGCTCGAGGTATTCGCTCTTTTCGAATTCCTTGAGCAGGCGTTCGTAGTACGGCAGCGCCTCGGCCTTGCTTTCAGGTTTAGCGGTTCGATAAAGCGATTCCGCCAGATGGTAGTAGACCGCATCCCGATTGCTGTAGCCCGGGTCGGTGGACAGCACGTCACGGAAGCGATCGATGGCGCCCGGGTACCACTTGACCCGGTAATAGTAGAAACCGACGCGGTAGTTGGCCTCGCTCAACCGGTCGCGCGCCTCGCGCTCCATCGTGCGCGCCTCTGGCATCAACGCACTGTTCGGGAAGCGTTGCAGGAAAATCTCGATCTCCTTGATGGCGTCCTTGGTGGACGACTGGTCGCGTTCGGGCGCCAGCATCTGCGACATGAACGAGCGGGCCAGCTGCAACTGCGCGTAGTCGGCCCGCTGGTGCGTCGGGTAAAAGGTCAGGAACTCGCGGAACTCGTTGGCGCCGAGCAGCAACGACTCGGTGGTCTTCTCGCCAATGTAGGTATCACCGAGCGCCAGTTTCGCATCGGGCCGAAACGGGCTCTGCGGATAGTTGTCGACCACGTTACGGAGGTACTCGCGGGCGTTCAACCACTTCCGCTCCTTGGCCGCTGCCGTGCCGCGCTCGAAGAGGAACTTGTCCGCATCCGCCGTTCCGGCGGGCAACGCCGCCATTTTCGCCGCACAGCCCCCCGCCAGCGCCGCCACCAAGGCTAACGCCGCCACCACTCGAATCCCACTCATGCGTTCGTCGCTTCCATCCAGCACCACATGGCCCGAAGACCTTCTTCGAGCGTGACCGACGGCGCAAAGGCCAGGTCTTGCCTGGCTCTCGTCGTGTCGGCGTACGTGTCGCGCATATCGCCCTTCTGCGGGCCCTGTTGATCGATCGTGACCTTGCGGCCAGAGACGCGGGCAATCAGGTCAAAGACCTCCCGCAGGGAGACGCGCGAACCCCCACCAATATTGTAGACGCGCCCGGGCACTCCGCGGACGGCGGCATCGGCCGTGGCCTTGACGGCATCAGCGACGAACGTAAAGTCCCGGGTCTGCAGGCCGTCGCCAAACTGAATGAGCGGCTGGCCGCCGAGAATAGCCGAAAAAAAGCGGTTAAACCCCATATCGGGCCGTTGGCGCGGCCCGTAGACCGTGAAGTAGCGCAGCGACACCGCCGGCACGCCGTAGTTCACGAAATACAGGTGGCACAACTGCTCGGCCGCCAGCTTGGTCACCCCGTACGGCGACACCGGCTGGGGGAGCGCGGTTTCGGTCATCGGAATGGCCACGTCATCGCCGTAGACCGACGAACTCGAGGCATAGACCAGCCGCTCGATCGGCTTGTCGACGCACGCCTCGAGCAGTCGCTGCGTCGAGTCGACGTTCAGGCCGGTGTAGACCTGGAACTCCTTGCCCCAGCTGCGGCGCACGCCCGCCTGCGCCGCCAGGTGAAATACGTGCGTCACACCGTCGAGCGCGGCGTTGAGATCGACGGCGCGCAAGTCGCCCTCGATGAACTCGTAGCCGGCGCGGCCGCGCAGGTGCTCGAGGTTCCGTTCCTTCAGCGGGCGTGGGTAAAAATCGGTGAACGCGTCGATGGCGCGCACGCTCGCGCCCTGTTCGAGCAGCCGTTCACTCAACGTCGAACCGATGAAACCCGCGCCGCCGGTAACCAAAGCTTTCATGCGAACAAATCCTTTATCCGATCCGGCAGTCTCGCCGGGCGCCCCGTGGGGCCGATGGTGGCGTGGACGGTGTGTCCGTCAGCAAGCACCATGCCATCCACGCGCCGGGCCACCTCGTAGTCGAATCGAATACGAACCGGCGAAACCCGTTCTGCCCGCGTCCGAATCTCCAGTTCATCATCGTACCGCGCCACCTGCCGATATTCGCAGTGCGCTTCGATGACCGGCAGTTGATAGCCCTCATTCTCCATGGCCCGGTATGTCCACCCCGTCTCGCGGAGCCAGTCGGTGCGGCCAATCTCGAACCACACCAGGTAGTTGGCGTGATACACGACGCCCATCTGGTCGGTTTCGGCATACCGCACCCGCACGGTGGATGCGGTGACGCGAGGCGGAGCGGTCACCGGCGGCCGCCGCGAGCGGCGTGCTCCGCGGCCTCCTTGAGCGCGCGCGCGGAGGTCTCGGCATCGCCACTGCCGAAAATGGCGTGGCCGGCCACCAGCCACTCGGCGCCCGCTTCCACCACCGACGCGACGGTGGTCATGTCAACGCCGCCATCGACCTCAATTGGCGCCGCGCTGTTGCCGGCGCGATCGAGCAACGCACGCACCGCGCGAATCTTGGCGAGGCTGCGCGGGATGAACACCTGTCCGCCGAACCCAGGGTTCACCGACATCACCAGGACGAAGTCGACGTCGGCGGCGACTTCCTCGATGGCTGAGACCGGGGTCGATGGATTCAGGACCACGCCGGCCTTGGCGCCCAGCTTCTTAATCTGACCGATCGTGCGGTGCAGGTGCGGCAAGACTTCGACGTGCACCGAGATCATGTTCGCGCCCGCATCGATGAAGGGCTCGATGAAGCGATCGGGATCGGTGATCATAAGGTGGACGTCAAGCGGCAGCTTCGTCGCTTTCCGCAACGACTTCACCACGGGCACGCCGATGGTCAGGTTGGGAACGAAGTGGCCGTCCATTACATCGACGTGGACCTGGTCGGCGCCGCCGCGGGTGACGGCCTCGAGGTCGCGGCCAAGCGCCGCGAAATCAGCGGACAGGATGGATGGCGCCAGGCGAATGGTCATCGGCTGACCTCAAGAGTAATGGAATCTCCGGGATGCACCTGGTAGCCGCCGGCGGGTGACTGGCGCACGACGACCCCCGGCGGAATCGCCGAGGCCGCCGACTGGGCGTTAATGGAGACGCGGAAGCCGCGCGTGCGCATGACCTCGGCCGCGCGATCGCCGTTCAGGCCAATCAAGTCTGGCATCACGTAGGTGGCGCGGTCGTCGCCACGGTTGACCAGCAGCCGAATCTCGGCCGTCTGTGTGGAGGCCGGCGGATCCTGCGCCACGACGACATCGGGCGGATAGTTCGCCGAGCGAATTTCGGTGACCGCGCCAATCGAGAGACCGTCTTGCGCCGCGCGGATTTCGGCGGACCGCTGCGTTTCGCCGAGCAGGCTCGGCGCCCGTGCCACATGCGCCCCGGCGCTCAGCACGACGCGAACGCTACGTTGGCGCCGCGCGGCGGAGCCCGACGTCGGTTCCTGCATCAGGACATGCCCGGCGGGCACCTTCGGATCCGGCCGCTTGACGGGATCCACGCGGAGTTGCAAATCAAGGGTTGCCGCGACGTTGGTGGCATCGCCCAGTGAATGGCCGACCAGGTTGGGCACCGTGACGTGCCGGGCGCGCACGGCCACGCGCATGGCGATGCCGGCAAAAACAAGGAAGGTCCCGGCGAGGGCCCCTGCCAGCAACAGGAGCTTGCCGAAGCCCCAAACTCTGGTTCCGAGCGGCATGGACAACAGGTAATGGTACTACAGCGAGGTGCGCGGGTGCTGAGGTGCTGTGGTGCTTAAGTGCTACCGAATGCGACGGTTAAGCGCGGCGTACGAGCACCGCGCCGAAGAAGGCTTCCAGGGCGTCCCGGAAGGGCAGCGTCTGGTGTTCGCGCGCCAATGCGAAGTCCGCAGAGCCCGCCAGGAACGCCGCGACGACCTGCTGGTTCTCGTCTGGTTCACTGGAACAGGTGCTGTAAACGAGCGTGCCCCCGGGGCGGACCAGCGAGGCCGTTCTTTGCAGAAGCGCCAGCTGGGTTGCGGCCAACGCCGGCAAGTCGGCCTCTGCCACGCGCCACCGGATATCCGGGTCGCGCCGAACGGTGCCGAGCCCCGAGCATGGCGCGTCAATCAGGATGCGATCGAACGACCTCTCCGCGAACGGCAGGTCGCCGGTGGCCGGGACCTGCACGACGTGGGCGCCCGTAATGCGGCAGCGACCCAGCGTGTCGGTCAAGACCCGCAGCCGATGACGACGGACGTCGGTAGCGACGATCAGGCCGGACGGCCCGAGGTCGGCCGCCATCGCCACGGTCTTGCCTCCCGGCGAGGCACACAGATCGAGAATCCGGTCAGCCCGCTGCGCCCCAACCAGTTCGCTAATCAACTGCGACGCCTCGTCCTGCACCAGGCAGCGGCCCTCTCGAAAGGCGCGGGTGCCGAGGACCTGGCCGTCGGTGACATGCAGTCCGTGGCTGGCGCGCGTCGTGCGCTGTGTGTCAACCCCGTCCGACTTCAGTTCCTCTTCAAGCGCCTCGCGCGACGCCAGCGTCCGGTTGGGCACCAGGCACAGCGCCGGCCCGCGATTGTTGAAATTGAGCCAGCGCTCGGTGTCGGCCGCGCCGTAGCGGGCGAGCCACCGGGCCACCAGCCACTCGGGATGGGAATGCACGACGCTGAAATAGCCCGCCATCGCTGCTGCCCCGGCGACCTCGGCGGGCCGTGCCGGCCATCGCAATTTCTGGCGGTCGCGATTGAGCGAGCGCAGCACCGCATTCACCAGACCCGTGGCGCTCGACGTGCCGCCACGCCTCGTGAGATCGACCGCGTCGTTGATGACCGCCGACGAAGGCGTGCGGGTGAGGTATATCAACTGGAAGGCGCTCATTCGCAAGATGTCGAGCACCATGGCGTCGAGCCGGCCGATTGGCCGTGTCAGGCGCAGCGCCAGCTGATGATCGAGTGCCGCACGCATGCGCAGCGTGCCTGAGACAATCTCGAGCAGCAAGGCGCGATCGCGTTCGTCCGAGAGGGGCTTGCGAACCCGCGCGACTGCCTCGCCCATGTCGAGCCGATCCGCGTCGATCTGCCGAAGCGCATCGAGCGCGGCAAGACGCGCGGGCGCGATCATGGTGAGGAAAACCGCGCGCCTGCCGTCAGCGCACGGCTGGCCATGGCATCGCGCGCGGTCATCACGCGCTTGCCCTCGAGCTGCAGCTCGAGAATCTCGATGGCGCCGTCGCCACACGCCACGTGCAGCCCCTCGCTCGCCGAGGCCGCCAGAATCGTTCCCGCGGGCAACGCGACGGGCCGCGCCGAGAGGCAGGAGCGATGGAGGATGAACCGCGTACCATCCAGGAACGCAGACGCATGCGGCCATGGCCACAACCCGCGGACCAGGTTGTGCACGTCGCGGGCCGGCCGCCGCCAGTCCACCAGGCCTTCGGCCTTGGTGAGCTTCGGTGCGTAGGTGACTTGCGTCTCGTCTTGCGCGGTCGCGATGGCGCGGCCGTGCTCGACGTCATTCAGGGTCGCCATCAGCAGCTCCGCGCCAAGCCTCGCCAGCATCGACTCGACCTCGGTCGTCGTGTCGTCATCGCCGATCGCGACCCGCACGCGCGACAGCATCGGCCCGGCATCAAGTGCCTTCACCACGCGCATGATCGTGACGCCGGTCTCGGCATCGCCGCCAATCACGGCCCGATGCACGGGCGACGCGCCGCGGTAGCGGGGCAGCAGGGAGGCATGGACGTTGATCAGCCCCAGTCGTGGGGTCGCCAGCAACCAATCCGGCAAGATCCTGCCGTAGGCGGCCACCACCCCGATATCCGCGCGCAAGGCGGTGAACGAGGCTTCGAACGGCTCGCGGGCCAGGCGCTCTGGTTGTAACACGGGCAATGCCAGGGCCGCCGCCAGCGCTTTCACGGGGGCTTCGCTGATCTGTTGGCCGCGGCCGCGCGGCCGGTCCGGCTGCGTGATGACGCCGACGACGGCATGAGGCGAGTGCGCCAGGTGCTCGAGCGTCGGCACGGCGAACGCCGGGGTGCCGAAAAATGCCACGCGCAGCGCCATCAGCGAATCACCACTTGCCGGCTTTCGACAGCTTCTTGATCTTGCGGAGGATCAAGTCACGAGAGATGCCGCGAAGCCGGTCCACGAACAGGCACGACTGCAGGTGATCCATTTCGTGCTGCAGCGCCCGGGCCAGCAGGCCCGTGCCCTCAAGACGCTGTTCGTCACCCTCTCGGTTGAGGCCCTTGACCACCACACGCTTGGGGCGCGCAACGGTGGCGGTAAACCCGGGCACGCTGAGGCAGCCTTCTTCCTCGATCTGCATGCCGTCGCGTTCCACGAACTCGGGGTTGATCATCACCGACAGTCCAGCGGGATCGCGACCGACCGACAGATCGACCACGAAGATGCGCAGCGAGACCCCGACCTGGGGCGCTGCCAGCCCGATGCCCGGGGCGGCGTACATCGTCTCGATCATGTCGTCGATCAGCGTTTCGATCTCCGCCGTGATGGCCGCGACCGGCTGTGCCGGCTCGGTCAGGATCGAGTCCCCGAGCCGCAAGATGGGACGCAGCACGACTCAGGCCTGCGGCGGTGAGGGGCGGCGCGACAGGCGTCCGCGAATCTTGCTGTCGGCGCCCTTCACGCGGGCGACGAGGTCCGCCATCGAATCGCCGCCAAAGCGATCGAGCACCGCGTCGGCCAGCACCAGGGCGACCATCGCCTCGGCGACCACGGCCGCCGCCGGTACGGCGCACACGTCGCTGCGTTCAATGGCCGCCGGTGCTTCTTCGAGCGAGGTGAGGTCGACGGAACGCAGCGGTTTCATCAGCGTGGAAATCGGCTTCATGAAACCGGTGACCCGCAGCTCTTCGCCGTTGGTGACGCCGCCCTCAAGGCCACCCGCGCGATTGGTCGGTCGCTTGACTACCGGCTGGCCGGCTACCGCAGCCGCCGCGTCCGCGACGATTTCGTCGTGCACTTGCGACCCCGGGCGGCGAGCACCCTCGATGCCGTCGCCGACCGCGACGGCCTTGATGGCGGGAATCGACATCAGCGCTTGCGCGAGCCGGCCGTCGAGCTTGCGGTCCCACTGGACATAGCTACCCAGCCCAACCGGCAGATTGCGGACGATCACCTCGAACGATCCGCCCAGCGTGTCGCCGGACTCCTTGGCCGCATCGATCGCGGCCATCATCTGTTGCTCGACAGCGGGGTCGGCACAGCGGAGCGGCGCTTCGAGCGCCATCGCCTTGGCGGTGTCGAATGCGACGTAGGTGCCGGCAGGAAAGAAGACGCCACCGATGCCGGTGATGTGGCTGGTGAGGTCGCAGCCGATGGCGGCCAGTAATTGCCGCGCGATCGCGCCCGCCGCCACTCGCGCGGCGGTCTCGCGCGCGCTGGCGCGTTCCAGCACATCGCGTATGTCGTCGAGATCGTACTTGAGGACGCCTGCCAGGTCGGCGTGACCCGGGCGAGGACGCACGACGGCCGCACGATTGGCGCCGGTGGACCCGGCCGGCGCCTGCGGTTCCACGTGCATCGTGTTCTGCCAGTTTTCCCAGTCCTTGTTGCGCACCAGCAGGGCCACCGGCGCGCCCGTGGTGCGGCCCCGCCGCACGCCCGACAGCACTTCGGCGCGATCCGATTCAATGGCCATGCGGCGGCCGCGCCCGTAACCACCTTGCCGGCGGCGCAGCTCGATCGTCATGGCATCGGTATCGATCGTCAGCCCGGCAGGCAGCCCGTCGAGAATGGTGACGAGACCTTGCCCATGCGATTCCCCGGCAGTCAAAAAACGCAGCATCCGACCAGCATTCTATACGAAGAAACTGCGACCCCTCGGCGATGCACGACGCCGGATCACTCGCAAATCCGCTGATCCCGCTCGGGCCTCGCATTTGCACTGACACCGGCATGCTGATGCTCGATCGCTACCTGGTTTCCGGAGGCCGCGCGCTTGATCTCGCCACGGGTATGGGCATTCGCTGGCATCTGCGCCGAGCCACGTCGAAAGCCATGCCGCCGCTCTTCACCACCCGCGCGCACTCGTGGCTCATCGACTTCGACGCCCGCGGACACTCGCGCATCGAGGTGTGGGAACGGCCGGCGGAAGGCTTCGGGACCGGCCCCGATCGGAGCGCCACGCTCGAGGCGTTCCGGGCGGCGCTGGCCGACGCGCGGGATGGACGGCCGCGGGCCCTGGATCTGGTGGAACCCTCGGTGGCCAACTGGGCACGCACTCATCGCCTGTTGGCGCGCGAGGCGCGGCTGGCCGGGTTCGTCCCGCTGGCCGCCGATGCCCTTGGCGCCGTGCTGGCACAAGCCAGATGGCGATGGCCATCGTGGCTCAAAGATCGATCGCTCGTCGTCTTTGCAACCGATGCCCGCTTGTCGCCCGAGGCCGCGCTGGCCTTGTTCCGCCTGGCGACGAAAGACGCGCGGCCGCATCTCGTGATCCGCACGGCCACCGGCGACCGGGTCTGGCGCCCGCGCTGGGTGCCGGCCGCATTTCAGGTACATGAGGGGAGCGTGGACGAGGTCGTCGGCGGACCCGACGAGTTGATCGAGCGGGCGCGCGAGCTGCAGGCCGATGGGCGCCTCATGGATGCCGAAGCCACCGCGCGATGGGGCGTCCTGCTCACGGTGCCGGGCCCCGAGCATTCGGCGGCCTGCTGTGCCCTGGCGCGCTGCCTGATTGCGCAGCGGCGGTTGCTGGAAGCCCGGGCCGCGCTGCTGTCGGTGGACGGCAGCGAAGCCGATGACCTGCGATCGCAGATCCTGGCCGGGCCCGGCGAGACCGGTAGTGAACCGGCCATGGTGGATGCCTTCCTCGAGATTCTGCGCGTCTGTCAGGAGGTGGAGGATGGCACCCTCACCCTCACGCGCGCGGCGACGCTCGTTCGCGAGCGGCTGGCCGCCTCCACCGTCGCGTTTGTCACCAGGCACCGCGACGAGCCGCTGGCCGTGGCGCACGCCGGCGCCGCGGTGCCGCGCACCGGCCAGCTCGGGGTCGCCAGGCGCGTGCTCGACACCGGCCTGGCGGTGGGTCCAATCGACCAGGGCCATGCGGTCGAGGCCGCGTGGCCCATTCGCTACGGCACCAACGTCGTCGGCGCCGTGTGGTGTCACTGGGCGATCGGGGCTCCCGTCGTGGCGCACGACATCGCGCTCATCCTGCGCCTCGCCGCCACGGCGGCCGCACCGGCGGTGTACGAAGTGTCGGAACGGATGCGGGCGCCCGCTGGCCTGACGGGACTGATGCCGGAGCTGGTGGGTGAGAGCCAGGCCATGCAGCAGGTCCGCCAGACCGTCCTGCGCGCGGCCGCCTCGCCGTTTCCGGTCTTGATCGAAGGCGAGAGCGGAGTGGGCAAGGAACTGGTCGCGCGGGCGGTTCATGCGGCAAGTGCCCGGCGCGGCCGGCGCTTCTGTGCGCTCAACTGCGCCGCCTTGAACGACGACTTGGTCGAGGCGGAGTTGTTCGGCCACACCCGAGGAGCGTTCACCGGCGCCGTTGCCGAACGCCTGGGCCTGTTCGAGGAAGCGCAGGGCGGCACCCTGTTCCTGGACGAAGTCGCCGAGCTCAGCGCCCGCGTGCAGGCCAAGTTACTGCGCACGATCCAGGAAAGCGAGGTGCGCCGGCTGGGTGAATCACAGATGCGGAAAGTCGATGCGCGGATCGTCGCGGCCACCAACCGCACGCTGGCGGCCGAGGTCGCCGCGGAACGATTCCGTGCCGACCTGCGATATCGGCTCGACGTCCTGCGTATTACCATTCCGCCGCTGCGCGACCGCTTGGAAGACTTGCCGCCGCTCGTTCGCCATCTTTGGTCGGTGCTCGCCGCCCGAACGGGCAGCCGTGCCGTGCTGTCACCGTCGGTGGTGGCCGCGCTCGGCGCCTACGACTGGCCGGGCAACGTGCGCGAATTGCAGAACGTGCTCGCCTCGATGATGGTGGCCGGACCGCCCAAGGGTGTCATCGGAGCGAACGGCCTGCCTGGGCACATCACGCGCACCACGGCGATCGCGGGCCGCTCCACGCTGGCCGAGGCCCGGCGCGCTTTCGAGATGCACTTCGTACGTGCGGCGCTCGCCCGCACAGGCGGCCGGTCGATTGCGGCGGCTCACGAACTCGGCGTCTCGCGACAGGGCCTGGCGAAGCTGATGGCGCGGCTCGACCTGCCGGCAATCGAGAGACCGCCCGCTGCCCACGCATTAGAATGAGCGACGGTGGTTCGCTTTCTCATCCGGCGCTTGCTGCTGACGATCCCGGTGCTGCTTGGCGTCGCGACGCTGGTGTTCTCGCTGATCCACCTGGTGCCCGGTGATCCGGCCCAGGCCATGCTCGGGGACGGCGCCTCGCCGCAGGACATTGCCGAGTTGCGAACGAACCTCGGGCTCGACCGGCCGCTGCCATCGCAGTACGCCGCCTTCCTCCGCGGCGCGATTACGGGAGACCTCGGCACGTCGTTCCGTACCGGCCAGCCGGTTACGCTGATGATTGCCGAACGGGTGCCCGCCACGGCCGAACTGGCACTGGCGGCGATGTTGGTCGCCATCGTCCTCGCCATTCCGCTCGGCGTCGTCGCCGCGGTGTGGAAGAACACCATGGCCGATCACGCGGCGATGACCTTCTCACTGGCGGGTATTTCGATTCCAAATTTCTGGCTCGGACCGCTGCTCGCCATTGTCTTTGCGGTGGAGCTGGGGTGGTTGCCCGTTTCGGGACGCGGCACGCTGGCGCACCTGGTGTTGCCCGCGGTGTCGTTGGGCCTGGCGCTGTCGGCCATTCTCGCGCGCATGACACGCGCCAGCCTGCTCGAAGAGTTGGGCGAACTCTACGTGCGGGCGGCGCGGGCGCGCGGGGTGTCGCCAACTGCCGCCGTGCTCGGTCACGCTCTGCGGAACAGCTTGATCCCGCTCGTGACGATCGTGGCGCTGCAGTTTGGCGCCGTGCTCACCGGCGCCGTGATTACCGAAACGATCTTCGCGTGGCCGGGCATTGGCCGCTTGCTGATCCAATCGATCGGCTTCCGCGATTATCCGATGGTGCAGGGCTGCATCCTGCTGATTGCGGTGACCTACGTCACCGTGAACTTGCTCACCGACGTCATGTACGGCGTGCTCGATCCGAGGATTCGCCTCGAATGATGCGCCTCGGCCTCGTCATTGTCGTGGTGGTCGTCGCGTCGGCCTTGCTCGCGCCCTGGTTGTTGCCGTGGGATCCCAGCGTTCAGGATTTGCCGAACCGCCTGCAGGGACCGAGCTGGCAGCACTGGTTTGGCCTTGACGAACTTGGCCGCGACATTCTCGCCCGCGTCCTGCTGGGGGCGCGCGTGTCATTGCTGGTTGGCACCATTGTGGTCGGCGTATCGTCGGTGGTCGGCATGATCGTCGGCGCCGTGTCGGGGTATTACGGCGGCCACATCGACCAGGCGATCGGCCGCCTGATGGACGTGTTGATGGCGTTTCCAGGAATGCTGTTGGCGATTGCCCTGGTCGCCGTGCTGGGACCGAGCCTGACGAACGTCGTCTTGGCGTTGGCGATCATCGGCTGGGTCGGCTACGCCCGATTAGTAAGGGGCCAGGTGCTGCGCGCCCGCGAATTTGAATATGTCGTGGCAGCCCGCGCACTCGGCGCCGGCACCGTGCGGCTGCTGGCCCGGCACGTAATGCCGACCGCGCTGCCCCCGGTGTTGGTGCAGGCCACGCTCGGCATGGCCGGCGCCATGCTGTCGGAAGCCGCGTTGAGTTTTCTCGGGCTGGGCGTTCAGCCACCCACGCCGAGTTGGGGAACGATGATTAACGGTGGGCGAGTGCACCTGCTCGATGCCCCCCACCTGACAATCTTTCCGGGCCTGCTGCTGGCGATCGTCGTGCTGGGTTTCAACTTCCTCGGCGACGGCCTGCGCGACTCGATTGATCCTAAGAAATAGAGTGAGAATAAAGTGAACCTGCTTCACATTTGCGATTTACGTAAGCAGCCGTGAAAAGTGAGGCAGGTTGACTTTTACGGCAGGCGTCGCTTCATCTGCGCCAGCAAGCGATTCCCGGGCTCCGCCGCCAACGCTTCGTCCACCACCTGATGCGCGCGGACTAAGTCGCCGCTCTTCCACGCCGCGTCAGCCAGGCGGAGTTGCAGCGTAGCACTGGGACCGGATTCGTCGATGGCACGGTCGAACCAGCGGACGGCCAACGCGGGTTCGCCCAGCCGCATCGATAACTCGGCAATCCGCGCGCTGACATCGGCCAACGGTTTTTCATCACCCACCAAGGTCGCGTACTTCAAGAGCGCGTCGCGCGCATCCTGGATCCGTCCATCCCGAACGGTGACGTCGGCCAGCTGCAAATACGCGTCGGGCGACACCGGCAGCCGCGCCACGGCCTGGCGAAGCGCCCGTTCAGCGGCCTGCAGGTCGCCGGCAAGCGACCAGGCGCGGCCCAGTTCCGCGAAGGTGTCGCTGCTCGCGTCGAACCGGCTGGCGGCCTGCTGCAACGCTTCGAGCGCCTTGTTAAGCGCAACCCGATCGCCCCGGCGTTGCGCACCGGTCAGCCACACATGCCCCAGTGCGGCATAGGCCTGCGGGGCGTCTGGGAAACGATCCACGGCGTGGCCAAGGGTGATGACCGCGGCGTCCTCGCGGCCGGCGCGGGCCTGCGCGAGGCCGACGGCAACCAACCGATCGGCGCGACCGGCGTCGAGGGCCGCCAGGGCCTCCAGTTCGTTAATGGCCTTGGTGTGCTCGCCATCGAGGCTGTACACCTCGGCCAACGCCTCGCGAGCCGCGGTCCGGCTCGCCGGCGATCGGCGGGCCGCCTCTTCGAGCGACCGGCTGGCCTCGGGCAGCCTGTTCTGATCGCGCCGGACCAGCCCGAGCACGTAATACGCATCGCCCAAGGCCGGATCAAGCTTGAGCGCCTGCTCGAGGGCCGACGCCGCCGCGTCGGTCCGGCCAGCGCGGTAGCGCGACAGTCCTAACTTGTAATGAACCCTGGCGCTGCGTTCGTCGAGGGCGAGGTACGCCTCGTAGCGCTCGATGGCCCGGTCCGGCCGATTCAGCGACGTGTTGACGTCGCCGAGCAGCTCGATCGCCAGCAGGGCGCTCGGGTCAATGTCGACGGCTTCGCGCAGATCGCGAAGGGCGGATTCGAACTCGGCCTGGTTTTGGTACACGGCACCGCGCTTGAGATGCGCGAGCATCGAGTCGGGCTTGAGCGCGATGGCACCCGAAAAGGCCTCAATGGCCTGGAAGTGACGTTCGGCCGCAACCGCCTGGTCGCCCGCCCCAATCAGGCGCTCGAATTCCCGTTCGTTGGCGAGGGCGGAGTAGACGAGCGCGCCCGCCACGCCGGCCACGGCCACGAAGACGACCGCCACCAGGGTTCGGCGCACGCGACGATGGTAGCAAAACGGACGGAACTTTCGGGGTGGGGTGGGTTCTAACCTTGATAGACTGACTGTGGACTTTCAAATTGTCGCCGATTCCGTCATGAAAGACGCCGGGGCACTCGGTTGGGCTGAAGTCGGCAACCACGAGGCGGGGCTCATTGCGCGCTGCGCCGCGGGGGATCAGGCTGCCTGCGCCGAACTGGTGTCCGGACACGAGCGCATGGTCTATCAGCTGGCCCTGCACCTGCTCGGCGACCGCGACGAAGCGCTCGATCTCTCCCAGGAAGTCTTTTTCAGCGTCTTCCGCACCATTGGCCACTTCCGTGGCCAGTCGGCCCTGAAGACCTGGGTCTACCGCATTGCCATCAACCAGGCCCGCAACCGCCAACGATGGTGGCGGCGCCGCCATCAGTCTGACCAGGTCTCCCTGGATCAGCATGTGGCCGCGCACGGCGACCTGCGGCAGCCCGGCGAACACACCTCGCCCGACCGCGCGTATGCCCGCAAAGAGCTGGCGGAGAAGCTGTGGACCGCCCTCGATCAACTACCTTTCGACCAGCGGACCGTGATCGTGCTCCGCGAAATCGATGGCCTCAGCTATGGCGACATCGCCTTCTCACTGGGGGTTGCCGTCGGAACCGTCAAGTCGCGCCTGACGCGGGCGCGCCAGACGCTGCGTCAACAACTTGACGGGCTGCGCGTATGATGCACGAACATTCGTGCACGGACGTGCGCGAACGGCTGGAAGCCTTCTACGACGGTGAAGTACCGTTTCCCGAGCGCCTGGCCATTCAGAACCATCTCACCGAATGCGTCGCCTGCAGTCTCGAGGCACAGGAGATCACGGCGCTCGGCTCGACCTTACGCGTGATGGCCGCTGAAGTGAGCGAGCACGCGGCGGTCGCGCCCTTGCGCCTGACCGCGCAAGTGGTCGAACAGCTGGGTGTCGAACAGCAACTCTCGGTGCGGTCTCAGGTGGTGGCGCTCTTCCAGGACATGCACCTGGTGTGGGCCGGCATTGGCGCCACGGTGGCCACGCTGATTTGTGTCGCTGGCTCGGCCAGTGTGCGCCACGCCGCAAACCAGGAACGTCCAGACTCGCTGGCCGGCGTGATCTCGCTGCTGGCCAATCCCGGTTCCAACGAAAACCCCGTCCGGCTCAACTACGACATGGTGGCGCCTCGCGCGGTCACCGATCCGTCGATCGAGATGTCGGAAGAGGATGCCGAGTACGCGCTGTCGGCGGTGGTCTCGCGTGAGGGCCGCGTGCAGGGGATTGAAGTGATCAACGATGCGCAACCGCTCGGCAAGCGCGCGGTAATCAATGCGATGTTGAACGAAGCCTACCGCGTCCAGTTTTCGCCGGCGCAGGCGCGCACCGGCGATGCGGTCGCCGTGAGCATGGTGTGGCTCGTCGCCAGCACCACCGTGAAGGGCCGCCACGACGACGGCCTCGGCATGTTGCGGCAGGCGCTGCGCCTGCGCAACGGCCCCCAGCCAATCGGTCCCGTGCCCGTCCCCGAAGATGCGGGGGGCCGGCTGAAGCCGACAGCGGCGCCGCTAATGAAGCCGCTGGTGCCGGACGCCTTCGACGCGCACGCGCCGACTGCGCTGGCCGGCGGCGGCCTGTAAGTCTCCGCGAGTCGCCCGGTCAGTTCCACCTTCGCGCACGGCGCCGCGGTGGACCCGTTACTGAATCTGGACCTGGCCGGTCCCGACGTTCCCCAACGCATCGGTCGCGCGAATCACCAGGGTGCGGCCGGCCGCGTCCGCATCAAGCCGAATCTCGAACGACTCGTGCCGCGCATCAAGAATGCCATCGCGAGGGAATGCCGGCTGCCAGCGTTGCGCGTCCACCGAGAACTCCACACGGGCGATCGCTGAGTCGGTGTCGCGGATCTCCGCGGGCACGATGAAGCGCGTGCCGTCACGGCGAATCGTGCCGGGTTGCACCACGGGCGCGACGTTGTCGATCTCGAAGCTGCTGCTTTCCAGTTCGCCCACCAGCGCCGACTCGGGCGGATTCGCGCGCGTGTCCGATGCCGCCACCTTCAACAGGTAGGTGCCATTGGGCACCGAGGAGGTGTCCCACACCAACAGGGTCTCGCGCAGCTCGCGCTTCAGCAGGCGCCACGCCGTTTCGCCCTCGCGGCGATAGAACACGTCGTAGATCAACTCGTCGCCGTTGTCGTCGTCGGCCTTCCAGGCGAAGGTCTGCAGGCCCTTCTGGTAAATGCGCCGGCCCAGCGCCGGGCCGCCACCACCGGGACTCGCCGCGTTGCGGCGCTCCGTCGCATCGTCGTCCAACCCGGCAATCTCGGTTTCACCGCTCGAGAACGGCTTCTGGAACACGGCGCCCGGCGGATGCACCGTGATCGACGCCACCTGCGGACGAACGTTGCGTGGCAGGTAGGCCGAGGCCAGCGAGGTCAGTACCGGGCTCGCCGTGCTCCCCGTCAGCACGGCGCGCCACTGGAGGTAGCGCGCCTTCGGGCTGGTAATCGGCGAGCCTTCGGCGTTCGCGTATGGGCCTGCCCAGTCGCTCCACGCTTCGTCTGGCGTGCGCGTGTTGCCGGAGCGCGTGAAGACTTCGACCTTGGCGCCCGCCGGCGCGACCGCCTTCCAGGCCATTACGCCCCAGCTCGAGACCATCCGCGCGTCTTTCACATCCGATTCGAAAGTGCCACGGGTGGCGCGAGCCGACGAAATTGCCATCAGCCGACCTGGGTTCGCGGTCGCCACGAGGGTGCGGTCGGCCATGCGGAGGACTTGCGTGGCCTGCTGCGCGGGCACGCGGGTGACCAGCACCGCCCGAACCGGATCGCCACTGAGGCGATAGAGCTTGCCCTTGCCTCCGGTGGCCACGAGTAATGCGCCATCGGGTTCGATGGCGACGTCGTAAGGCGCGTCTTCGGCCGGAGACCAAATCTGATCCCAGAGCCCGTCGGGCTGCACGCGGAAGATGGCTCCGGATGAGTTTCTGCGATCCGATGCTCCCGTGCCTGCCGGCGGTGCCGAACCGGGGAAGTCAACCACCGAGATCGAAGTGATCTCCGTGGACACGTTCGGAATCGACGGCGTGACCGGTGGAGGCAGAGTTACGGGTTCAGTGAGGGTGTCACCACCACCGGTTGCGCGGCTGCTTTGGGCGGCGGCGTAGATCACGCCTTTCGGATCCACCCGCATCGTGTGGATCTCCTGGAACGTGGTGTCGAGCAGTAAGAAGCCCTTGCCCGCCGCATCGACACGGAAGATGCGGCCGGGTGCGCCCGTGCCGACGAGCAGTTGACTAGTGGCGTCGAACGCGAGCGACACGGCGTGCGTCGCCTTGGTGGCGAAGAACTTGGCGCCCTTCCCGTCGCTGGTGATGCGATACACCGTGCCCTTGTCACCGGTGCCGGCAAAGACGTTGCCCTGGCGGTCAACCGCCAGCGACCAGATGTACTTCTCGTCGGGATCGAAGAAGGTGGCGGCCTGTCCCTTGGCGTCGACCTTGTAGATGCGACCGTCGGGCGAGGTGGCGACGTAGAGTCCACCGGCGGGGGCTGCCGCCAGGGCGTGCACTTCCATTTCGCCGCTGTCGAAGAACACGGTGCCCTGGCCGTTGCGGTCCACCCGCACCACTTTGCCGTCGTTGCCGGTGCCGAGGTAGAGCGCGCCATCGGCGCCGCCGAGCATCGTCCAGACAAACGGCACGCCCGCGTCATAAACCCGCGTGAGTTCGGGACCGAGCGTCAACCGCCCGTGTTCGTCGACCGAGAGTTGATCGACGTCGCCGCGGAGGAAATCGGCCTGCGTTGCCGCCTGCCAGAAGCCGGGCGCGGCCGAGAGGGTGGACACCGCGAGCAGACCAGCGGCCAGGGCCGCGCCAATCAGGAATCGACGAGTCATCAAGGTTGATCGAGGTTAAGGGTCAACTGGCGCGAGCCGGTCACCGCAAAATCGAGGGGTAATTCCCACTCGCCGCGGGTCGTGGTTCGCAGGGTGCCGACCGTGCCGCTGTTACGGTCGGCTTCAATTACCGATAGCACCGAGGGCGGCAACGCCGACATGGGTTCACCGTTGACGACGGCCCCGATGTCAGGGGAGGTGAGCCGCACGTAGAGGCGATTGTTCTTGCGCGCGCGATTGAAGGAGCGAATCAACTGCGATACGCGCTGCAGGTCGGCGCCACGGGTGTCCCGGCGATCATCAGCGGAGGTCCGGGCCGCATCGGCGACGACCAGTTGCAGGGACCCGGTGGCGTTGGCTGGCAACTGAATCGGCACCTGCTTGACGACCTCGTCGCCGCGGGCGTTGCGCATCGCCACAAAGACGATGGCGTCGCGTCCGGCGCGAGGGCGCGTCGTGTCGAGCCAGACGCGTTCGATGCGCGCGCTGCGCTGCTGTTCGCTGGCGTCAATCACCAGGTCAATCCGGTCAACAGCCACCATCTCGGCCGAGTTCTTCAGCAACGCCGTCAACGGACCCGCGATGTAGGCGGCGGCGCCGCCGGCCGGCTGGTCGCCGGAGAAAATGTCCTCGAACGCGATGTCGCCTTGCTGGCGGATGGACGCCGTGCCGCGGATGGCAAACGAGGCCGGCCCGGCGCCGCGCTCATACGACGTCAGCACGTTGGCGACTGAGAGATACGCCAGCAGCGGCGTGAAGGTGAAGTCGCGCACCACCCCGAAGTTGAAGGAACGCGCCGGACCGCGGTCGGAGTTGAGCGTGATCGAGACGGGAATCAGCGACGGCCCCGGGCCCAGGCGGCCGGCAATGGCGGTGGCCCGGTCCTGCTGAACGGTGCCGACCACTTCGCCGAAACTTGCGAGCTTGCTCGATGACATCAGGCTGGGCAGCACGACCTGCACCTCGGCCTTGGTCATCGGGAACTCCGTGGGACCGAGGTTGTAGAGCGGGTGGCCGAAAGCGTACACCCGATCGCCGTCAACATGGGTCACCGTGCCGGTCGCGCCGAGCTCGAAGTCGCCGGTCAGCAGCGCCACGCCGACGGCATCGCCCGGCGCCAGCCGGCGATCGTTGCCGCTGGACGCCGTGGTGCCCGGTGATTGCGTGGCGCTCGACATCGGCACGAATCCGGCGGCGGTAAAGGCGGGGGAGATGGGGTCGAGCACCGAGGCGTCAAATCCGGCCGCGACCATCGGCACCGCAATCGGCCGCAGCATCGATCCTATCCGGCTCAAGTCACCCGAGCCCCCCGACAACACGAGCACTTGTGACGGATCCTCCGCGAACGGCCGGGCGCGCCCGAGGTCGCGCGCCCAGATCGCCATCAACTGTGCTGGCGTCGCCGGCCAGGTGATCGACACGGGCCGCGAGCCGCGCATGGCCGCCGGCATCATCGTGGCGTCGACCATCTCCGCAATCGGCGTGATGCCGGCAATGGGCTCGGTTGAGAATTGGCCGAGCGAATACGAGACGGCGCCCACCAGGCGGCCATCCACGTAGACCGGGCTGCCACTCATGCCGGCAATGACGCCGGTCTTGGCGAGGGGGCCCCCGGCGAGCCTGGCGAGGATCAAGCTGCGCTTGGGCCCGATGACGTTGCGCAGCACCCCCAGGATGTGGACCTCGAAGTCCTCGAGCGTCGTGCCGGAGAAGACGGTTCGGCCCACGCCCACCATGCCAGGCCGGACCTGCTCGAGCGGCATGGTGGCAAGCTGGGCGCTCGGCGAGGCCACGAGCACCCCGAAGACAAGGGCGATAAGAGCGAAACTGCGTGAATACATGTAGGTATCAGAGAGAGGCAGACTTACACTGGTTATACGGTGTTCCCACGAGCGAAGCAAGCTCGGACCCGGCCGCGGCGGCTTCAGTTGGCCTCTCGCATTTGACGCCACTGCACTGGGTCTGTTAGCCTTTCGACGTTCACATGCGCTCACGAGTCTTGTTCACCGCGCCCCAGACCCGGTCTTTTGGCCAGATCGGGAGCGGTGCGCGTACGTGGTGGTATTGGTGCCCAGCAGGAGAGGCTGACCGGTCCGTGTAACCACGACGCGTTAATACGACGCTCGACCGAAGCGCCTCTTCGACCCGCACGGGGGAGAGGCGCTTTTTTATTTGGTGATGTGTTGATCTGACGATTTAGGGATTTTAGAGACTAGGGATTCATGAAGACCGCCAAACTCTGCGCGACCGTGACGGCCGACACCATGGCCGAGCTGCGTACGCGGCGCGATCGGGTGGGCGATACCGACCTCGTGGAGCTGCGGCTGGATTCCGTGCGCGACCCCAGCGCGGCGGCGGCCCTGGCCGGGCGGCGCAAGCCGGTGATCATCACCTGTCGCCCCAAGTCTGAAGGCGGCATGTTCGAGGGGAGCGAGGAGGAGCGCCGGCGCATTCTCGCCGAGGCGCTTGCGCTCGGCGCCGAATTTGTCGACCTCGAATGGCGCGGCAGCTGCGCCGACCTGATTGCCCAAACCGGCGGCCGGCGAATCGTGCTGTCGCATCACGACTTCGAAGGCACCCCCATCGACATTCACGACAAGGCGCACGCCATGCTGGCGAGTGGCGCCGAAGTGGTCAAGCTTGCCGTCACGGCGCATCGCCTTGGCGATTGCCTGACGCTGCGCGCCGTCGGGCAACAGACCCGCGTGCCCATGGTGCTGATCGCCATGGGCGACGCCGGGGTGGCCACCCGCGTGCTGGCCAGCTGGTTCGGGTCGTGCTGGACCTACGCCGGCGACCACGTCGCGCCGGGGCAGATCGATGTCGAGCGGCTGCAGCACGAGTTTCGCTTTCGCCACATCGGCGCTCGCACCGCCCTCTACGGAGTGGCCGGCAAGCCCGTCGCGCATTCGGTCTCGCCGTCGATGCACAACGCGGCGTTTCGTGCCGCCAACCTGGACGCCGTCTACCTGCCGTTGGCGGCCGCGGATTTCGACGACCTCATGACGTTTGCCGATGCGCTCAACCTCGCCGGTGTCAGCGTGACCGCGCCTTTCAAGGTGCCGGCGTTCGAGCGCGCCGATGAATGCGATCCGGTGAGCCGCCGCATTCAGTCGGTCAATACCCTGCGGCGGGTCGGGACGAAGTGGCTGGGGTGCAATACCGATGTCACCGGCTTTCTGTCGCCACTCGAGTCGGTCATGAAGCTGGCCGGCCAGCGGGCCACCGTGCTTGGCGCCGGCGGCGCCGCGCGGTCGGTCGCGGTGGCGCTGGCCTCCGCGGGCGTTCGCGTGACGCTGTGCGCGCGCCGCTCGGAACAAGCCCGATCGATCGCCGCGCTCACCAGCGCCGCAATCGGCGAGTGGCCTCCCGCCGCGGGCACCTGGGACCTGCTGGTCAACGCGACCCCGGTGGGCACGGCGCCCAGCGAGCATGAGTCGCCCCTGCCGCCGGGCTGCGCCCTCGACGGGCAACTGGTTTACGACCTCGTTTACAACCCGCCACAGACACGGTTGTTGCGGGACGCGGCCCAGGCCGGCTGCCGCACGATTGGCGGCCTCGACATGCTGGTGGCCCAGGCGCAAGCCCAATTTGAATGGTGGACCGAGCAGCGTCCCGCCGATCGCGTCATGCGCGACGCCGCGGTGGCCAGGCTCGGCGTGATGGAGAAACGATGAAGCAGACGACATTCGAAGAGTTCGTGGACCTCGCCAAGCGGGCCACGTTTGTGCCGGTGTGCAAGGAGCTGGTCGCTGACCTGCTGACGCCGGTCTCGGCATTCCTGAAGATCGCGGAACACTCCGACTATGCGTTCCTCCTCGAAAGCGTCGAGGGCGGCGAGCATGTCGGACGCTACTCGTTCCTCGGCAAGGATCCGTTCCTGATCCTGCGCGGAAAGCATGGCCAGACGGTGATCGAGAAAGCGGGGATCACGAGCACTGGCGAGCAGCCGTTTGTCGACACTTTGCGCGACCTGATGAACAGCTTCCAGTCACCGTTCGTGCCGGGGCTGCCGCGGTTTACCGGCGGCGCCGTCGGCTACCTCGGCTACGACACGGCGGCGTGGTTCGAGCCAACGGCCGCCCGCGCCGACGCGGACACCTCAGACCGCGATGACGCCGGGTTCATGCTGTTCGACACGGTGCTGGCGTTCGATCACGTGCAGCACCGCATCCTCCTGATCGCCAACGCACGCATCTCCGGCGACCAGGACTTGAAGTCGCTGTACCAGTTCGCCTGCGCGAAGATCGCATTCCTCGAGGGCGAGCTGGAGCGGGCGCTGTCGCTCAAGCGCACCACCGGCGGCGAGGCCCTCAACCTGGTCTCGAACTTCTCGCAGGAGGCCTACGAATCGATCGTCAGGAAAGCCAAGGAATACATCGCGGCCGGCGACATTTACCAGGTCGTCCTGTCACAACGGTTCGAAGCCGAAGTCGGCGTCGACGCGTTCACGGTGTATCGCGCCCTGCGGCATGTCAACCCGTCGCCCTACATGTTCTTCATTCGCATGGGCGATCGCTCGATCGTCGGTTCGTCGCCGGAAATGCTGGTCCGCGTCGAAGGCCGGCACGCCGTCACGCATCCGATCGCAGGCACGCGGCCACGCGGGAAGACCGACGAAGAGGACGTTCGGCTGGCCGAGGAATTGAAGCGCAGCGAGAAAGAGAAGGCCGAGCATGTGATGCTTGTCGACCTGGGCCGCAACGATATTGGCCGGGTCTGCGACTACGGTACGGTCCGCGTGTCAAAGTTCATGGCGCTCGAGCGCTACTCGCACGTCATGCACCTGGTCTCGGTTGTGGAAGGGCAGTTGGCGGAGGGTCGCGATCGGCTCGATGCGCTGGTGTCGTGCTTCCCGGCTGGCACCGTGTCGGGCGCCCCCAAGGTTCGCGCCATGCAGATCATCAACGAACTCGAGCCGACCCGGCGGGGGCTCTACGCCGGCGCGGTGGGTTATCTCGACTTTGCCGGTAACCTCGATTTCTGCATCGCCATCCGCTCCATCCTGATGGAAGGCGGCAAGGCTTACATTCAGGCCGGCGCGGGCATTGTCGCCGACTCGAACCCGACGGCGGAGTACGAAGAGACCAAGGACAAGGCGCGCGCGATGTTGCGGGCGCTGGAGCTGGCGCAGACCGGACTGTAGGAAGCCATGGTCCTCGTCATCGATAATTACGATTCATTCACCTACAACCTGGTTCAGTACCTGGGCGAGCTTGGCGCGCGCATGGTCGTGCGCCGGAACGACGAAGCGTCGATCGAAGCGCTGCGCGCGCTCGGCCACTCGCGCGTGGTGATCTCGCCAGGACCGGGACGACCGGAGCAGGCCGGTGTTTCACTGGATGCGATCAAGGAGTTCGGTCCGCGCATGCCCCTGCTGGGCGTGTGCCTCGGCCACCAGGCCATTGGGCTGGCGTTTGGCGGGGAAGTGATTCGCGCACCGCAACCCATTCACGGCAAGACCTCGACCGTCGAGCACAACGGTAAGGGCGTGTTCGCCGGCATTTCGACGTCCTTCCAGGCCGGGCGCTATCACTCGCTGATTGTGTCGGAACCGACCATGCCGGGCGATCTGGAGATTACGGCGCGAACCAAGGAGGACCACCTCGTCATGGGCATCCGGCACAAGACGCTGCCCATTCACGGCGTGCAGTTTCACCCGGAATCGGTGCTGACCAACGAAGGCCGGCGGATCCTCCGCAACTTCCTCGAGATGTGATCATGTTCCCAGCCCTGATCGAGAAACTGCGCCGACAGGAAGACCTGACCACCGCCGAAGCCGCTGGTGCGATGGCGGCGATCATGCGCGGCGAAGCCGCGCCGGCGCAGATCGCCGGCCTGCTCGTGGGCCTCGCCATGAAGGGCGAGCGCCCGAGCGAGCTGGTGGGCCTCGCGCAGACGATGCGCGCCAACGCCGTGGCTGTACCGACCCAGCCCGGGCCGGTCTTCGATACCTGCGGCACCGGCGGCGATCGGTCCGGGAGTTTCAATATCTCGACGGCCGCGGCGATCGTGATGGCCGCATGCGGCACCCGGGTGGCCAAGCACGGCAACCGCTCGGTCTCCAGTCAATGCGGCAGCGCCGATGTGCTCGAGGCACTCGGCGTGAACATCCAGGCCTCGCCCGACGTGGCCGCGCGCTGCCTGACCGAGGTGGGGATCGCGTTCTTCTTCGCGCCGACCTTCCATCCAGCCATGAAGCACGCAGCGCAAGCGAGGAAAGACCTCGGCGTGCGAACTGCCTTCAACCTGCTCGGCCCGCTCACCAATCCGGCTGGGCCGACGCGCCAGATCGTCGGTGTGCCACGGCCAGACCTCACCGAGTTGATCGCCCGCTCGCTGGCGCTGCTCGGATCGGAACGCGCCTGGGTCGTGCACGGCGCCGATGGCCTCGATGAACTCTCGACGACCGGTTACACCAAGGTGTCGGAGTGCCGGAACAATGCGGTACAGACGTTCTACGTGCATCCCGCCGACTTCGGGTTGGCGAAGGCCACGCCCGAGTCGCTCAAAGGCGGCGACGCCGAGACCAACGCTGCCATTGTCAGAGCGGTGCTCGATGGCGTCGTGGGCGCACCACGGGATGTCGTGTTGCTCAACACCGGGGCCGCGCTGTTCATTGCCGGCCAGGCCGACACGGTGCGGGCCGGTGTCGCCCGGGCCGCTGCCGCGATCGATAGTCGCGCCGCCGCCGGCGTGCTCGCAAAGCTGGTGCGCGTTTCGCAAGGAGCCAGCGCGTGACGGGCGCGCCGCCAGACCTGCTCGAGGCGATCGTCGCCGCCACCCGCGCCCGCGTCGATGCGGCCATCGCGCGTGAGCCCCGTGCGCGGCTCGAGCGGCGAGCCCTGGCGGTGTTGCCAGACGGCGCCGCGTTCACCGCGCGGCTCTCCGCGCCTGACACGATCAACATCATCGCCGAATGCAAGCGGCGTTCGCCTTCGCGCGGCGTCTTGCGGAGCGCCTACGACCCGGTCGCCATTGCGTCGGCATACGAACGTGGCGGCGCGGCCGCCATTTCGGTGCTCACCGAGCCCGGGTTTTTTGATGGTTCGCTGGAGCACCTGACCGCCGTGCGGGCGGCCGTGACGATCCCGCTCCTGCGCAAGGACTTCATGGTCCATGAGTATCAGCTGCTTGAAGCGCGCGCCGCCGGCGCCGACGCGATCCTGCTGATCGTCGCCGCCCTGACCGATGACCAACTGCGGGAGTTGTCCAGCGGCGCGCGAGCGCTCGGTCTCGCAACGCTCGTCGAGGTGCACACCGCGGACGAGTGCGATCGCGCAGTGGCCGCGGGCGCGGCGATCGTTGGCGTGAACAATCGCAACCTGCGGACACTGCAGGTGGACCTGTCGGCGTCGCAGGTGATCGCCGCCCGCATTCCTCGCGACGTCATCAGCATCAGCGAGAGCGGACTGAAGACCCGTGACGACCTCCAGGCGATGAGGGCCCTGGGCTATCGGGCATTCCTGATGGGCGAGCGATTCATGGTCGAGCCGCAGCCGGGCGCGGCACTCGCCGCGCTGCTCGACTCGCTCGGCGGGGCGCTTGCCCGCCGTAGCCTTGGCGAAGGTAGGTCGTGACGGCCATCAAGATCTGCGGCATCACCCGGCGCGCGGATGCGGAGGCTGCCGTCCTGTTCGGTGCCCACGCGCTCGGCTTCGTACTGTGGCCCTCGAGCCCCCGGCATGCCAGTGTGGCGGCGGTCGCGGCGATCGTTCGGCACCTGCCGCCCTTCATCACTCCCGTCGGCGTGTTCGTGAACCCCACGGCGGAGGACATCGCCCGGGCCGCCGATGCCGGCGTGCGGCTCGCGCAGGTGCACGGCGCCGTGCCGGTGTGGACCGAAGGTCATAGCCACTTGCCGGTGCTGCGCGCCGTTCATCTCGGCGCGGCGAACGCTGGCGCCATCGAGCCGGATGTCGACGATGCCACGGTGCTACTCGATGCGCACGATTCAGTTCGCCATGGCGGCACCGGCCAGACCGTGGATTGGTCCCGCGCTCGCGCGGTGGCAGACCGACGGCGAGTGGTGTTGGCGGGCGGCTTGACCCCTGAGAATGTGCGCGACGCCATCGTCGCGGTGCGGCCCTACGGCGTGGATGTCGCCTCTGGCGTTGAAGCGTCGCCGGGCGTCAAGAATCACGAGTTGTTACGGCGGTTCATGGCCGCCGCCAAGGAGATAGTGTGAGCAAGGCATCAACCTGGTTTGGCCGGCGCGACCCCGACGCGCGCGGCTACTACGGCGCCTTCGGCGGCCGCTTCGTGCCCGAGACGCTGGTCGCACCGATCGAAGCGCTCGAGGCGGCGTACTTCGAAGCGCGACGCGATCCGGCATTCGCCGAGGAGTTAGAGCGATTGCTGCAGCACTACGTGGGCCGTGAAACGCCACTGTGGGATGCGCGGCGCTTGAGCGAGGCCTGCGGCGGGGGCCGCGTCCTCCTCAAGCGCGAGGACCTGACGCACACCGGCGCGCACAAGATTAACAACGCGCTGGGCCAGGCCCTGGTCGCCAAGCGCATGGGCAAGACGCGGGTGGTCGCCGAAACCGGCGCGGGTCAGCACGGCGTGGCCAGCGCGACCGCCTGCGCGCTGCTTGGCCTCGAGTGCGTGGTCTACATGGGCACCGAAGACATGCGGCGCCAGGCCCTGAACGTCTTCCGCATGCGCCTGCTCGGCGCCACGGTGTGCGGAGTGGATTCGGGCAGCTGCACGCTCAAGGATGCGATCAATGAAGCGATGCGCGACTGGGTGGCGCGACCGGGCGACACCCACTACCTGCTCGGCTCGGCGCTCGGCCCCCATCCGTATCCGCTGATGGTCCGCGAATTTCAGTCCGTCATCGGCAGGGAAGCGCGTGCGCAGTGCCTCGCGCAAGTTGGCCGCCTGCCCGACGCGGTGATCGCCTGCGTCGGCGGCGGCAGCAATGCCATCGGCATCTTCGACGCCTTTATCGACGATGCGGGCGTGCGTTTGATCGGCGTGGAAGCCGGCGGCGAAGCCATCCGGTCTGGTCGCCACGCGGCGCGCTTTGCCGGCGGCGCGGCCGGGGTGCTGCAGGGCACCCGCACCTTCGTGCTGCAAGACGAACACGGCAATATCGAGGCGACGCACTCGGTGTCGGCGGGGCTCGACTACGCGGCCGTGGGCCCCGAGCACGCATTCCTGCAAGAGACCGGGCGCGCCGAATACCCGTTCGCGACCGATGCCGAAGCCCTCGACGCGTTCCAGCAGCTGGCCCGCCTCGAGGGGATCATTCCGGCATTGGAGTCGGCACACGCCATTGCGTACGTCCTGAAGAGCGCAAAGCGCTTTGGTCCGGATGCGGTGCTGCTCGTCAACCTGTCGGGCCGCGGCGACAAGGACGTGCAGACCGTCGAGCAAATTCTGGAGGAGGCCGGCCGTGTCGCGAATTAGCGAGCGCTTCAAGGCGCTTCGCGCCAAGGGCGAGACGGGCCTGGTGACCTACGTGACTGCCGGCGACCCCGACCTCGAACGTTCGGCGGGGATCATCAAGCGCCTCGATCGGGCGGGCGCCGACGTCATCGAGCTGGGCGTGCCGTTCTCGGATCCCCTGGCCGACGGCCCGGTCATTCAACGCGCCACCGAACGCGCGCTGGCGGCCGGGGCGACCCTCCCCAAGGTCCTGGACATGCTGGCGGCCACCCGCGCGGATATTTCCGCCCCGGTCGTCATCTTTAGCTACGCCAATCCGATACTGAGGATGGGCCTGGATTACTTCGTGCGGGAAGCCGGGAAGGCCGGCGTCGACGGGGTCTTGACCCTAGACATGCCCCCTGAGGAAGGCGAGGCGTTCCGGACCGCCTTTGCCGGGGCGGGGATTGATACAATTTTTCTATTGAGCCCAACCACCACGGTCGACCGAATTCGCAAGGCCGCGGCGCTTGGCAGTGGATTCTTGTATGGTATTTCGCGGCTCGGCGTGACTGGCGTCCGCGAGACGGTGAACGACTCGGCCCGTGAGCTGGCCGAGCGGGTGAAGGCCGAAACGGCCATGCCGCTGGCACTCGGATTCGGGCTCTCGCGGCCCGAGCATGTGAAGACCGTGGGCCAGTGGGCCGATGCGGCCGTGGTGGGAAGCGCACTCGTGAAAGTCATTGCCGAGCACGGACAGGCGCCGGGCCTGCTGGACGAGGTGGAGCGGTACGTGAGATGGCTGCGGAACTGAACCTCGAGGCGTTGCGTGATGAGATCGACAAGATCGACGAGGTGATTGTTCGCCTGCTCGATAGCCGCGCGCGCTGCGCCTACTCGGTGGGCCGCCTCAAGCACGCACTCGGGCGACCGATATATGAGCCGGCGCGCGAGGCCGCGGTGATCGCCCATGTGCGGCAGGTCAACGAGGGCCTCGGCGGCCCGCTCGACGGCGACGCCGTGGCACGGTTGTACGAACGCATCATGGACGAGGCCCGGCGCATTCAGCGTCTTGAAGCCGAGCGCGATGCGCGCGAGAAGCAAGCCAAGACCGACGTGGAGGCGGGTCGGTAGACCCGCCGGTGAAGCACAGTCAGACGTAGAGGCTGGTCTTTAGACCCGCCTGTTGAGAGAGAGCACATCATGATTGTCGTAATGAAAGAGCGGGCCAGTGACACCGAAGTGGAACTGGTCATTGCCCACCTGGTTGAAATGGGCATGGACGTGCATCGTTCGACCGGCGCCGCGCGCCTCGTGCTCGGCGTCGTCGGCGGCGGTACGGTCGACCCGCGGCTGATCGAACTGATGGCCGGCGTGCATGAAGTGCTGCGCATCACGCAGCCGTACAAACTGGCGGGCCGCACCTTCAAGCCCGACGACACCATCATCACCATCGGCGACCTCCGCATTGGCGGCGACGAGGTGATCGTGATCGCCGGGCCGTGCTCGGCGGAAAGCGAAGAGCAGGTGCACGCCACCGCGGCCGCGGTCAAGCGGGCGGGCGCCAAGATTCTGCGCGGCGGCGCCTTCAAGCCGCGCTCGTCACCCTACAGCTTCCAGGGCATGGGCGAGGCCGGGCTGCAGTTGCTGCGTTCGGGCGCCAACGCGCACGACCTCAAACTGGTCACCGAGGTCATGGACGCCAACCAGATCGAAGTGGTCGGGCAGTACGCCGACATCTACCAGGTCGGTGCGCGCAACATGCAGAACTACACGTTGCTGCGCGAACTCGGACGCACGCGCAAGCCGATCCTGCTCAAGCGCGGCATCGCGGCGACGATGGAGGAGTGGCTGCTGTCGGCGGAGTACATTCTGGCGGGCGGCAACACCGACGTGATCTTGTGCGAACGCGGCATCCGCACGTTCGAAACCTTCACGCGCAACACCCTCGATCTGTCGGCCATTCCGATCATCAAGGAACTCTCGCACCTGCCGATCTTTGTGGATCCAAGCCACGGCATGGGCCGCCGCGACAAGGTGGCGCCGATGGCCCGCGCGGCGGTCGCCGCCGGCGCCGACGGTTTGATCATCGAAGTCCACAACGACCCGGACCACGCCCTGAGCGACGGCGCCCAGTCGATGTTCCCCTCGCAGTTCGACCGCCTGATGGCGGAACTGCGCATCATCGCGCCGGCGATTGGCCGCAGCATCTGCCTCGAACCGGTGGCCCGCCGCGGTTGGGCCAGGTAATAGGGTGCCTACGGGACGAGATGCCTGAGACGCAGCCGCGGCTCGCCGTCGTCGGACCGGGGCTGATTGGCACCTCGGTGGCCCTGGCGGCCGCACGGCGCTGGCCGGGCCTCGAGGTTCGCACCGTCGATCGAGGTGAGCCACTGGAGTCGATCCGCGACTCCCTGGTCGTGGTCCTCGCCATGCCGGTGGACGTCATCATCCAGACCCTGCCGCGACTGGGCGCGATCGTGCATCGCCAGGCGCTGGTGCTCGATACCGGGAGCACCAAGCGTGCGGTGATGGCGGCGGCCGCCGCCGCGCAGCTGTCGCAGTTTGTCGGCGGTCACCCGATGGCGGGTGGCGCCACGACCGGACCGTCTGACGCGCAGGCCGACCTGTTTGATGGCCGCGCATGGTTCCTGACCAATCCGGATGCGCCCGATGCCGTGCGCCGCGCCGTGAAGTTTGTCGAGGCCCTCGGCGCCCGGCCGGTGGTGTTGACCGATCGCGGCGAAGAACACGATCGCCTGATGGCGGCCGTCAGCCACCTGCCGCAGGTGGTGGCAAGCGCGTTGATGGTGACGGTCGCGCGCGCGGTCGGCATCGACAACCTGCAGTGGGCGGGCAAGGGCTTGCGCGACACGACCCGGCTGGCCGGCAGCCAGGCGAGCGTGTGGGAGAGCGTGCTGGCCACCAATAGCCTGGAGATCAAGCCGTTGCTGCGGGTGCTGGCCGCGGAGCTCGTCACCCTGTCGGATCAGCTCGACGATCGCGACGCCGTCCGCAAGTTCTTCGACGAAGCGTCGCGCGCCAAGTCTTCCTGCCTATAATCGAACGCATGAACAAGGTTCTGGCCACTGCCGACGAAGCGGTTGCCGCGATTCCCGATGGCGCCAGCATCATGATCGGCGGCTTCGGGCTGTGCGGCATTCCCGAGCATTTGATCGCCGCGCTGCATCGCCGCGGCACGAAAGACCTCACCATCATCAGCAACAACGCCGGCATCGACGACTACGGCGTCGGCCCGCTGCTGAAGTCGCGGCAGGTGCGCAAGATGATCGCCACCTACGTCGGCGAGAACAAGGAATTCGAGCGGCAGTTTCTCCAGAAGGAGATCGAGGTGGAGCTGGTGCCGCAGGGCACCTTCTCGGAGCGCATGCGCGCGGCCGGTGCCGGCATCGGCGGCTTCTTCACGCCGACCGGTGCGGGCACGTTGATCGCCGAGGGGAAAGAGAGCCGCGTGATCGACGGGCGCACCTACATTCTCGAAGCGCCGCTGGCCGCCGACTTCGCCTTCGTCAAGGCGTGGAAGGGGGATCGCGTCGGCAACCTGGTCTATCGAAAGACCGCGCGCAACTTCAACCCGGTGATGGCGACGGCCGCGCGCCATACGATTGCCGAAGTGGAGCACTTGGTGGAGGCTGGGACGCTGGAACCAGACGGCATCCATACGCCCGGCATTTTCATCAAGCGCCTGCTGCAGGGGCCTGAGTACGTGAAGCGTATCGAGAAACGGACGGTCAGCCATGGATAAGCGCGACCGCATTATTCAGCGCATTGCCCGGGACCTGATCGACGGCGACTACGTGAACCTCGGCATCGGCATGCCGACGCTGGTCGCCAACTGCGTGCCGGCCGGCATCGAGATCACGCTGCACTCCGAGAACGGCATGTTGGGGGTCGGACCGTATCCGCGCGAGGCCGACGTTGATGCCGACCTGATTAACGCCGGCAAGGAAACCGTCACCGAGCTGCCGGGCACGTCGTATTTCAGCAGCGCCGATTCGTTTGCGATGGTGCGCGGCGGTCACCTCGACCTCACCGTACTCGGGGCCCTCGAAGTGGACGAGGCGGGCAATCTGGCCAACTGGATGATTCCCGGCAAGATGGTCAAGGGCATGGGCGGAGCGATGGACCTGGTCGCGGGCGCCAAGCGGGTGGTGATCGCGATGGAACACACCACCAAGGCCGGCGGCCATAAGATCCTGGCGAAATGCTCGCTGCCGCTGACCGGCCTGGGAGTGGTCGACCGGATTGTGACCGAGCTGGCGGTGATCGACGTCACACCAGATGGCCTGTTGCTGACGGAGATCGCCACCGACACCACCCTGGACGCGGTGATCGCGGCCACCGGCGCGAAGCTGCGCGTCGCCGAGCCCCTCGAACGTTTCTAGGACGCGGGGAACTTACCGCGCTTGGCCCTCGTCCGTACGAGTGGGTCATATCCGGCTAAAGCCGGACTCCACATTCGAGAGGTGCTGATGCGCAACGCGCTGCTGACGATCGTGCTGGCCGGATTGGTGTCGCAAGTCGCCGGGGCCGCGCAGGTTCCCGAAACCACCACCTACCGGGTCACCGGCACGCGACTGGCCCTTGGGCAAGACGTCCACATCGAGCGGGACGAGGAAGTCACCGACGCGGCCGTCGTGGTGAGCGGCTCGCTGGTTGTCGATGGACGGGTCCGCGACGGCATCGTGGTGGTCGGTGGCGACCTGCGGCTCACGGCCACCGCCGATGTCCGCGGCGACATCGTGCTGGTCGGCGGCCAGCTGCTTCGCGACGAGGGTGCCCGCCACGTCGGCAGCGTCAACTACATCTCGTTCGGCGACTGGTCGCGGCGAACGTTCGGTTGGTTTCCGATCTTCGACTTTGGCGGCTTCAGCCGGTGGCTCAGCCTGGCCGGTACCTTCGCGCGCGTGTCGCTGCTGGCGGTGCTGATGGCGATGGTCCTGGTCGTCGCGCGCCCCGCGGTGGCGCGCAGCGGACGGGCGGCGGTAGCCGAACCGGTTCGCGCCGGACTGATCGGCCTGGCCGCGGAGATCTTCTTCGTTCCGTTCCTGCTCGTCGCGTCGATCGGCATGGCGATCACCATCATCGGGATTCCGTTCGTGGCGCTGCTGGTGCCGATCGCGATTGCGATCGCGAGCTTCGCGCTCGTGCCCGGCTTCACATCGTTGTCGTGCCGGCTGGGCGAGTGGGTCGAGGATCGACTGGGCTGGCAACCCGGCAATGCGTTCATCGCCACGGCGATTGGCTTCGTCCTGATCATGGGACCGACCCTGGCGGCACGGCTGATCGGGGTGGGCCCGGACGGATTCCGCCCGGTCGCGTTTGCGCTGCTGATCGCCGGACTCGCGGTTGAGTTCGTGGCGTGGACCGTCGGTCTGGGCGCGGCCATCATGACGGGACTGGGGCGATGGTACACGGTGCCCCCGCCGATTGCGGCGGGCCCGGTGCCGCAGGCACCTGGCGTGGCCTACTGACCTGTTACCCGCTAGTGGCCGCCGGGATAACCGAGGCCAGGGCGTACTTGCACCAGGGCGTTCGCGGTGGCAATCGCCTTATTGCCTTTCTTGAGCAACAGGCGAATGCGGAACGAGCCTGGATTCTTGAACTGGTGCTCCACGGTGTAGCGGCGCTTGATCTGGCTCTTGCCCGACTCGTAGGGATCACAGTCCGCCTCGGCCGTCGAGGTCGTGAAGTCGCCCCACTCCCATTCGACGGTCGGGCAATAGAACTCTTCGTTGTCCTCGGCCCCACCCTTCACCTCGGCGACCACGACAATCCGGGCCGGCGCGAACGAAACGGCCGGCGTCGCCTTGAGTGATAAGCTAGGATTTTTCTTGGCGCCTTGCGCACGGGCCTGCAAGGCGTTCGGGATGACAAGTAGAGCGCTGAACGCCAGGATTGCGACCTGGGCGACGCCTGTATGTAGTTGCATGGCAAGGTCCCCCGCGGGCGGGGCGCAAAGGAATTCTAACCCAACATGCACGTCTCCTACGAAGTGCCTCGCCTGTCCGTGAGCAGTGCCGCCCTCGGCGCCGCCGACGTCGACCTCATCATTATCCCGATCGCCCAGGATCACACCGCGTCGGCCGTGGGCGCGTATGACTCCGTGTTTGGTGGCGACCTCGGGTCGGCCCTCGAACGGGGCGAGTTCCGCGCCAAGGCCTGCGAAATCTACGTGCCGCGCACGCCCGGCAAGGACTGGCGCGCCACGCGCGTGGTGTTTATTGGCGGCGGTCCACGCGCCGAGATCGACGCCGAGCGCATGCGGCGCATGGCCGTGACGGCCGCACAAGCCGCGCGCTGTCAGCGCCACAGCCGCCTGGCGTGGGCCGATGTCGAGCCCGGCACGCTGTCGACCACCGCACGCGTGGAGCTGATTGCCGAAGGCGTGACCTTCGCCAACTTCGACAACGGCGTCCACAAGAGCAAGAACGATCGCCAGTTCTTCATCAAGCAGGCGATCATCCTGACCGGGCCCGACGCGGCCGCCGCCGCCGCGACCGGCCGCGCCACGGGTGAGTCGATCAACGCCGCGCGCGTGCTGATCAACGAGCCGGGCAACTTTCTCACGCCGCGGATGCTCGCGGAGCGCGCCCAGAACCTGGCCTCGGTGCCAGGGATCACGGCCGAAGTGCTGGATGAGCGGGCCATCGAGTCGCTCGGCATGGGCATGTTGCTCGGGGTTGCGCGGGGCAGCGTCGAGCCGCCACGGCTGCTGGTGCTGCGCTACGAACCGGCCGGCGCGCCGGCAGGACAGACGCTGGCCCTGGTCGGCAAGGGCGTCACGTTCGACACCGGTGGCATCTCGCTGAAACCGGCCGACGGCATGGAACGGATGAAAGACGACATGGCCGGCGGCGCCACCGTCGTCGCCGCGCTGCGATCGATCGCGCTGCAGAAGCTGCCGCTTCGCGCCATGGCGATTGTCCCAATGACCGAGAACATGCCGGGCGGCAAGGCCATCAAGCCCGGCGACATTTTGCGCGCCGCCTCGGGTCTCACCGTCGAAGTGAATAACACCGATGCCGAGGGACGCCTGATTCTCGGCGACGCGCTCTGGTACGCGCGCCAGCTCGGCGCCACGCATGTCATCGACGTCGCCACCCTCACTGGGGCCGTGGTCGTTGCGCTCGGCAAGACCACCACCGGACTGTTTGGCACCCCGGAACCCTGGGTGACCCACATTCGCAACGCCGCGGCACAGGCCGGCGAGAAAGTGTGGCCACTGCCGCTGTTCGAGGAATATCGCGAGCAGCTGAAGAGTGAAATTGCCGATATGGTGAACAGCCCTGGCCGGCCGGCGGGTTCGATCACCGCCGCCATGTTCCTCAAGGAGTTTGCCGGCGACGGCGCCTGGGCGCATCTCGACATCGCCGGCACCGCGTGGGCCGAAGAAAGCAAGCCGTGGCAGCCCAAGGGCGCGACCGGCACCATGATTCGCACGCTGATCGATGTGGCCCGCAGCGGCTTTCCCGGTGTCTAAACACGTGTGGAGTCCGCCTTTAGGCGGATAATCAAGAAGTGCAGGAACCTCAGGCGGCTACGCCGACCGTCACCATCGTCCAGATTGTCACGGACGAACCGGCGAAGGAACTCGGCATGATTGACGTCTCGGTGGCGGCGTTTGGCCTCATCGGCGTCATCATGATGGCGGCGGTGGTGGCCGGGCTGCTCGCCGGCGCGCTCTACATCTGGTACCGATCCCGGCGTCCGATCACCATCATCGAAGCGCGCGGCAACCAGCACAACCTATTCCGCGTCTAGCCGTTTGATCGGTGTAAATCGGTGGAATCTGTGGCTGTGGAATCTGTGGCCTAGCGGTCCTGCGAGGCCATCGTCGCCTGGCCCTTCAGCGACTTGCGATAGCGCATCACCGCGTTGAACAGGGACTCGGCAATCTTCTGCTTGTAGGCGGCGGTCTTCAGGAGCGACAGCTCCTGCCTGTTGCTGACGAACGAAATCTCGGCCAGCACGCTCGGCATCGCGGCGCCGATTAGCACGACGAACGGCGCCTTCTTGACGCCCCGGCTGCGGATCTCCTGGTTGCTCTTGCGCAACGAGGTCACCAGCGACTCCTGCACCATGTGGGCCAGGTCGCGGGACTCATCCAGCTTGTTGTTCAGCGCGATCGCCTTGATGATGTCGGGCAGCTGGTGCATCTCGCGAGCTGAAGCCGAATTCTCGCGCGCCGCCACCGCCTCGGCTTCGGGCGACGAGGCGAAGCTCAAGAAGTAGGTCTCGATGCCCTTCGCCGTGGCATTGCGGCTGGCGTTGGCGTGGATCGAGAGAAACATGTCGGCGCTCTCGCGGTTGGCGAGGCCGGTGCGTTCCTCGAGTGGAATGTAGACATCGGTGCGCCGAGTCAACACCACCTCGACGCCCGGCTCTTTCAGCAGCAACTTCTCCAGTCGCAGCGCCAGGTCCAACACCAGCGCCGCTTCGGTGAGCCCTTTCCCGAGCACGCCCGGGTCATGACCACCGTGGCCGGCATCGATCACGATGCGCGACACGCTCAGGCCAAGCTGACGGGCCATGGAGAACCCGCCGGTACCATTCGCGGTGGCTGCCGTTGGCGAAGGCGGCGGGGCGGCGGCGAGCGAGGTTGGCGACGAGGACAAGAGCGGCGGGGCACTCGGCACGGTGGCGACGGCGGCAGCGACGGTAATCCGGGTGCCGGCCGGTGGCGTGGGCTTGGTGATTTCGGTCGGTGACGGGGCGGCGGCGAGCGGCAACTCAGGCACGATCGACGTCGGCACAACGGCGGTGAGGGTCGCAACCGCGCGAGGCACCGCACGTTCGGCGTCGATCACAAGCCGGAACGGGCTGTACAACGTGAACACGCTGTAGCGCGACACTTGCTCGAGATCCAGCACCACCCTGACCGTGGACTCGGGGTGACGCCCGACGCGAATCTTGCTGACGATATCGCCGGGATAGGTCAGGACCTTGTCCATCAGGGCAGGCGTGAGCTGCACACCCTTGAGATCGAAGAACAGGCGCGCCGGGCCGGCAATGCGTTCCTCGTGGTACGCGACTTCGCGGTCGAGCTCCAGGGTGATCCGAACGGTATCGGGGAGCACCGTGCGCTGAATCCCGGTCAGCGTGGCCTGCGCGGTGGGCGACGCGGTGAGCAGCGTGGTCAGTTGCTGGTTGGCGCGCCTGACCAGCGAACTGGCCGGATACTCGGTCACGAGCCAGCGATAGAGGCGCACCGCGCGATCCTGATCCTCGGGACGGTTGAACTTCAGGTAGGCCGCTTCGGCCAGGCTCGCGGCCTGCCACAACGCGTTGTCGGCGTAGCCGCTGGTGGGGAAGCGCCGGACCAGCGATTCGAACGAGGCCATCACCTTCGATGCCTGCGACCTCACGTCGGACGCCGGCGCCGGCTCGGTGGTGTTCGTCAGCAGCACGCGCACCTGCTCGTCGCGAACGGATGCCGACTGATAGCGCTCGCGCGCCGTCTGCGCAAACGCCGGCGCCGACACCACCAGCACCATGGCAACCACCACGGTCGCGCGCGCGAGCGAGTAAATCGGCGTCATCTGTGTCATCTTCGGCTCTGATGATTCCCGGTCATCTGAGTTGGGCATCCACTTCCTCGAAGTATTCGCGGCCGACGAGCACCTCGCGGGGCTTGCCGCCGGTGGCCGGTGACACCAGGCCCTCGGCCTCCATCATGTCCACCAGGCGCGCGGCGCGGCTGAAGCCGATGCGCATCTTGCGCTGCAGGTACGAAATCGAGACCTGGCCGGCCTGCACCACGATGCGGGCGGCCTCGTCGTAGAGTTCGTCCTTCTCGTACAGCAGCTCCTGGTTGTTGGTCTTCGCTTCTTCGGTGATGGTTTCGTCATACACCGGCTTGCCCTGCTTGCGCAGGAAGCTGGCGACGCGGGCCGATTCCTGCTCGGAGATATACGGGCCGTGCAAGCGGGTGTGCCGGGACGAGGCCGGCGGCAGGAACAACATGTCGCCCTTGCCGAGCAGCTGTTCGGCGCCATTGCTGTCGAGAATCGTGCGCGAGTCAATCTTGGACGACACGCGGAACGAAATGCGGGCGGGCAGGTTGGCCTTGATCAGGCCGGTGATGACATCGACCGACGGCCGCTGCGTGGCCAGGATCAGGTGAATACCCACCGCGCGGGCCATCTGCGCCAGCCGGCAGATCGACTCTTCCACCTCGTTGCCCACCACCATCATCAGGTCGGCCAGCTCGTCGACCACCACCACGATGAAGGGCAGCGGACGATTGGGCTTGCCCTCTTCGGGCACTTCGCCCGACTCGAGCACCGCGCGCACATTGCGGTTGAACTGTTCGATGTTGCGGACACCGTACGCCGCCAGCGTCTTGTAGCGCTCCTCCATTTCGCGCACGGCCCACCGCAACGCGTTCGCCGCCTTCTTCGGTTCAACCACCACCGGCGTCATCAGGTGCGGGATGTCCTCGTACATGCCCAGCTCGAGCCGCTTGGGATCCACCATGATCATCCGCACATCGTCCGGGGTGGCGCGATAGAGAATGCTGGTGAGAATCGCGTTGAGCCCGACCGACTTGCCCGAGCCGGTCGAGCCGGCAATCAGCAAGTGAGGCATGGTGGCGAGGTCGGCCATGAACGGCTCACCGTGAATGGTCTTGCCGAGCGCGAACGTGAGCTTCGACGTGGAGCGGGTGTAGTTTTCCGATTCCAGTAGTTCGCGCAGCGAGATCGCTTCGCGGTTCGGGTTCGGAATCTGGATGCCGACGGTGGCCTTCCCGGGAATGCGGTCGATCAGCACCGACTCCGCCTGCATGGCCAGGCAGAGGTCGTCGGACAGGCTGGTCACCTTCGAATACTTCACGCCGGCGTCGGGCTTGAACTCGAACGTCGTCACCACCGGCCCGGGGTGAATCTGCACCACCGAACCTTCGACCGAAAATTCGCGGCACTTCTCCTCGAGCAGGCGGGCTGATTCCATCAGCTCGCGCTCGTCGATCTTGCGCTCGGCCTTCGGCGCATCGAGCAACGACACTGGCGGCAAGGAGTACGAACCGAGCCGGCGCTCAACGTTGCGCTCGGGTTCCGGCAACGGCAGGGACGGCGCCATCGGCGTTCTCGGCGTGGCTTTCTTGACCACCGGCGGCGTGCGGGCGGCGGCCGGTTGAGCGTCCATCGCCAGCGCCGCGGCGCGTTCGCGCACGGTCGCCGCCATTTCCGGCCGTTCAATTCTGGCCGGCTTCTTGTCGGCCGAGTCCTGGTCCGCCTTCACCGTCGGCGCGCTGCCCTTCTTCCCGTACTTGACGAGCACTTCACGCCGCTGCTTCGCCTTGCGGCGCTCTTCGCGCCACAGCTGGAACGACGCCATGCCCTGCGCGCCCAGCCCCTGCATCGCGGTGAACACGGCGCTGAACAGCCGGCCGAAGGACACCTGGGTGGAGACGATGACGGCGGCGACGATCAGGGCCAGGATGACGATCACCGATCCCGTACGGCTGAGATACTCGGCCATGAAGCCGCCGAGCCGTTCACCCAGGTAGCCGCCGGCGCGGAACGGGCGGGGCCCGAAGTCGACGCGGCCAAGCGTCAAGCCCAGGAACGCACTGCCACAGGCCAGCAGCATGACGGCGCCGATGAGTTTGGTGTAGGCGGCGTCGATCTTGGTGCACCAGAAGTAACGCCAGCCCGCCACGGCGACCACCGCCGGCAGCAGGTATGACGCGTAGCCCAGCAACTGGAACGACAGCTCGCCGAGGAACGCGCCCACGCGGCCGGCGAAATTCGCCGGCACGTCGTGCATCCCGGTGCTGAAGAACCAGACCGGGTCGTTCGGGTCGTAGGTCGCCAGCGCGATCAGCCAGATCAGCGTCACCGCGAACAGCGCGACGCCAACCACCTCACTGACGCGGCGCGATAGGGCGGAACCGGATGCAGCCACCTGAGTCTCTCCTCAAATCTCAATCACCACCGGCAGCACCATCGGCCGCCGGCCGGTTCGTTTCTTCAGGAACCGCCGCACTTCCGTGCGAAGGCGTTCTTTCATCAAGCCGGGGTCGGTCCGCTCCTCAACGCTGCATTCGGCGATCGCGGTCGCGACCACGCGCGCGCCCTCGATCAGCATGTCGGCGGTACTCTCGTCGCTGACAAACCCGCGCGCCACCAGTTCCGGCACGCCTTCGATGATGCCGGTCCGGGCGTTGATCGCCACGACCGGCATGATGATGCCGTCGATGGCAATGTGACGGCGGTCTCGCAGCACTTCGTCGTCCACCTCGCCGACGCGCGTGCCGTCGATCAGCACGCGGCCCGACGGTGCCTTGTCGACGATGCGCCCACCCTCGGCGTCGAAGCGCAGCACGTCACCGTCCTCCACCGTCAGCACCTCCACCGCGGTCGGCAAGCCGCGGGTGACGAACTTCGCCACCTTGGCGTGGCGGGCGAGCTGGCGGAACTCACCGTGAATCGGCACGAAGTACTTCGGCCGCACCAGCGACAACACCAACTTGAGCTCTTCCTCGGAGCCGTGTCCCGAGACGTGCACGTGCTTGCTGGACTCAGTGACGACGTCCACGCCGCGGCGGGCGATGTGGTTCAGCACCCGGCCGATGGCCTTTTCGTTCCCGGGAATGGCACGCGCCGAGATCACCACGCGATCGCCCTCGACCAGCTTCACGTGACGGTGATCGTTGATGGCAATGCGCGACAGCGCGGCGTTGGCTTCCCCCTGCGACCCGGTCACCAGGCAGACCACATCCTGGGCGGGGAAAATCGGCACATCGCTGTCCTTGATGGCCACGCCCGACTGCAGGTGCAGATGGCCCAGGCGCTGGGCAATCACCGAGTTCTCGTTCATGCCGCGGCCGACAAACGCCACCTTGCGGTTGAACTGCGCCGCCAGGTCGGCCACGATCTGCAGCCGGTAGAGGCTCGACGAGAACGTGGCGACCACGATCTTCCCCTCGGTGCTGGTGAAGATCTCTTCAAAGCCGTCTTCGACGTCCATCTCTGACCCGGTGTAGCCGCGCCGATCGATGTTCGTGCTGTCGCAGAACATGGCGAGCACGCCTTCCGCCCCGAGCTGCGCGAAGCGATGCAGGTCGAACGCTTCACCGTCCATCGGCGTCTGGTCGACCTTGAAGTCGCCGGTGTGCAGGATCACGCCCTGCGGCGTGCGAATGGCAATGCCCACGCAGTCGGGCATGCTGTGCGTGACGCGAATGAACTCCAGCGTGAACGGGCCAATCTCGATCACGTCACGGGGCCGCACTTCGATGGTCTTGGGGTCGAGCCCGTGCTCTTCCAGCTTCTTGCCGACAAAAGCCAGCGTCAGCGGCGTGCCGTAGATCGGTCCGTCGAGATGGGGGAGCACGTAGGGCACCGCGCCGATGTGATCCTCGTGGCCGTGCGTCAGGACGAGCGCCTTGACCTGGCCCTTGCGGCTTTCGAGGTAGGCCAGGTCGGGCACGATCAAGTCCACGCCGAGCTGGTCGGCTTCCGGGAACATCGCACCGGCGTCGACAACGATGGTGGTATCTCCACACGAGATGGCCATCATGTTGAGGCCGAACTCGCCGAGGCCGCCAAGCGGCACCACGTCGACTGCAAGCGCCACGGCCGAAGCCGTGGGCGAAGACTCACTCATGCGATATCCCAGCCGGGCGTGATTACACGCCCAGGGAAAACTAACTAGGTCACCGTGGACTCTGGCGAGTCGACAAGGTCACCTGTTCAGGCCGCTGGGAGCGCCTGTAAAACGAGGCGGGTTTGGTCGGAAACTATAGCACAGCTTCAACTTCCGGCTCGGTGGGTTCTAGATTGTCTGTGTCTAATCTGCGCTTAATCCGTGGCCGTGGAAGGCGCGGAACAGGGCCGCCAACTCGGCCATCTCGAGAGTCTCTGGACGGCGCCGGCCGTCGACCCCGGCGGCGGCGAGCGCCTCGCCAGGCGCGATCGACCGTTCGGCGCCAAACGGCTTGAGCGCATTCGACAGCGTCTTGCGGCGCTGGGTGAACATGGTCCGCACCATTCGCACGAACCCGGCCATGTCGGCAATCTCCACCGCCGGCGGCCTGAATGAGAGCCTGACCACCGCCGAATGCACCTGGGGCGCCGGCCGGAAGGCTCCCGGAGGCAACGACAGCAATCGCGTGACGTCGGCGTGCACCGCGGTCAGGATCGTCAGCACGCCGTAGTCGCCAGTCCCGACCTTGGCCACCAATCGATCGGCCACTTCCTTCTGCAGCATCAAGATGGCATCGCGCAGGCCGCCAGTGGCCGCCGCCAATTCGAGCAGCGAAAACAGGATAGGGGAGGAGATGTTGTACGGGAGGTTACCGACCACCCGGACCGCCTGGCCGGGAGCCGGCGGTTCACCAAGCCACTCCGACAGCACCGCCGCCAGGTCCAGGGCCAGGACGTCGGCGACAATCACGGTGACGTTG
>SHUG01000098.1 GCA_009694735.1 Acidobacteriota bacterium | reverse complement strand
GACAAGTACGACAAGGGCGATGGCCCCGAGTACGTGACGCTCGGCAAGTTCGGTCCCAACCTCGGCATCGACAGCGTCGCCGCGGTGATTCGCCTCAACAACATTTGCAACGACCTCGGCCTCGACACGGCCTCGACCGGCTCCGCCCTCGCGTGGGCCTTTGAGCTGTTCCAGCGCGGCATCATCACCACCGAACACACCGGCGGCATCACGCTGACCTGGGGCGACGCCGAGACCGTTGAGAAACTGCTGTTCCAGATGTCAGCGCGCGAAGGCTTCGGCGCCACGCTTGCTGACAGCACGCGCGCGGTGGAGAAGGGCCACTATCCGGCGGAGGCGCTGAAGTACCGGATTGCGGTGAAGGGTCTGGGTCAGAGCGATCCGCACGACGCGCGCATCCTCAAGGCGTTCGCGCTTGGCCTGGCCGTGGCCACGCGCGGCATGGATCACCTGCGCAATCGCGCGACCCTCGAGATCAACGCGCGCATCAACGACAACCCGGCCTTCAAGTCGGAGTTGTACGGCGGGACGGTGAGCGCCGAGCCCAACAGCTACGTCGACAAGGAACGCGCGGTGCGCGCCTGCGAGAACATCTACGCGGTCGGCGATTCCGTCGGCATGTGCCGCTTCACCACCAAGCTGTTCAACAGCCCGTCCCTGCCGGGGATGCCCGAATTCCGCGAACAGCTCGCCAACGTGACCGGCCTCGCCTTCACCGACCAGGAATTGGAACAGTGCGGCCTCAACGTGATGGGCGTTGAACGGCTCATCAACCATCGTCTTGGCGTGCGGCGCAAGGACGACACCCTTCCCGACCGCTGGTTCGATGAGCCCAATCCGAGCGGGCCTTATCAGGGCGAGCACATCGACCGGCAGGAGTTCGACGCCATGCTCTCGCGGTTCTACGCCATCTCGCGGCTCACGAGCGAAGGCGCGCCGCAAGAAGCGTGGCGCAAGGAATTGGTGGGCGCGCTTGGCAGTGACCGTTAATTTTCCTGCCGCCTTGCATACCGTTGCCGGCGGCGACTCGCTGGTCGTGCGCGAGAGCGTGTCGACGGTCGGGCAGTTGCTGCAGGCGCTGGAGCGACTGGCACCCGGCCTGGGCGAACAGCTCGATGACCCGCTATACAACATCGCGGTGAACGACGAGCTGTTGTTACATGCCGTCGACCAGCGCCCGATCGCCGATGGCGACGTCGTCGAAGTCATTCCCACCATGGCCGGCGGCTAGCACTGGTGCTAGAGTGCGGGCGTGGGGCGCGCGGTTGGGACCAGCGTTCGGCGCAAGGACGGTGATGCGAAGGTCACCGGCGCCGCGAAGTACATCGACGACCTGACGTTCCCCGGCATGCTGTTCGGGGCGACCATTCGCGCCACCATTCCTCGTGGCGAGATCGTCAACACCCACATCGACCTCTCGCCCGACTACATCGTTGCGGACTATCGCGACATTCCCGGCAAGAACTACGTGGCGCTGCTCGACCCCGACCAGCCGTGCCTGGCCGAGCGCGAGGTGCGGCACGTGGCGGAGCCGGTCCTGCTGGTGGCGCACGCTGACCGCCGCGCGCTGTTCGGCATCGACGAGCAGGTCCGGTTCGACTATCGCGAGCTGGCGCCGAACTACGACCCCGAGACGTCTGAGACCTGCTTCAAGCAGATCGCCATCGACAAGGGCGACATCGAGCGCGGCTTTCGCGACGCCGAAGTGGTGGTGGACGGTGAGTACCGCACCAGCCACCAGGAACAGCTCTACATCGAGACCAACGGCGTGATTGCCGTGCCCGGCGATGGGCAGATCACCGTCTACGGGTCGCTACAGTGTCCGTATTACGTTCACAAGGCGCTGGTGGTGCTGACCGGGTTCACGCCCGATCGGGTGCGCGTGATCCAGACCGAAACCGGCGGCGGCTTTGGCGGCAAGGAAGAATATCCGTCGATGCTCGCCTGTCATGCCGCCATTCTGGCGATCAAGACCGGCAAGCCGGTGAAGATGATCTACGACCGCGTCGAAGATCTGCTGGCAACCACCAAGCGCCACCCCGCCATCGTCCGGCACCGCACTGGCTTGACGCGCGATGGACGGATCACCGCGATGGCTGTGGACGTGCTGATGGACGGCGGCGCCTATGCGACATTGAGCGCGGTGGTGCTGTCGCGAGGGGTGATTCACGCGGCTGGTCCGTACCGCTGCGATCACATTCGCATCCGCGGCCGGGCGATGATGACGCACACGCCGCCCAACGGCGCCTTTCGCGGCTTTGGCGCGCCCCAGACCCAGTTCGCAGTTGAGGCACACATGGATCGCGTGGCCGAGGCGCTCGGCATCGATCCGGTGCGCCTGCGTGAGGTCAACGCGCTGCGGCCCGGCGATTCCACCGCGACGGGACAGAAACTGGGGAAGGATGCCAGCGCGCTACCGGTGCTGCGCGAGGCGGTGAAGCGATCCGGCTTCAGGCGGAAGCGCCGCGAGTGGAAGGGCACGAATCGCGGCATCGGCCTGTCGCTGTTCTTCCACGGCTCGGGCTTCACCGGCGCGGGCGAGGTGAAGCTGGCGTCGAAGGCGTCGCTCGAGCTGACCCGATCGGGCGCCCGCATTCTGGTCGCCAGCACGGAGATTGGGCAGGGCACCACGACCATGCTCGCGCAGATTGTGGCGGATGCACTGGAGCTGCCGTTCGCCGCCATTGAGGTGCAGCAACCCGACACTGATGTCGTGCCCGACAGCGGGCCGACCGTCGCGTCGCGCACTTGCATGATCGTGGGCAAGTTACTCGAGCGCTGCGCCCGTGACATGCGCCGGAAGCTGGGCGCGCTGACGCCTGCGCAATACTTCACCCGGCACGGCGCGTTCACCGTGACCAAGCAGTACGAGCCGCCGGCCGGTTTGGCCTGGGACGACCAACGCTATTCCGGCGATGCCTACGGCAGTTACGCGTGGGGCTGCAACGTGGTGGAGATCGAAGTGGATCCGGTCACCTTCGAAGTCACGCCTACCCACGTGACGGCGGTGGCGGAGATTGGCAAGGCCATCCATCCGCTCATGGCCGAAGGCCAGATTCAAGGCGGCACCGCGCAAGGGCTCGGCTATGCCCTGCTCGAGGAGGTGGTGATGCGCGACGGCCGCATGGCCAACGCGCAGCTGACCAACTACATCATCCCCACCCCGATGGATGCGCCGCCGATCGAGGTGGCGATGCTCGAGCGGCCGTACGCCCATGGACCGTACGGCGCCAAGGGCGTGGGCGAGATGCCGATCGACGGTCCGGCGCCCGCCGTGATCAACGCGCTGCGGCACTGCGGCTTCGACATCCGCCTTATTCCGGCCACCCCCGAACGCCTGATGAGGGCGCGTCGATGATCCTGAACCTATGTTGCTGACGATTAATGGCAGGCAGCGCCGGCTCACGGTGCCGCCGATGGCGCGATTGCTCGACGTGTTGCGCGAAGACTGCGGCCTGACCGGCACCAAGGAAGGTTGCGGCGAAGGCGAGTGCGGCGCCTGCACGGTGCTGGTTGACGGTGTGGCCGTCGACTCGTGCCTGGTGCCGGTGGCGCACGTCGAGGGTTGCCAGGTGGTCACCATCGAAGGTGCGGCAGCGGCGAAGCGGTCGGCCAAGGCGCTGCAGAACGCCTTTGTCGAACACGGCGGCGCGCAGTGCGGCATTTGCACGCCCGGCATGATCATGGCCGCCCTGCCACTCAAGGCAGGAGCTTCACGCGACGAGATCAAGACGGCGCTGGCGGGCAACCTGTGCCGCTGCACGGGCTACATCAGCATCTTCAACTCGGTCGAAGCCGCACTCTCACCGGCCAAGAAAGGCCCTCCTTCGCGCGTTGCGCTACGGAGGGCAAGCGCGCATGCCCGTCGACGCTAGGACGCTGACGCTGCAGCGGCCGCGCAACCTCAAGGCCGCGCTGGCGATGCTCGCGAAGGAACCGACGCTGACACCGATCGCCGGCTGCACCGACGTGCTGGTGGGATTGCATTTCGGCACCAGCGACACGCGGCAATTTATCGACCTGTGGAGCCTCGATGAGTTGCGAGGGATCACGAGCAAGCCAATCCTGCGCATTGGCGCGCTCACCACTTACACCGAGATTATCGCTTCGCCACTCGTCCAGAAGCGGGTACCAATGCTGGTGGCCGCCGCTCGCGAGATTGGCGGCGCGCAGATTCAAAATCGCGGCACGTTGGGAGGCAACATCGCCAATGCCTCACCGGCGGGCGATACCCTGCCTGTGCTCGCCGCCGCCGGCGCCCTCATCGTCTTGAGGAGCGCCAGCGGCGAACGGCGCGTGTCCTTTGCCAGGTTCTACACGGGCTATCGCACGAGCGTGCGGCAGCCAGACGAGTTGATCACCGCAATCGAGATCCCGGCGATCGACGGGCGCCAATGGTGGCGCAAGGTCGGCACTCGCCGAGCGCAGGCGATTTCGAAGATCATGATGGCGGGTGTCCGAAGTCCGGCTGACCACCTCCGCCAAGGCTACGGCGGTCAAGAAGCCGGACGCCACAGCTGCAAGGTGCGCATTGCCATTGGGTCGGTGGCGCCCACGGTGGTGCTCGCCGAAGCAGCGGCCGCGGTGTTGAGCCAAGGCGGAGCGATCGGCGACGCACAGGCCGCGCTCCGGAAGGAGATCGCGCCCATCGATGATCTGCGATCGACGGGGGACTATCGACAACAGGTCGCCGCGAACCTTTTGGCGGCGTTCTGGAAGGACACGGAATGAAGGGGGCTGGGGTGCTCATCGTGAGCGCGGTTTGTGCGTGGCCCGCGCCCGCCGGTGCGCAAGCAATGGCGGATGGCGATCGCGTGATGACCGCCGTGCGCGCGGCGTTGGCGCCGGCGTTGCCGTTTCCCGACACCGACGACAGCGGTACCGTTCCCGCCAACGGCTCACCGGTTCCTGCCTGGATGGTTCGTCCGCGGCAGCCGGGTGAACGCAGCATTGAAGTGATGGCCAACCCGCTCAACGAGATCAACCAGGCGCGGGCGATGCGGGCGATGGCGCAGATCGGGGTGGCGATCGATGCCGCGCAGCGCCGCGCGGAGTTGCAGTACGAACGCGCGGTGGCCGAAGCCAAGCGCACGGGGCGCTCACAGGACGTCGACGGCGTGGGCTTGTCGGACGAGGGCGTCGCCGGCGCGCGCATCGATGCCGAGGCTCACGTCACGATCGACGTTGACTTCAACCAGCCGTCGTACACGTTTGGGATGGAATCATCCGTGGCACCGGCGCCATCCCGGTCGGTCGCGATCGCCGGCGCGGTCGCGATCATCATGGTGCCGTCGAATGTCTTTCGGGTGAAGGTGGCCGAACGCAGCGAAGAGAAGTTCAGCCCAGCGGAGGCGGTGGTCCTGTTTGGGACGTTGGGCATGCCCGAGGTGCGTGAACGATCGGAGAATGCCTACGAGGTGGTGGCGCCGGCCGCCGCCGCAGAACACCCGTCGCCGGTGCGCACCATGGCGATCCGGCTGCGAGGCAACGAGGTGCTGATCGCCGACATCCTGAGAAAAACCGACTGGCCCCAGGTGCTGGAGCTGCTGAAGTAGGGCTCAGGACTTGATGTCGGGCGCGGCCAGATAGCTCTTTCGCGCCCGCACGATCATGCCCGGCCGGTTCACCTTCACGTCGAGCTTGTGGACCTTGCCGTCGAGCGCAACCGGCGCGAAACCGATCAAGTACTGGCTGCGCAGTTCCTGCGCGACGCGCGAGAAGGTCGGCGCCAGGTCGACGGTCTTGAGCAGCTCGAAGTAACCGCCGCCGGTTTCATCCGAAATCTTCCGCAAGTCTCTTGACGGCCGTGTCTTGACGATGCGCATGCCGTTGAAGAACTCCGACTCGAGTCCAATCGAGTAGACCATCACCTCTTCGTCGCGCGCGCGCTCGAGCACCGACTTGAATCCGGTGCGGCTTGCGGTGTCTTCACCGTCGGTAAACACCAGCACGACCCGGCGCCCTTCAATGCCCTTGAGCGCGTCGAGGCCGGCGGCAATGCCGTCGTTCAGCCGCGTCGGGTTACCGAAGTACAAATCGTTCAACGCGCCGATCAACTCATCGCGGTTGTTGGTGAAGGTGCCACTCAACTGGATCTTGTCGTTGAACGCGCCCACCTGCGCCCGATCCACCGGCAGCAACCGCATGAGGAACTGTTCCGCGGCGCGGTTGAGCAGCTTCAGGTTGGCGGTCATGCTGGCGCTGGTGTCGAGCATGACGACGGCGCTGAAGGGCTGGGATTGGTTCGAGAACAGCGACAGCTCAGTGGGCTTGCCGTTGTCGAGAATCGTGAAGTCGCCGCGCTCGAGGTCGGGCACCAGGCGTCCGCCGCTATCGACCACCGTGGCGTAGACGGGGACGGTGCGGACAGACGACTTGAAAATCGGCTGATTCTGTCCGGAGGTGGCCAGCACAGCGGTTCCCGCCAGCAAGATGCCGGCGGACACAATCGAGGACAACCTGTTCATCACACCCCAACTTTAGCAAAGGTCGTGCCCGGGCGGCCTACACTAACGGCAGGCCATGCCCTCCGTATTTCCCGGCCTGTGCGCCGATTGCGTCTTTTCCCGCCGGGTCGAGAGCGGGCGATCCACGTTCTGCCTGTGCGAGCGCGCGCTGACCGATCCCCAATTCCGCAAATATCCGCCGCTGCCCGTGTGGTCGTGCCCCGGCTACGAGCGGAAAGGGGCACCCGCACCCCCTGCCAATCCGGAGCCCGATGATAAGCTCACCGGATGAGATTGTCAGGATCCTTCCGAGGCGTTGCGCTGGCCGCCCTGGTTGCCCTGGCCCTGACCGCCTGCTCCGAGTCGTCCAGTGCCGCCGGGCAGTCGTTGCCGGCCCTGGCGAGCAGTCCCGACCTGGTGGTCGCCGAGGTGGCGGGACGCCAGATCACGCTCAAAGAGGTTGACGCCAAGTGGGAGGAGTTTGACGCCGCCGAGCGCGCGCGCGTCACGCAACTGCTCTACCAGAACCGGCGCAACATGCTGGACCAGGTGGTGGGCGAGATCCTGATTGAGAACGCGGCGAAGGCCGCCAGCCTCTCAGTTGATGCCTACCTCGCGCAGGCCTCGGCCAAGCGTGCGGTGCCGGTGTCGGAGCCGGAGATCGTGCAGTTCTTCGAGGCCAACCGCGAGCGCGCTCAAGGCCGAACGCTCGAACAGCTACGCGGACAGATCAAGGATTTCCTGGCAGGGCAACGCACGCAGCAAGCGCGCGCCCAGCTCGTGGAAGAGCTCAAGGCGAAGAGCGCCAGCGTGAAGGTGATGCTCGACCCGCCGCGCTACACCGTGGCGACCGCGGCGAGTGATCCGGTGCGCGGCGTGGCCTCCGCGCCGGTCACCATCGTCGAGTTCTCCGACTACCAGTGCCCGTTCTGCGGCCGCGTCAACCCGACGCTCGAGCAAGTGCGCAAGACCTACGGCGACCAGGTGAAGATCATTTTCAAGGACTTCCCATTGCCGAACCACGCGCAGGCGCCGAAGGCCGCGGAAGCGGCGCACTGCGCCGGCGAGCAAGGCAAGTACTGGGAGATGCACGACCAGCTGTTCGCCAACCAGGGCGCGCTCAATGTGCCGGAGCTCAAGCAGTATGCGGTGGGACTCAGCCTCGACGCCGCCAAGTTCAACCAGTGCCTGGATTCGGGGAAGCACGCCGGCCTGGTGGCCGCCGGCACGGCGCAGGGCGAGAAGATGGGCGTGAACTCGACGCCGACGCTGTACATCAACGGCCGGGCGCTCGTCGGCGCGCAGCCGTTCGAGGCGTTCAAGCAGATCATCGACGAAGAGCTCGCGAAGAAGTGATCCTTGCCGGGGCGGCACCTCTTGACGGGATGTCAACCTCTTGTCGGGACTGATCTCTTGTCGGGACTGATCCGAGCGAGGGACTAGAATCAGTGGATGAAGGCGATTCTCGCGCGTGAGTTCGGCGGCCCCGAGGTACTGAAGCTGGAAGAGGTGCCTGATCCGGTGGCTGGCAAAGGCCAAGTCAGGGTCAGCATCCGCGCGGTGGGGGTCAACCCGTACGACACCTACATGCGCGCGGGCGGTTACGCGATCAAACCTGATCTGCCGTACACGCCTGGCGCGGACGCTGCGGGCGTCGTCAACCAGGTCGGCGACGATGTGACTGGTTGGAAGACCGGTGATCGCGTGTACATCAGCGGGACCACCAAGGGAAAGGCACATGGGGCCTACGCGGCGATGGCCGTCTGCGAGGCGCTGCAAGTCCATCGCCTCCCCGCTCGGGTCAGCTTCGCCCAAGGCGCTGGCCTATTCGTGCCGTATGTCACCGCGTGGCGCGCGCTTTTTGGCCGCGCCAACGCGCGCGCCGGTGACACCCTGCTGGTGCATGGCGCCAGCGGCGCGGTGGGCATTGCCGCCACGCAGTTCGCGGTCGCTGCCGGACTGACGGTGATCGGAACGGCAGGAACGGATGAGGGCCTCGCGGTAGTGACGAAGCAAGGCGCACAACACGCCTTCAACCATCGGTCGGCGGGCTATCTGGAGCAGATCACCAGTGCCACCGGCGGCCGCGGGCCGGATGTGATTCTCGAGATGCTGGCGAACGTGAACCTCGATCACGATCTGACGGTCGTCGCTTTGGGCGGACGCATTGTCGTGATTGGCAATCGGGGCCGCGTTGAGATTGACGCGCGCAAGATCATGAGCAAGGACTGCGCGGTTTACGGCCTGGCGTTATGGGCCATTACGCCTGACGAAGTCCGTCGCGCCCACCAGGCCATCATCGCCGGACTTGAAAGCGGCGCCCTCAATCCGGTGGTCGGGAAGGAAATGCCGCTGGCGGACGCCGCGAAAGCGCACATCGCGGTGATGGAGCCCGGCGCGCACGGCAAGATCGTGCTCCTGCCTTAGATCCCGTCAAGGAGTGCTTCCCCCGTCAAGAAGTGCCTCCCCGGCAAGCAGTGCCGCCCCGACAAGGAGTGTCGCCCCATGCTGTCGGCATGGACTGGCTCACCCGCCTTGAAGCGCCGCAGAACTTGACCTTCCTAATCGGTTCCGATCACGACCAGCCCCATGGTCCTGGCTGCTCGTCCGAGAGCCCGATCGTGGGTGGCAAACGCGAAGTCATGGTCCGAATGCTGTTCGCGCCAAGCGAGAGCGGACGCCAAGTGCAGGGCATCAAGCGTGCCCAGAGGTACGGGCAAGGGCTGGCAGGCCCGCGTCAGGATCGACGGACCAAGTTCAACGGTTTGCAGACCCTTGAGAATTCGTTCGAGGACCGGCAGACGCTGGCCGGTCGCCTCACCAGGCGCAAGTTTCAGGTGACGGATTCGGTCCAGCGTGCGCGCGCACTCGACCCTGATCAAGGCGCTGGTCCACCCATTCGTGATCGCGTCCCATTCCACCAACGGATCGGGTTCCACAAACACGATCCGCAGGATGACCGACGCATCAAGGTAAGCGGTCACGTTCCTTTTGCCGTTCCTCGATCAGCACATCGACGACGCTCCGACCGTCGGCGAGGCGAAGGGGCGGCGGCAGCGGCACGTCTTGAAATCGAACGCCTGGCTTGGCGGGTCGAATAATCAGCCCGCCACGCCGCTCGGTCGCTTCGTAAGGCACGATCCGGGCAATCGGTGTCTCGCGGTCGTAGACCACGACCTCGCCGCCCAGTTTCACCTTGCGCAGATAGTCACTGAGCTCGGCCTTGAGCTTGGCAACGCCTACCTTGGTCATGACCATATGGTAGTCATCAGGTGGTCATCAGGTCAAGGATGGCCCATGAGAGTAGAATCCCGTGACCATGCGAAAACTGCTGTTCGTCTCGTTGTTGCTGATGCCCACGTCGCTGCACGCTCAGACGGTCCCAGCCGCCAATCCGTTAGCTGCCGACGCCGAGCGGTTGTCGGTGGAGCTCAACCCGCAAGTGGTGGCGTGGCGGCGAGACTTTCACAAGAATCCGGAGCTGGGCAATCGCGAGGCGCGCACCGCGAAGATCATCGCCGACGAGTTACGGAAGCTCGGCTTCGAAGTAACGACGGGTGTGGCCACCACCGGCGTGGTCGGCGTCTTGCGCGGCGGACGGCCTGGGCCAGTAGTGGCGCTGCGCTCCGACATGGACGCGCTGCCGGTCGCCGAACAAGGCGACCTGCCGTTCAAGTCCACGGCGAAGACCCAGTGGAACGGCCAGGAAGTCGGCGTGATGCACGCGTGTGGTCACGACAACCACATGGCGATCCTGCTGGGCACCGCTACCGCGCTCGCGCGGATGCGAGATCGGCTGCCGGGTACGGTGAAAGTGATCTTTCAGCCGGCTGAAGAGGGACCCCCACCAGGGGAGACCGGCGGCGCCGAGCAGATGATCAAGGAGAGCGTGCTCGAGAATCCCAAGGTGGACGCCATCTTCGGGCTTCATGTGTTTCCGTTTCCCGCTGGCACGGTCGTCTACCGTTCCGGGCCGCTGATGGCGAGCGCCGACACGTTCCTGATCAGGATCAAGGGCCGCCAGACCCACGGCGCGGTGCCGTGGGGCGGCATTGATCCGATCGTGATCGGATCGCAAGTGGTGATGGGGCTGCAGACCATCATCAGCCGCACGGTGAATATCACCGAGGCGCCGGCAGTGGTGACGGTCGGCCGCTTCACCGGCGGCAACCGCTCGAACATCGTGCCCGAGATGGTGGAGCTTGAAGGCACGGTGCGGGCGTTCAACGAAACCGTCCGCAAGGACATCCACGACCGCATTCGTGCCATCGCCACCAACTACGCGGCCGCTGCCGGCGCGACGGCCACCGTCGAGATTGGCATGGGCACCGCCTATCCGTCGACCATCAACGACCCCGCCCTGACCGAGCGGATGCTGCCGACGCTGCGGCGGGCCGCCGGTGCTGACAACGTGCGGCTGGGGCCGCTTACCGGCACGGCGGAAGACTTTTCCTTTTTTCAGCAGAAGGTGCCGGGCCTGTTCGTGTTCCTCGGCGTGACACCGCGTGACCAGGACTACACGAAGGTGGCGCAGAATCACTCGCCGCTGTTCTTCGCGGACGAATCGGCATTGCCGGTCGGCGTGAAGGTAATGACCAACCTCGCGCTCGATTATCTGTTCGGCGGGAAGTAGGGGTCGGGGATCGGGGATCGGGGATCGGGAAACGACATGACACGCACACGAACCGCTCTCACATCGCTCGTTCTGTCACTGGCCACTGTGGCCCTGGTCGCCCAGGCGCCGCCGCCGGTCACGCCCATCACAACGGCCAACTCCGCCGGCAACGGGCCGCTCGATCGGCTGTATTTCCGGTCGATCGGACCGGCCACGCCCTCGGGCCGCGTCGACGATTTCGCAGTACTCGAGAGCGATCCGACGACGTTCTACGTCGCCATGGCGACATCGGGTGTTTACAAGACCACCAACGGCGGCACGACGTTCACGACGGTGTTCGACCACGAGTCCACCGGATCGGTCGGTGCGATCGCGATCGCGCCGACCGACGCCAACCTGGTGTGGGTGGGCACCGGCGAAGGCAACAACCGTCAGAGTTCCTCGTGGGGCGAGGGCGTGTTCAAGTCCACTGACGGTGGCCGCAGCTGGAAGAACATGGGGCTGCGCGCCAGCAAGCAGATCGCCAAGGTGCTGGTCGACCCGGTTGACTTCAATGTCGTCTACGTCGCTGCGCTGGGCGACCTGTGGGGCGCCGGCGGCGAGCGTGGCGTCTACAAGACCAGCGACGGCGGCCTGACGTGGGCGCGCGTGCTGCACGTGGATGACGACACCGGTGCCACCGAGCTGGTGATGGATCCCTCGAACAACAAGACGCTGTTTGCCGCCAGCTACCAGCGCCGCCGCCAGCAGTGGGGCATGAACGGCGGCGGCCCGGGCAGCGCGATCTGGAAGTCGACGGATGCTGGACAGACCTGGAGCAAGCTCGAGAGCGGCGTGCCGGCCGGCGCGAAGGGACGCATTGGCCTCGACATCTACCGCCGCAACCCCAA
>SHUG01000097.1 GCA_009694735.1 Acidobacteriota bacterium | reverse complement strand
AGCACCTCAAGCTAGTGCGTCTGCCAATTCCGCCACTCCCGCAGGCAGGTGGAAAGTATAGAACAAACTACGGCGTGGTGTTACCCGGCGCCGGAGCCGCAGGTTGCGCGGCCGGAGCGGGCGTCGTTGCGGCAGGAACCGCTACCGGCGCCGCAGGCGCGGGGGCCGGTCCATCAATGCCGCCGACCACCGATCCAGGGCCACGCTGGCCAAACACCGTGAGCGTAATCGCGCCAATGACGAACAGCGCCGCGAGCACCGCGGTCGCCCGCGTGAGCAACGTGGCGCCGGAACGCGCGCCGAACACTGCCTGGCTGCTGCCGCCGCCAAACGCGTTCGCAATATCGCCGCCTTTGCCCTGCTGCAGCAGGATCGTGAGGATCAGCAGCGCGCAGACAATGACGTAGAGAGTGACGATGAGGTAATACACCATGGCTAGAACTTCCGATTATATCGCCGCGCCCCGGATGATGGCAAGAAAGCTCTTGGGGTCGAGGCTGGCGCCGCCCACCAGCGCGCCGTCGACATCCGGCTGCGTGATGAGCTTGGCGATGTTGTCGGGCTTCACACTTCCGCCATACAAGATCCGGCAGTGCTCGGCCGATTCGAGGCCAAACCACTGTTTTAACCGCTGACGGATGTGGAAATGGGCCTCCCCGGCCTGGGCAGGCGTGGCGTTGCGACCAGTGCCGATGGCCCACACCGGCTCGTAGGCCAGCACCATCGCCGCCAGTTGCTCGCCGGTGACCCCGTCAAGGCCCTCCGTGATCTGTCGATCGAGCACCGCCAGCGTCTCGTTGCGGTCGCGCTGCTCGAGCGTTTCGCCGATGCAGACAATCGGCGTCATGCCCGCGGCGATCACCGCGTTCATCTTCTTGTTGACCGTGTCGTTGGTCTCCCCGAACAGCGTGCGACGCTCCGAGTGGCCGACGATCACGAACCGCGCGCCGGCCGCGCGCACCATGCCCGCACTGACCTCGCCCGTGAACGCGCCCTCGCGCTCCCAGTGAATGTTCTGCGCGCCAACGCCAATCGGGCTGCCTTCCGCCGCCACCGCCGCCGCCTGGATCGACGTGGACGGGGGCGCGATCACCACTTCGACGCCGTTCACGTCCCTGAGCAACCCGCGCAACTCCACGACGTACGCGGCCGTTTCCGCCGCGGTCTTGAACATCTTGAAGTTGCCGGCGATCAGAGGTGTGCGCATGTGAATTCGTTCTTGGTAATTCGTTATTCGTTACTTCTTGTCCGGTAACGCCGCTACTCCCGGCAGCTCGGCGCCGCCGAGGAACTCCAGCGACGCGCCGCCGCCGGTCGAGATGTGCGTCATCTTGTCCGCCACGTGCGCCGCGTTGATGGCGGCGACCGAATCGCCGCCGCCGATGATGGTGGTGCCTTTGACGTTGGCCATGGCGTGGGCAATCGCCAACGTGCCCTTCGCAAACGGCGCGACTTCAAACACGCCCATGGGGCCGTTCCACACGACGGTTTTCGCATCGGCCAGCAGCCCGGCGTAGAGCCGCGCGGTCTCGGGGCCGATGTCGAGCCCCATGCGCTCGCCGATCGCGGCGTCGCCCACCTTCAATACCTCGGTTGGCGTGGCGGCGTCGATCTTGTCCGCGACCACGTGATCGACCGGCAACTGCAACACCACTCCCCGCGCCTGCGCGTGGGCGATGATCGCGCGCGCCTCATCCAGCTTGTCGTCTTCGACCAATGACTTGCCGACCGGCATGCCCAGCGCCTTGAAGAAAGTGTAGGCCATCGCGCCGCCGATCAGCAGGCGGTCGACGCGGCCCAGCATGCTGTCGATCACCTCGATCTTGTCCGAGACCTTGGCGCCGCCAATCACCGCGACGAACGGGCGGTCGGGGTCGCCAAGCGCGAGGCCGAGATAGGTCATCTCCTTCTTCATCAGCAGTCCCGCGCCGGCGGTGGCCATGAAGACCAGCATGCCCGACACCGACGCATGCTCGCGATGTGCGGCCCCGAACGCATCGTTGATGTAAATATCAGCGAGCGAAGCGAGTGCCTTGGCGAACGTCGGATCGTTGTGCTCTTCCTCGGCGTGGAAGCGCAGGTTCTCCAGCAGCACCAGCTTCGAGCCGCCCGGCGCCTGGGCCGCGGCGACGGCTGCCGTCGCGAGTGCGCCGATGCAGTCGTCGGCGAAGGTGACCGGCCGTTTCAGCAGTTCGCTCAACCGCGCCGCCACCGGCTTGAGGCTGAACTCCGGCGCCGGCTCGCCCTTCGGCCGCCCGAAGTGCGAGGCCAGAATCACGGTCGCGCCCTGGTCAAGGGCGTACTGAATCGTCGGCAGCGAAGCCGTGATCCGCGTGTCGTCGGTGATCACGCCGTTCTTGAACGGCACGTTGAAGTCGACGCGGATGAAGACGCGCTTGCCGCCGAGGGCGAAGTCCCGGATCGAATATTTGGTCATAGATTGGCGGATTGCCAGAAGGCCGGGACTTCAGTCCCGGCCCGATCCGTCAGAGTTTTTTCAGCAAATCGACGCAACGGTTCGAGTAGCCCCACTCGTTGTCGTACCACGCCATCACCTTGACGAAGTCGCCGTCGAGCACCTTGGTATAGGCGGCGTCGATGATGGTCGAGTGCGGGTTGCCGCGGAAGTCGATCGAGACCAGCGGCGCGGTGCAGTACTCCATGATGCCCTTCAGCGGGCCGTCGGCCGCGGCTTTCAGGGCCGCGTTGATCGCGTCGGCGGTCGCTGGCCGCTCGAGAATCGCGACCAGGTCGACCACCGAGACGTTCGGTGTCGGCACGCGCATCGAGATCCCGTCAAGCTTGCCCTTGAGGGCCGGCAGCACTTCGCCCACCGCCTTGGCCGCTCCCGTGGTGGTGGGGATGATCGACAGCGCCGCCGCGCGCCCCCGGCGCAAGTCCTTGTGCGGCAAGTCCAGCAGGTTCTGATCGTTGGTGTAGGCGTGCACCGTAGTCATCCAGCCCTTGCGAAGGCCGAAGGATTCGTGGAGCACCTTGGCCAGCGGCGCGACGCAATTGGTCGTGCATGACGCGTTCGACACGATGTGGTGCTTCGCCGCGTCGTAGTCACCGTCGTTGACGCCGAGGACCACCGTGACATCGGGATCGGTCGCCGGTGCCGTGATCACGACTTTGCGCGCCCCAGCCGCGAGGTGCTTGGCGGCATCCTCACGCTTGGTGAACTTGCCCGTGCACTCGAACACGATATCGACACCGAGGTCCTGCCACGGCAGCGCCGCCGGATCCTTCGACGCCAGTACTTTGAACTTGTCGCTGCCCACCTGAATGGTGTCGCCGCTCGCGGTGACAGGCACACTCAGGTTGCCCAGCACGGAGTCGTACTTGAGCAGGTGCGCCAGGGTGGCGGCGTCGGTAATGTCGTTGACGGCGACGATGTCGACGTCGGTGTGGGCGAGCGCAGCCCGCATGATGTTTCGCCCAATGCGGCCGAACCCGTTGATGCCTACTTTGATAGCCATGAGGGACGAATTGTACAACCGGGTTCGACAAACCCGAAGGATGCCGGTAGAATGATGCCTAAGTCCTTTAATGTATAGCCTTTACAGCGTCCTCGTGCTGGCGATCGTCGTGATCGCCTCCCCGTGGTTCGTCTACCAGGCCCTGCGCTACAAGAAATACGTCGGCAGCCTGGGACAACGGATGGGCTACCTGCCCGTGTCGTTCAACATGGATGCGGACGCCTCGATCTGGATCCACGCGGTGTCGGTCGGCGAAGTGCTCACCGCCCGGCCGCTGATTAGCGATCTCAAGCGGCGTCATCCCGGCCTGCGCATGTTCCTCTCCACCACCACCCTCGCCGGCCAGCAATTGGCCCGCCGCAGCGTACAGGATGTGGACGCGGTCTTCTATTTTCCCTTCGACCTCGGGATTTTCGTGAAGCGCACGCTCGACCTGGTGCGGCCGCGCCTGTTCATCATGATGGAAACGGAGATCTGGCCCAACCTGCTGCGCGAGTGCCGCAAGCGTGGCGTCAAGACCGCCGTCGTGAACGGCCGGCTGTCGCCGCGGTCGTTCCCGCGCTACCAGCTGGTGCGGCCCATGATGCGGCGCGTGCTCGATCACGTCGATCGCTTCTGCGTGCAGAGCGAAGAGTCGGCGCGGCGCTTCATCGCCCTCGGCGCCGACCCCGCGCGCGTGGTGGTGACCGGCAGCTTGAAGTTCGATTCGCTCGATCTGCCGTCCACCGCCTTGCAGGCCCGCGCCCGCGACCGCGTGCTCCGCTACTTCCGGCTGTCGCCGGGCCGCCCGGTGATCGTCTCGGGCAGCACCATGAAAGGCGAAGAGGGCGCCGTGCTGCGCGCCTTTCGCCGCGTGCGCGCGAGCGCGCCCACTACCCTGCTGGTGCTGGCGCCGCGCAACCCCGAACGTTTCGCCGAAGCCGAGCAGCTGGCACGCGCCGAAGGCTGGAAGGTCGCCCGCCGCAGCGACCTGGCCATCGATACCGAACCGCGCGTTGATGTCGTGGTGCTCGACACCATTGGCGAGCTCGCCACCGTGTACCAGATCGCCACGGTCGTCTTTGTCGGCGGCAGCCTGGTCGCCACCGGCGGCCACAACGTGCTCGAGCCCGCCGTGTTCGGCAAACCGATCGTGTTCGGACCGCACATGGAGAACTTCTTTGAGATCGCCGACGCGTTTGTGACCAACGGCGCCGGTGTGCAGGTCGGCAACGAACGTGAACTCGAGGATGCGTTCGTGTCGCTGGTGGGCGATCCGGTGCGGCGCGCGCGCCTCGGCGCGGCGGCCCGCGCCCTGGTCGAAGCCAATCGCGGCGCCAAGGAGAAGACCGTCGCGGTGCTGGCGGCGTTGCTCCCCCAGGAAGTGCGTTCCTATCCGGCCAACGTCCGGCCCTTTAGACCCCTTGCTTGATTCCCTCTACGGGCACGTGATGCGCGTCCGCCGGCGGTGGGTGGAACAACACCCCGAGCGCCGGCAGCATCTCTCGCGGCCCGTCATCAGCGTCGGCAACCTCTCGGTGGGTGGCACCGGCAAGTCGCCGGTGGTGGCGTCGATTGCGCAGTGGCTGGTCGACCACGGACAGCGGCCCGCCATCCTTAGTCGCGGCTACGGTCGCGCCGACGCCGCCGACGGCATCGTCGTGGTCTCCGACGGCACGCGGGTGCTCGCCGGCGTCGATCGATCCGGCGATGAGCCACTGATGCTCGCGCGACAGGTGCCCGGCGCCGCGGTCTGCGTGTCGCCAGACCGCCACCTTGCCGGCATCTTCGCGGAACGCCAGCTCGGTTGCACGGTTCATGTCCTGGACGATGGCTTTCAACACCTGCAGCTGGCGCGCGACCTGGATGTGCTGGTGACGACGATGGGGGAGATTCCGCGGGGGCGGGTGATCCCCATGGGCCGGTTGCGTGAGCCGATCGATGCGGCCGCGCGCGCGCAGGTGCTGGTGGTCTCCGACGCCACCGCCGGCGCCGCCTCGACTGAAGCGTGGTCGCTCGGTATCTCGCAGGCCTGCGGAGCCCGGCGCGGCCTCGGTGGTCCGGTTTGGGTTGGTGGTCCGGATCCCGGATCCCGGATCCCGGATCCCGGATCCCGGCCTGCCCTGAGCGCTGTCGAAGGGATCCCGGATCCCGGACCCCGGCTCCCGGATCCCGGCAAAGTCCTGGCTGTGGCGGGCATCGCGAACCCCTCTCGTTTCGTCGACGCCTTAGGCGATGCCGGGTGGCAAGTTGCCGACAGCGTGGCCTTCCCCGATCACCATCGCTACACCCGTGCGGATGTCGACCGTATTGCCAAACGGATGCAACAAAGTGGCGCCGTGGCGGTGTTCACCACCGACAAGGATGCCGTTCGCTTCGAGGCGCTCGGCGCCTTGCCGTTCCGCTTATATCGCGTTCCGCTCGTGGTGACCTTCGAGCCGGCCGAGGCGCTGTTCGAATCAGTGCAGGCCATCCTGTGATGCGCGAGACCCTGGAATACTGGACGGTCGTGGCAGTCCGCGGTGTCGCGTGCCGTCTGCCAGACAGCCTGGTGCGCGTGTGGGGCAGCACACTCGGCTTGCTGTTCTATGCGATCGACGCGTCGCACCGGCGCGTGGCGCTGGCCAATCTCGAGCAGTGCTTTCCCAAGCGACCGGTGGCTGAGCGGCGTGCCATCGCCAGGGCGACGTTCGCGCACTTTGGGCAAGTGTTGCTGAAGCTGCTGACATTCACTGCCCTCACGCCGGCGCAGATGCTGGCGCGCGCGGAATACGAGGGCGACGAGCGCGTGCGGCTGGCTTACGCCAAGGGTAAGGGCGTGTTGTTCTTCACCGGCCATTTCGGCTTCTGGGAATTGCAGGCGGTGGCCCACGGCGCCAAACTGCGCCCGATCGGCGTGCTGGCGCGGGCGCTCGACAACGCGCCGCTCAACGGCCTGCTCGAGCGGATGCGAACCGGCACCGGTAACTCCGTAATCTATCGCCAAGGCGCGGTGCGGCGGGTGATGCGATTGCTGGCAGCCGGCGAGGGCGTGGCGATGCTGATCGATCAGCACATGCACAGCCCAGACGCGATCTGGGTGAACTTCTTCCGCCGGCCGGCGGCCACCACCTCGACGCTGGCGGCGCTCGCCCTGCGCACGGGCGCGACGGTGATTCCGGTGTTCGCGCTGCCGCTTCCGGGGGGGCGCTACCGATTCATCTACGAATCGCCGGTCGAGCCGCCTCAGGGCGACAGCCCCGAAGCGATCCGCGAGTTTACCCAGCGCTGCACCGACGTGCTCGAAATGCACGTTCGCAGGCACCCTGAGCTCTGGCTGTGGATGCACCGCCGGTGGCGCGATGTGCCGATCCCGGAAACGAAAGGGATGTTTCCGAAGGCGAAGGACGAAGAAGCCGATGGCGACTGATCGGCTCGTCCTGGTCGCGCCCAACTGGCTTGGCGATGCCGTCATGGCCTTGCCGGCGATCGCTGATGTGCGCCGGCACTCTCCTTCCGCGCACCTCGCGGTCGCGGCGCGCGGGTCGGTCGCGCCGGTCTTCACCATGGTCGAAGGGGTTGATGAGATCGTGACGCTGCCGGGTCGTGGCGGCGTGCGCGCGGTGTCCAGTTGGCGGCAGGACGCGGCGACGCTTGCGGCCGGCCACTTTGATACTGCGCTCTTGTTTCCCAACTCGCTGGCGACGGCACTCATCGCGTCGCAGTCGGGCATTGGCGAGCGCTGGGGCTACGCCGCCGACTGGCGCGGGCGGCTGCTGACACGCGCCGTGCCGAAGCCGAAGGTGCCGCTCCATCAAGGCGCGTACTACCAGGCGCTGACCACCGCGCTCGGCATGGCGCCCGGGCCGATGCACGCACGCGTGCGGCCCGACACCGACTGGGCGCGGCAAGTGCTGCGTGAGATCGGCCTCGACCTGGATGAACCCTTCGCGGTGTTCGCGCCTGGCGCCGCCTACGGGCGCGCCAAGCAGTGGCTGCCGGATCGGTTTGCCGAGCTCGCGCACCGGCTCATCGAGGAGCGCGGATGGAGCGTCGTGATGGTGGGCGCCCACGCCGATCGCGCGGTCTGTCGGGAGATCCAGGCTCGCCTGCCGGTGGCCGGCTCCCGCCTGAATCGGCTCATCGATTTCAGCGGCAAGAGTGATCTGGCCACGCTGGCCGGCATTCTCGCCGTCGCGCGCGCGGTGGTCTCGAACGACTCGGGCGCCATGCACCTGGCGGCCGCCGTCGGCACGCACGTCGTCGCGCTGTTCGGCGCCACCGACGAAACCCGCACCTCGCCGCTTACGGCCGGACCAGACGCGCCGGCGCCGGCCATCCTCACCCATCCGGTGTTCTGCCGTCCGTGCATGCTGCGCGAATGCCCGATCGATCATCGCTGCATGCGCGGGATCACCGCCCAACAGGCCCTTCAGTCGCTGCCATGAAAAAAGCCATTTTCCTCGACCGTGACGGCACGCTCAACGTTGATGTGGGGTATCTCCATCAACTGAAAGATCTCGAGTTGTTTCCGTGGACGGTTGATGCCCTGCGCCTGCTGCAGCGCGCCGGCTACGAGCTGATTATCGTGACCAACCAGTCGGGCCTGGCGCGGGGCATGATTACGCCGGGCTTCGTCGAAATCTGCCACGCGGAAATGCGGACCAGGTTACAGGCCGGAGGCACCGACCTCGATGGGCTGTATTACTGCCCGCATCATCCGGACGGGTCGGTGAAGGGCCTCGACATCGACTGTCGCTGCCGCAAGCCGTCGCCTGGGATGATCGAGGACGCCGTCCGCGATCGCGGGATCGATCCGGCGTCATCGTGGGTGATCGGCGACAAGTGGCTGGATGTGCAGCTGGGCCACGCCGCCGGCGCGCGATCGATTCTCGTGCGCACCGGCTGGGGCGCCGAACAGGAGGAACGCCGGCCGGCTGGCCAGCAGGTGGATGCGGTGTGCGACAATCTCATCCACGCCGTGTCCGTGATCCTGGCGGATGGCTCCAGCCGGCACTGAAGTGCCGGCCTTCTGGCAATAGTGAACTGCTGATGCCGACACCCAATCGTCTTTCCAGCCTCATCACCTCATTCCGCGGCAAGCGGCTGGTGGTGTTTGGCGACCTGATCGCCGACGAGTACGTCTATGGCCGGGTGGCGCGCGTGTCACGCGAGGCGCCGGTGCTGATTCTCGAGTACGACGCCACCGAGATCGTGCCCGGGGGCGCCGGCAACGCCGCCAATAACGTGGCCAGCCTGGGCGCGACGGTCACGCTGGTGTCGCTCGCCGGCCGAGACGAGGCGGGCCGCCGGCTCTTCCAGGTGCTGCCACGGGGCGTCGAGCGCTCGGGCCTGGCGCGGCCGGGTGGCTATCGCACGCCCGTCAAGACCCGCATCCTCGCCGGCGGCATCCATTCGGCCAAGCAACAGGTCGTTCGCATCGATCGCTTTGCCAGCGAACCGGTTGCCGACCGCCACCGAATCGCCGCCGAGCGCGTGGCGCGCAAGGCCGTCAAGGGCGCTGACGCGGTGCTGATTTCCGACTACGGATCGGGGCTGGTGACGCCGAAGTTTGTCCACGAGCTGGCGGGTTTGGTCCACATTCCAATCCTGATCGACTCGCGCTATGCGCTAACCAAGTATCGCGGGCTGACCGCGTGCACGCCCAACGAATCGGAAGTGGAGCAGGTGCTCGGCGTCACCATCGATGACCAGGCGCAGGTGCTCGAACGCGCCGGCCGCGCGTTGCTCAAGCGCACGCGCATGGCGGCGGTGCTCGTGACGCGCGGCAGCCGCGGCATGGCGCTGTTCGAAGCCGGCAAGCCGACCGTCCACATCCCGATTTTCGGTTCCGACCAGATTGCCGACGTCACCGGCGCCGGCGATACCGTCATGGCCACCATGACGCTGGCGCTGGCGGCCGGCGCGACCTTCGAGGAGGCGGCCCGCCTGGCCAACTTCGCCGGCGGCCTCGTCGTGATGAAGCGCGGCACCGCCACCGTGTCGGCCGCCGAACTGCGCCGTGCCGTATCCCATGGGTGAGGTGCTGAGCCGAGCCGCCCTGGTCGAACGGGTCGCGCTCGACCGCGGCAACGGCCTGACGATGGCGTTTGCCAACGGCGGGTTTGATCTCCTGCACGTCGGCCACGTTCGCTATCTTGAGGCCGCGCGCCAGGAAGCGGACCGCCTGATCGTCGCGGTCAACGACGATCGATCCATCCAGGCACTGAAGGGAGCCGCCCGGCCCGTGTTGCCGGAGGCCGACCGCGCCGAACTGGTCGCCGCCCTGCGCGCCGTTGACTACGTCGTCATTTTCCATGAGCCAACCGTCACGCCCTTGCTGGAGTTGCTGCGTCCGGACGTCCACTGCAAGGGCACCGACTACACCGTCGAGACCGTGCCGGAGCGCGACACCGTGCGCGCCTACGGCGGGCGCATCGCCATCGTCGGCGACCCCAAGGATCATTCGACGAGTGACCTGTTGATGCGACTTGAGCGATCAAACCCCCAAGCCCCAAGCCCCAAGCCCCAAGCCCCGAATCAATGAATCGCATCCTGATCGTCCGCATGAGCGCGCTCGGCGACATCGTGCACGCGTTGCCCGTGCTGGCGGCACTACGCCGTGCCTGGCCGGCCGCGCGCGTGGACTGGATCGTGGACGAGGCGTACGCGCCAATCCTGTCGCTGGCCGAAGGACTACATAAGCGGGTGGTCGTTCGAGCCGAGACGAGTTACCAGACCGGTGATGCGATTTCGTTTGGTGGCGCCACCGGCTACCTCGGCGCGGTCCGTCACTTGCGCGCGCAACGCTACGACGTCGCACTCGATCTGCAGGGGTTGCTCAAGTCAGCCGTGTGGGCAAGGCTGTCGGGCGCCGCGCGCGTGATCGGGTTCGATCGCGCACACCTCCGAGAGCCGCTGGCGGCCGCGTTTTACAGCGAGACGGTGGTGCCGCTCGAGGCGCCCCATGTCATCCAGAAGAACCTGTCGATCCTGACCGCGCTGAACCTGCCGCCGGGGGCAGTCGAGTTGCCGTTGCATCCAGTGGCCGGCGCCGCCGCGATTGCCGCCATCACCGCGGCCGGTGGATCCGGGCACTACATGGTTCTCAATCCCGGCGCGGCGTGGCCGAACAAGCGGTGGCCGGCCGAGCGATTTGGTGCCCTGGCGGCGCAACTGCGCGCGCGCACCGGCCGGCCATCGCTCGTCACGTGGGGACCGGGTGAACGGGCGTTGGCCGAGCAGGTCGCCGGTGCCTCTGACGGCGCCGCCGCGCCCGCGCCCCCCACCGCCATTGCCGACCTCGCCGTGATCGTGCGCGACGCTGCCCTCGTGGTGTCGGGCGACACGGGACCGTTGCACATCGCGGCGGCCATGGGCACGCCGCTCGTCGGGTTATATGGACCGACGTGGCCCGAACGGAACGGGCCCTGGAACCCGGACGACCAGGTGATCTCCCGCGCCGGTGGCTGCGTGTGCCACCACAAGCGCCAGTGTCAGCGCGGAGCCCCGTGCATCAACGAGATTGCGGTGTCCGAGGTGCTGGCGGCGGTTGAGCGGCGGCTATCCCACCCTCGCCAAGGCTTCCACCGCCGCCAAGGCTTCGGTGGACGGGACGGTGGGCAGGCTCCCCAATGACGAGGCTGCTCGCGCGCTGGCGCGTGTTTCTTGGCTTTGTCTTCGCCGCGATCGTCATGTGGCTGGCGACCCCGACCAGGAACTCACTGTTGTTTGGCGCGGCGATCGCTGTGACCGGTGAGTGCCTGCGCCTGTGGGCGGCCGGGCATCTCGAGAAGGGCAGGGAGGTGACGCGCTCGGGCCCCTACCGCCACACCCGTCACCCGCTGTACCTGGGTTCGTCGATCATCGGCGTTGGCATTGCCGTCGCGTCGCACCACCTCGTGGTGGCGGCGATGGTCGTCGCCTACATGCTGCTCACGCTGACCGCCGCGATGCGCAGTGAAGAAGCGCACCTGCGGCAGAAGTTTGGCGATGCCTACGATGCCTATGCCCAGAAGCGCGCCGCGCCGATGGATCGGCCATTCAGCTGGCCACGCGCGATCGGCAATCGCGAGCATCACACCATGATCGGCCTGGCGATCGGCCTGGCCCTGCTTACTCTCAAGTCTGTGATCTGATCGGCGGCGGATCGGTATTCGTCTGTCGGGTATGCGACATACGTTGCCGTCTCTTCAATGGTAGTGTCCACGCACCGTGCCCCCTGCTCGCAGTCGCGTCGTTGCTCGAAGCCGAAACCTGCTTCTCAATGCACTGCCCGCGAAAGACTACGAGGACATTCGTCCGCTGCTCGACCTGGTGACGCTTGAAGCCAAGCGCGTACTGCACAACCCGGGCGAACCGTCGCGGCATGTCTATTTTCCCAGGGGCGGGTTTCTCTCGACGGCCATCGTCTTGGAGAACGGTTCGATGGTGGAAGTGGCGACCATCGGCCGTGAAGGCATGGCCGGGCTGACGGCCAGGGGGCCCGGGCGCGGCGCCACGACCAATACGCTGGTCGTGATGCAAGGTCACGACGA
>SHUG01000096.1 GCA_009694735.1 Acidobacteriota bacterium | reverse complement strand
AAGCGCATCCTGACGATCCTGAAAGTGCTGGTCGCGCAGCTCGACATTCTCGAAACCATGACGCCACTGGAGTTCCAGTCATTCCGCACTCGCCTCGAAGCCGCCAGCGGCTTCCAGTCGGACCAGTTCCGGCAGCTCGAGTTCGTGCTGGGACAGAAGTCGCGGCAGGCGATCGATCGGTTTCCCGACGGCAGCCGCGCATGTGCGGCCCTGTAACAGCGATTCGACGAGGGCTGCCAAGATCGGCACCGGCGGCTCAGCCGGAGCGCAGTACCTGATAACGACGCTGATGACGCCGGTCTTCCCTGACTTGTGGGCCATTCGTTCGGCGCTGTAAATCGCCAGATCTCCAGATCGCCAAATCACCAAATCCGGTCTCGATCCATCTGGCTGAAGTCGGCGTTTTCAATGGATTGGATTCCGGTGACCCAGGTGAATCTCGCCGGTGAAAACGCTTAGGTATTTGCTGAATCGCGGCCTCACGCCCACCGGCATGGCGCTTGCTCTATGGAGGGTGAAAGTTTGACGTCCCCCACGGGAGTCAACTGCTTTTGAGCCAGGCTGACTAGGCCGCTGGCTCACGGGGCCCTGATGAGGGCCCCTTTTTTTTGCTCCGCGAAAGATTGCGCGGAGCAATCCACCATAGCTCGCAAGAGTTGCCGAGCGACGGTGGATGCCCTGGGCGAACGCGGGTAAAGCGCCTTAGCCTTTTTTCAGCTGCGCGATCAGGCCTTTGGCCTGCGCCGCTTCCGGCGAGTTGGGATCCACCGCGATCACTTTTTCCATGATCTCGAGGGCGCCCGCCATGTCGGCCTTCTGCAGCTTGGCGAGGCCGATCTTGAAGAGCGGCTTGCCCCAGGTGGCGTCCATGTCGACCGCGCGCTGGTAGTACTTCACCGCTTCGTCAGTCTCGGCCTTGGCGAACAGGACTTCGCCGAGGTTGTAGAACACCTCGCGGGTGGCGGTGGTCGACGAGGTCACTTCGAGCAGGGACTTCTCGGCGTTGGCGAAGTCGCCCTTTTCGAGATAGGTCATGCCGATTTCGATCTTCGACCTGTCGTTGGTCGGGTCGGCGGCCAGCACCTTCTGATACGACGCGATGGCGCCGTCGTAGTCTTTCTTCATGCGCTGGACCTGGGCAATCTGCCCGTTGATCATGGTCAGCGCCGGGGTCTTGACGAGGATGGCCTGGTAGGCCGCGATGGCCACGTCGTGCTGCCCGGAATTGGCGGCGTCCATGGCCTTCTGCAGTTCAATCTGCAGTTCCTTGGTGTTGACGCCGGCCAGCGCGCCGGCCGGGCCGGTGGCGCCGGGCGCCAGCACGAAGTCCACGGGCGGCATGGGCGCGCCCAGCGAGCGGACCGGGATGGTGCCAGACGAGGGCGAGAACCCGGGCGCGACGGCGGTGATCTTCCATGGCCCCGTCTTGAGGCCGATGATCGAGTAGCGACCCTTGTCGTCGGTCGTCGCCGTGAACGACGAAGGCGACGCCGCGGGGTTTTCCGCAGTAATAGTGGCGCCCTTCAGGGGCTGGCCCTGTGGGTCCTTGATGGTGCCACCCACGCGGCCGGTTTGCGCCGCAGCCGGCAGGGCCGAGACCACCAGCGCCACGACCATGGCCGCCGCCGAAACAAATGTCTTCAAGTCACGCATTGCTAGCATCTCCCTGTGTCCGCCTTCGGCCGCGAAGGTGGAAAAAACCACCACCGAATCAGTATATTAGCCCCATGCGTCGAACGCTATATGCCGCCGCCTTGGTTTGCATGGCGGCCACCCCTACCCAGTTCGACGCCCTGAGCGAGGGGAAGGCCGGTCAGCAGACCGGCCTTCCGCGAGTCGAATGGGCCCGAATTGACGATCTAATGGCTGACGCGATTGCGGCCAAGGCCGCGCCCGGCGCCGTCGTCCTGGTCGGCCGCGGCGACCAGACCATCTACGAAAAGGCCTACGGTTCGCGGGCGACGGTTCCGTCCCAGGAGCCAATGACCTTAGATACTGTTTTCGACGTCGCTTCGTTAACCAAAGTTGTAGCCACCACCACGGCGGTAATGACTTTGATAGAGCAGGGTCGGGTGCGGCTCAACGATCCGGTGGCGTCATTCGTTCCGGGCTTCGATCGTTACGGCAAGGGCGGTATCACCGTGCGTCACCTGCTGACCCACGTGTCTGGACTTCGCCCCGATGTCGACCTGCACCCGTGGACCGGCTACGACGCGGCGATCGCGCTCGCAGTCGATGAAGTGCCGACCGTCGCGCCCGGCGATCAGTTCGTCTACAGCGACATCAACTTCTTCCTGCTCGGCGACATCGTCACGCGCGTGACCGGGCAGTCGCTCGACGCCTACCTGCGCCGCGCCGTTTTTGAGCCGCTCGGCATGCGCGACACCGGCTTTCTGCCCGCCAAGACGCTGCTGCCGCGGATTGCGCCGACCGAACGGTGCGCGGAACAGGATGCCTGGCCTTGCAAGCGTCCCGACGCGCCGCCACTGCGCGGCGTGGTGCACGACCCGACGGCGCGCCGTATGGGCGGCATTGCCGGACATGCCGGGCTGTTCAGCACCGCGCGCGACTTGAAACGATTTGCCCGGATGTTGATCAACGGCGGCGAACTCGAGGGCGTGCGCGTGTTGTCGGCGGCCACGGTGGCGCGAATGATCGCGCCCACCCAATTGCCGGCCAACGCCGGCACCCGCGGCCTGGGGTGGGACATCGACACGTCGTTCTCATCGAATCGCGGCGATCTGTTTCCGATCGGATCCTACGGGCACACCGGCTTCACCGGCACCAGCATCTGGATCGATCCGGCCTCGAAGTCGTACGTGATCTTTCTCTCGAGCCGCTTGCATCCTGACGGCGTCGGTGACGTTGGGGTGTTGCGAAGCAGAATTGCCACGGTCGCCGCCGCCCTACTCAGCGGCGGCGCCTCTGAGGTCCGGCTGAAGCCGGACGCCACATCAGCTTCCAATGTGGTGTCCGCCTCCAATGTGGCGTCCGGCTTCAGCCGGACCATGCCTGTTCTATCCGGCATCGACGTTCTCGCCCGCGACGGCTTCGCGCCGCTCAAGGGCAAGAGGGTCGGCCTCGTGACCAATCACACCGGCCGGTCGAGCGACGGCCACACCACCATCGACTTGATCCACGCCGCGCCTGGGGTGCAACTGGTGGCGCTGTTCAGCCCCGAACACGGCATCCGCGGCGTACTCGATGCCGAGGTGCCCTCGTCGCGAGACGACCAGACCGGGCTTCCGATCCACTCGTTGTACGGAGCGACGCGGCGGCCCACCGACGCGATGCTGACAGGTATCGACACCATGGTGATCGACCTGCAAGACGTGGGCGTTCGCTTTTACACCTACTACGCCACGATGGCTCTGGTCATGGAGGAGGCGGCGAAGCGGAAGATCGCTGTCGTGGTACTCGATCGACCCAACCCCATCAACGGCTGGCAAATCGAGGGCGCCAATCTCGACGCGGTGGGCGACGCGCTCATCACCTATCACCAGATGCCCGTGCGGCACGGCCTGACGCTGGGGGAGATGGCGAGGCTGTTGAATGAAGAGAGAGGCATGGGCGCGACTCTGACCGTGGTGCCGATCGAGAACTGGCGGCGCGACCAGTGGTACGACGAGACCGGGCTGCCGTGGGTCAACCCGTCGCCCAACATGCGCAACCTGAACCAGGCGACGCTCTATCCCGGCGTTGGCGCCATCGAATACTCGAACATCTCGGTCGGACGCGGCACCGACCAGCCGTTCGAGCAGCTGGGCGCGCCCTGGATCGACGGCCCGAGGCTGGCGACGGCCTTGAACGCCCGCAAGCTCGGCGGCATCCGCTTCTATCCCGTGACGTTCACGCCGACCTCGAGCAAGTATGCCAACCAGGTGTGCCAGGGCGTGTTCATGATGGTGACCAACCGCGCGGCCCTCGCACCCGCCCGCCTGGGCCTCGAGATCGCCGGCGCCCTGTTCAAGTTGTTCGGCGATCGATATCAGCTGGCGAACACCAACCTGCTGGTGGGATCGCGTGACAGTCTCGAACGGGTGAAGCGCGGCGAGGATCCCGCGGTCGTCTCGGCGCGGTGGACTGACGACGAAGCCCGCTGGCGGCGGCTGCGGGCCAAGTATCTCTTGTATCGGTAAGGTTCCGTATTATGAAGCACACTTTTTCCGCGGCGCTTGTCTTCGTGGCCCTTGCGGTGAACACGCCTGGCGCCCAGACGCCCCAACCGCCCGCGTCGAGCGAGTGGCGGTCGTACGCGGGCGACTTGCGCAACCAGCATTACTCGCCTCTCGCCGAGGTGACCGCCGGCAATTTTCAGTCGCTCGAAGTGGCCTGGCGTTTCAAGACCGACAACCTCGGCAGCCGTCCCGAGTTTAAGCTGGAAGGCACGCCGCTGATGGTCAACGGCGTGCTCTACACCACGGCGGGGACCAGACGCTCGGTCATCGCCCTCGACGCGGCGACCGGAGAGCTGCTGTGGGTGCATGCGGAGCGCGAAGGCGCCCGCGCCGCCGCGTCGCCCCGCCAGTTGTCCGGGCGCGGCGTGGCGTATTGGACGGACGGCCGCGACCAACGCATCCTCTACGTCACCACCGGCTACCGGCTGGTCGCCCTGAATGCCAGGACCGGCGCGCGCATCCCGTCGTTCGGCAAAGACGGCAGCGTCGACCTCAAAGACGACGTCGTGTTCGGCAAGGGCCAGCAGATCGATCGCGAGGCGGGTGAGATCGGCCTGCACGCGACGCCGGCGATCACGAAGGACGGGGTCGTCATGATCGGCGCGGCCATGCTCGAGGGCGGCACGCCGAAAACGCACAACAACACCAAAGGTCTCGTGCGCGGCTTCGACGTGCGATCCGGCCGGCGCCTGTGGACCTTTCACACCATTCCCCGCCCAGGAGAGTTCGGCAACGACACGTGGGAGAACGAGTCGTGGGCCAACAACGGCAACGTCGGCGTGTGGAACCAGATCGGCGTGGACGAGGAACTGGGGCTGGCCTACCTGCCGGTGGAAACGCCGAGCTCGGATTTCTACGGCGGGCTCAGGCCAGGGAACAACCTCTTCGCGGAAAGCCTCGTCGCCATCGACTATCGGACCGGTCGTCGCAAGTGGCATTTCCAGCTGGTGCATCACCCGATCTGGAACATGGACATCGCCACGGCTCCCATGCTGGTCGACCTGACGGTCGAGGGCCGTCCCGTCAAGGCGGTGGCCGTGATGGGCAAACAGGCGTTCCTCTATCTCTTCAATCGCGTCACCGGCGAGCCGATCTTTCCCATTGATGAGCGGCCGGTTCCGCAGTCGGACGTCCCTGGCGAGCGCACCTCGCCGACGCAGCCATTTCCGACCAGGCCACCCGCCTACGACCATCAGGGCGTGACCATCGAGAGCCTGATCGACTTCACGCCGGAGCTTCGTGCCGAGGCCCTGAAGATCGCGGCGCGTTACAAACTGGGCCCGCTCTTCACGCCACCGCCGGTCAGCAAGCGCGAAGGCCCGATCGGGGGGTTCAGGTCGTCGGGCGGCACCAACTGGCCAGGCGGATCCTTCGATCCGGAAACACACATCGCCTACGTGCCGTCGTTCACGGCGATGCCGGTCCTCGGCCTTCTGCCGCCGCCGAACAAGGAGTTCTCCGATGTTCCTTATGTGTCTGGCAATGCGCTCACCGGTGTCCGCTACATCGCCGGCCCAGGTGAGAACGTCGGCGCCGACGCGCCGCCGCTGCCGACGACGCTGGGCGGGAAGCCGATCTCGTCAACGGGCGATGCCGCGACCAACTCCGACGCGACCCCGCAAGGCCTCCCGCTGCTGAAGCCGCCCTACGGACGATTGACGGCGATCGATCTCGATCGCGGTGAGATCGTGTGGCAGGTGCCGCACGGCGAAACACCGGACGGCGTGCGCAACCATCCCGCGCTCAAGGGGCTGGCGATTCCGCGTACCGGGCAATCCGGCGCGGTCGGGGCCCTCGTGACCAGGACGCTCGTGATCATGGGCGATCCACTGGTGACGACCAGCCCGAACCGCCCGCGTGGCGCGATGCTGCGCGCCTACGACAAGGCAACCGGTCGGGAATTGGGCGCGGTCTACATGCCGGCGCAGCAGTCCGGCACGCCCATGACCTATGCTGTGAACGGCCGCCAGTTCATTGTCGTGCCGATCAGCGGCGGCAACTACTCGGGCGAATATCTGGCGTTCGCGCTGCCGGCGGCGGCCGCGCGATGAACAGGGAAAAGGAGGGTCACGTGCGAAAGATGGTGGTTGGCCTGGTGGTAGTGGTGTGCTCGCTCGGCGCGCTGATGGCGCAGGGCGACCCGCAGCCGGCGTGTCAGAACTGTCCGGCGACTTACATCGCGAACGAGGAGGTGCAGGCGTACGCGCGGAAGGCCGTCGCCGAGAGACTGACCGATCAGCAGATGCGCGACGTCAGCATCGGCAAGGGCCACGTCGGTGTCGGCGTCGTCTATCGCGGCAAACTGACGGCACCGGCCCAGGAGTCGGTCGCCGAACACGATCTGGTCAGCGAGGTCTATCACATCATCGAGGGCACGGCGACGCTCGTCACCGGGCCGGATCTCGTCGGCAAGAAGCGCCGGCCCGCGGATCTGGAAACTGTTCGCCTTTTCAACGGGCCCGGAAACAATGCCGCCTCGATCCGGAACGGCGTCACCCACGAGCTCAAGGCCGGCGACGTCATCGTGATTCCCGCCGGGACTGGACACTGGTTCACGAAGATCGACGATCACGTCGTCTACCTGATGGTCCGCATCGACCCGGACGAGGTGACCCCACTCAAGGACGAGGCGGCGTCGAAAGTGTATTTGTCGAAACCACGGCGGATCGGACCCGATTAGCCTGCCAGCGCGCGCTTGCGGCGGTACATCCAGCAGCACGAGCAGCGGCGGTAACCAGCGCAGAGGCTCAGTCACCATCGACCATTTGCAGCATCAGAACCTGAAACGAATGCCCACCGTTGGTAGCCGGGGAATCGACTGGTCGCGCTGTTCGACAATGCGCGGGCGGTCGGCGGTCGAATCGTAGTCGAGACGGGGCTCGAGCGCACCGGCGTTCTTGCGGTTCAGCAGGTTGATGATCTCGGCGTAGAACTCCCACCGGCCGGCGGCGCCGCGCGGCCGCCACGTGGCGCGCACGTCAACGCGCGCGAACACCGGCAGGCGCGCCTGGTTCAAGTTGGCGGCACCGCCAAAGTTCACCGCGTAGACCAGCCTGCCCGCGGCATCACGCTCGGGCAACAGTTCGTCGGTCACGCCGTCGCCATCGCGATCGAGCGTGTCTTCGATCGCCGCCACGCGCACGCCGAGCGGAGCCGTTCGCGGAAACCCCGAGGCGACCCTGATGGTCGACGCCAGTTCCCACTGCGGCGTGAAGCGGTAGGCCGCCACCGTGGTGAAGGCGTGCCGCCGGTCGTACTCGAAGTCGTAGCGCCGGCCATAGCCATCGCGGCTGGTCTTGCCCCAGGTGTAGCTGGCCCAGCCAGTAACACGCGAGCCGGCCGGTGCGCCCGTCCGCGACAGGAACACGTCGAACCCGTACGACCGGCCGTGTCCGTCGTTGCCGGGTATCGTCGTGATCAGCGGGTCAACCGGAATGCTCGACTGCAGCGCGGCAGGGAAGTCGTAGCGCGACACGCGGGCGAGGCGCGCCGGTTCGGTTTCGAGCTGGCCAATCAGCAAGTCGGTGAAGCGCTTGTAGTAACCCTCGACCCGCAGGGCGGCGCCACCAGGCAAGTCGCGTTCGACACCGGCGGATGCCTGCGTCGCGCGCTCGCTGCGAAGCCTCGAGAGATTCTCATCGGTGAAATCGAGCACGTAGTCGCTTTGCGCGAGCTTCTCGTATCCCGGGCTCTGCGTGTAACGACCGGCCGCCGCTCGCAGGTGGGTCGAGCTGGCGAGCCGAAACGAGGCTGTCAGCCGTGGTGAGAACAGCGACTCGCCCGTCGTGCCTGGGCCATCCCACCTCAGGCCTGCCTGCAACGAGCCGCGGGACCCGATCGGGAAGGTGTCCTGGATCCAGGCGCCCGCTCGTGTCGATTGTTGGGCCGAGGCCAGCAGATCCGGGAGTCCGGCGCCGCCCTGCACGCTGGAACCGTTGGCCGCACCGGGATTGCGATCGCCGGTGATCTCGTAGCGCAGGGCCGTCGACAGGCGATGCGCCTCGGCGCCCGCCGCGAGCACGTGCGCGCCCAGCGCCCACGCGAACTCCTGCCGTGCGGCGACGTCCTTCACCGACAGGGCACGCTCGAACACGACGTTCGCCGTGCCGTAACTCTCCGCCGACGGAGCGTTGGAGCGCTTGTGGGTGTTCTCGAAACTGGCGTCGACGCCGAAGGTCGATCGCGTATCGGAGTACGACACCACGGTGTGCGACTGGCCCCTGCTGCCGAGCGACGTGTCGAACCGCGCCCACGCCAGGTCGTTCTCGGTATCGTCCTGAAACTCGCCCCGCGCATCGGCTTCGTCAATCGCAATGGCGGCCGCCTGGCGGCTGCGCAGACCAAACAGTGTGACCTTGCGGCCTGGAGACGGTTCCCATACGCCCTTGCCCTGCAGATCGCCGAAGGCCGGGAATTCCTGGTTGGTAATGCGTGAGGCGACGAGGTCGTAGTAGGTGCGGCGTCCGGTGACGAGCCACGACCCGACTGCCTTACCCGGCAGCCGTCCCTCCACGACCAGGTTCGCATCGGTAATGCTCAGCGATGCGGAGCCGCCGAATGCCTGTGTTCTGGTGCCGTCGCGGTTCTCGACCACCAGCAGCGATGAGAGGCGATCGCCATACTGCGCGCTGAAGCCGCCGGTAGCGAGCTCGAAGCGTTGAATCGTCTCGGGATTGAATGCGCTGGTCAACCCGAACAGCCGATACGGATCGTGAATCTCGACGCCGTCCATCACCGTGAGGTTTTGATCCGGCGATCCGCCGCGAACCGCGAGACGGCTGCCAAACTCCTCGGTCGCCGCGACTCCTGGCAGGGTCTGCAGCGTGCGATAGATGTTGTCGAGCGCGCCCGGCGTGCGCAGCACTTCCACCGGCGCGACCAGTGTTGTCGCCGGCGCGGCGGCTGGCGACGGCGCGATGACGGCCACGGTCGTCGCGAATCCGGTGTCGCGGGCCAGCGCCAGTTCTGCGCCGGTGAGGCCTGCCGCCGGCACGTCCAGGTCCGTCGCGAGTGCGAAGTAACCGGCGGCGTCGACCAATACCGTGGCGCGGCCCACCACCGCCGGCAGCATGAAGCGGCCGGCAGCATCAGTGGTGGCTTCGGCCCGGTTGGCCGACAGTTTCGCGCCAGGGATGGGAGCGCGCGTCCCCGCATCGACGACAATGCCGGAGATTGTTGGGGGGGCGGGCGCCTGCGCCATGGCTGGTGAGGCCGATGAGGCCGAAAACGCAAGGGCCACGGCCAGTATCAGCCAGGTCAACATCTGCAAGGTCAGACGCCTTTGTAACGGTCTTGGTTCCGACGCCGCCTCGCCGTGCGATCCTCGTGCGTCCGGCCGGTGGCTGGCCTTGTAAATTAGCAGTGACACTTCTAATATACACAGGTGATTACCCGGCGATACGCCGAGACTCTCCACGGTCTGCTGCGTCGCTGGCCGGCGGTAACCATGCTGGGCCCTCGGCAGTGCGGCAAGACCACCTTCAGCCGCCACGCCCTTCCGGATTGGACCTACGTCGACCTCGAGCGGCCCTCCGACGCCGCGCCCCTGCTGGCTGACCCCGAAGCCCGGCTCGACCAGCTCGGCGACCACGTGATCTTCGATGAAGCGCAGAGAGTTCCCGAGCTGTTCGCCGTGCTGCGCAGCGCGATCGACCAGCGACGCTCCCGTCACGGCCGCTTTCTGCTGCTCGGCTCATCGTCGCCACGGCTGGTCACCGGTGTCGCCGAGTCGCTGGCCGGCCGCATGGCATTTCTGGACTTGCCGGCGTTCCGCTGGGACGAAGTGCAGAGAGCCGGCCGCCAAGAGACGTTATCCGACCTGTGGCTCCGTGGCGGCTTTCCCGCCGCGTTCCTCGCGCGCGGCGATCGGGCGCGCGCGGAGTGGCTCGACGCCTATACCCGCGCCTTCATCGAACGCGATCTGCCGGCCCTTGGTGTGGAGGTGTCGGCGGCCCGCATGCGTCAACTGTGGACGATGCTGGCGCACAGCAACGGCGGACTGTGGAACGCCTCGCAGCTCGCCGCCTCGCTTGGCGTCAGCTACCACACGGTCAATCGCTATGTCGATGTGCTGGAGCAGACATTTCTCATCAGGAGGTTGCCACCCTTCTTTGCGAACATCAGGAAGCGTCTCGTCAAGAGCCCGAAGGTCTACTTTCGCGACAGCGGACTGTTGCATGCGTTCCTTGGCATTGACACGGCGACCGCGCTGCATGGCCATCCGGCCCGGGGACTCAGTTGGGAAGCCTTCGTGATCGATCAGCTGATCGCGGCGTTCCAGCGGGTGCGGCCGGGCTACCGGCCGAATTTTTGGCGCACCGCGCTTGGCCAAGAAGTCGACTTACTGATGGACGATGGTCGAAGGCAGGTGCCGTTTGAGATCAAACTACGGTCGACGCCCACGATCGACGACGCACGTGGTGTCCTGACGTGCATGAAGGATCTGGGGCTTCGTCGTGGCTACGTCATCTATCCCGGTCGCGAGGCATATTCGCTTGGGCATCAGGTGACGGCGCTCCCCGCCGATCAACTCCTGAACCGGCCGCAGGACGTCGCCAAACTCTAATGCGGGGTTCGGCGTCACACCTGATCCAGCTTGCCGCGGCTCCCCGTATACTCTGCACAACCGCAATCTCAAGGAGCCCCGCAATGAAGATTCGAACCGTGATTCTCGCGTCGGTGATGGCTCTGGCCGCCGGCAGCGCGCTGGTAGTTGGTCAGCAACAGGCTGCCGAGGCGCCGGCCTCGAGCCGTCCCGCGATGACGCGTCCTGCGGTCGCCGGTCGCCACGGCCTGGTCACGACCGGGCACCCGATCGCCTCGTCTGCAGGGCTGCAGATCCTGCTCAAGGGCGGCAACGCCTTCGACGCCGCCGCTGCGGTCGGTGCCATGGCGGCGCTCGGCGAGCCAGAGATGAACGGCATCGGCGGCAACGGCTTCATGACGGTGTTCCACAAGGGCACCGGTAAGGTGTGGTCGCTGTCGATGGCGGGCGCGGCGCCAAAGGGACTGGTGCCGGCCGACATGACGGCCGAGACGCTGAACGCCGGCATGAAGGCCGGCATCGTGCCAGGCAATCTTGGCGGCTACTTGTACGCCCTCGAGCGCTTCGGCACCATGACCATCGCCGAGGTGTTCGCGCCGGCGATCGACTACGCCGAAAGCGGTTATCCGATCGATCCGATGCTGGCGCAGTCGATCTCGCGCGGCCGCAACAACCTCGCGAAGTATCCGACCACGGCGAAGATCTTCCTGCCGGGCGGCGAGCCGATCAAGGCCGGCGAGCTCTATCGCAATCCCGATTACGCGGCCACGCTTCGCAAGCTGGTGGAGGCCGAGCAGCAGGCCAAGGCGAAGGGCGCGTCGCGTTCAGCGGCCATCCAGGCGGCGTTCGATCGCTTCTACAAGGGTGACATCGCGCAGGAGTTCGACCGCTTCTTCAAGGCCAACGGTGGCGTGCTGACCGCGGCCGATCTCGCGGCCTACACCCCGAAGTGGACCGAACCGCTGCGCACCACTTACCGAGGACACGACGTCTACAGCAATCCCGCGACCTCGCGCGGCGGCTTCGAAGTGCTGATGGCAGCGAACCTGATCGAGCCGGTGGATCTCGCGGCGGCCGGCGCCGGCTCGCCGGCCGCGCTGCACGCGGTGATTGAGGCCATCAAGATTTCCAAGGCCGACATCTATCGCTACGTGGCCGATCCGGCGTTTGTCACCGTCCCGACCCTCGGCCTGCTGTCACGCGACTTCGCCACTTCGCGGCGCGCACTGTTCAATCCCGCGCGCGCGATCGCCTACCCCGCCGCGGGGGCGCCCGC
>SHUG01000095.1 GCA_009694735.1 Acidobacteriota bacterium | reverse complement strand
CGTTGGGCCGTCGAAGTCAGAGCTTCTTGAGAATGCGATCGTAGTCGGCATGACCACCGATCCAGAACCACGTGACTTCGCCCTTCTCCAGTAGCCCGACGACCCGGTATGCGCCGGTAACACGCACCGAGTAAATCGGTTCTCGGTCGTGGACCTTCTTGAACTGGAGACTGGTTCGGGTCGTCGCGAAAGAGGCGATAGGCCTTCTGGGCAGCCTCCCGTATGTCGCGAGGCAGTTCACGGTACGCCGCCCAGAAGCGCGGTGTCGCGCGCGATTTCACAGCTTCTCGGGGTCGAGTTCCGTGGTTCGGCCGACCGCGTGGTCGGCTCGCGCTTCGGCCGCGAGCTTGCTCAGTGCGTCCTGCGAGTTGCCGAACTGGCGGGCCCAGTGCTCCTCATCTCGGAGCTCGTCGAGTAGCCAACGCGCGACCCGATCCTGTTCGTCGGGCGGCAGAGTTGCCAACTTCGCAATCGCCGTATCCATCGCTTGGGTCATGGCTGCAGTATACCGAACCGTGGCCGGGCGACCCCAACAGCGGCTGCACCCGGGGCGCACGTCACCAGAGTGAGGCAGCTCAGACGGCGTGAAATGGTGCGGGGTTGCGGGTACTCGTGCTTACGGCTATAATAGCCGTAGGAGAGTGCCATGACGCGTGACGCAGTGCCAGCAGCTGTTCGTGATCGTGCGATCGAGTGGGCAGAGCCGAGGCCGATGCGCCGAGGGTCGGTGTCGGAGCGCTCCATGAAGTGCGGGCGGAAAGGCTGCCGCTGCCAGGAAGACCTGCACGCGCGACACGGCCCGTACTACAGCCTCACGCGGGCGGAAGGGGGCAAGACGCGGTCCCGATATCTGACGGCCGACCAAGCCGCGCTGGCGCGCCAGCAAGTCGAGGTCGGCCACGCCTTCCGCACGCACGTGGACGCCTATTGGCAAGCCTGTGAGCGGTGGGCCGACGCCCAATTGGACACCCCTGAGGCGGGCTCACACGAGGCGGCCAAAAAGGGGGCTTCAAAACGGCGTTCGCCGCCGAGATCGTCAGTGAAATCGAAGCGCTCGTAGGCACGGGTGCTGTCGATGGCTGGGACTTCGAGGCCATCGAGATGGCCGCACGTGGCAAGGCGCTGCGCGTGGCGGCCCGCGCCGTCGAGCGCCGGCTCAACGCCGACACCACCGATCACGCGGGGCCGACGGTGCCCCGCGCGTGCGGGCAACCGGCGTGCTACGCGGGTCGGCGCGCCAAGACCTTCGAGAGCGTACTGGGGGCGTTGACGCTGGAGCGCGCCTATTATCACTGCGCACGCTGCGCGGCGGGCGTCTGCCCGCGCGACCGTGCGCTGGGGGTCGAGGGCACCTCGCTCTCGCCGGGGGTCTTGCGCATGGTGGGGCGCGTGGGGGCGATGGTCAGCTTCGAGGAAGGCCACGAGCTGCTACGCGAACTGGCGGGCGTCGAGGTGCTGACCAAGCAGGTGGAGCGAGCAGCGGAAGCCCTGGGGCGCGAGATCGCCGAGGACGAGCAGCGCGTCGTCGAGCGGCCGCCGCTGGTGAGCCGCGATACGTTAGGCCGGTAATCGCAAGATGTTCCAGACCGAAGGAGAACGTATGGCTAAATGCGAGACTTGTGGCAAGCCGACCGAATTCATGATGAACCTGTGCCAAGGGTGCCTAGATCGGATTGAGTCCGAGAGGAAGCTGTAAGCCGCTGCCCGTCCTGAGGAGCGGGCCAGCCCCGAGGACACCGGCGGATCGTCGGCTACGGATTCACGATCGAGTTCGCCGGTCGTCAACAGATACCGTGACGCGTATCGAGTTGGGGCGGCCATTGTAGGACTGGGAGACTCGATCAAGATCGGAGGTGCGATCGTCGCGGGAATCATCTTCTTAGTCTCGCTGAACTTGGGGAGTCTGGCCCTTGTGGGAATCGTCTTCGCCGCGATAGCGGGAGGCCTGTTCTGGGTCTGCGGTGTCATGGTCGCAGCGAACGGCCAGGTTCTTCGCGCAACACTCGACACCGCTGTCTCCTCATCCCACTTTCTGACACCTGTTGAGCGCGCTGATGCAATGGGCTTGCCTCGTAGCGTGGCCGAGAATGCGAGCACATAGTCAGTGAACGGCTTAACAAGCATTTGCAGCCGCTGAGTCGCGACGGCGCGCGGCTCATTTAGCGCGTTAGGCGGACAGGCAGCCAGCCAGTCCACTTCGTAGTTTGGGCGGCGCCATCCTCAATGTGGGGTTGAGTTGAACATCGGTAGGGCACGCGGATTCGTCGTCGGCAACAGTTCAATCACAGTCACAGGGGAGGGCGCAGATGTTTGGCTCAATTGGTCTTCCGGAGTTGCTCATACTCGGGGTTCTGGCGGGCCTTGCGACGCTGTTCGGAAAAAGGGGGGCGCTCGCAATCACTGGCCCGGCCCTGGCGCTTCGCAAGTTCGAGGTAAATGCAACTGGATCAGTGGCGGTGATAATCGAAGGGCGGCCGTCCGGTTTGGTGGCGTGGGTGCTGACAACGGTCGGCTTGGATACGCTGACGACCTTGACCGTGACGGATCAGCAGGTCTCGTTCAAGTCGGCGGGCCTGAGCGGTGAGGTTCACCATGTAGTTCCATCGGCTGAAATCAGCAGCACTCATTGCGGTTACGCTCAGCCAATTTGGCTGCTGATCCTTGGCGGTGGCATTCTCCTGTTGTCGATGCTGTCCGCTTTGAACAGTCGCGATGCCGCGCAGACATTCATTGGAGGAATCCTGCTTGCTGCGGTCTGTGGTGCCGTTTATCTCATGCAACGGAAGATTGCTATCACTATTGAAACGAGCGGCGGCATGGTAATCGGCTTGGCCTTCAAGCCAAGCGTGATCGAAAATGTTTCGGTCAACCTGATCGATGCATTGAGGGCGATCAAGCGCATCAACAGAATTGTGACGGAGCGCCCCGCAGGACAGTCCCCCGGGCAATGAGCCGTTTGACACCGAAGGCACCCGACGGCGCTCGGTGAACACAGAAACGCCACGGGTGATACGTCGACGAAGCCCTCCGCGACCTGTGTCGCGCCCGCGATGTCCACACCTGGGCACGGACGCCGGCAGTCGCCAGGTACGAACAAACACGATGAACCGCACCGGCACGAGCCGGCGGCACCGGTTCGAGGGATGAATCGGGCCAGATTAGACTGGCGGGTCTTTGGTACCTACGGGTGTCCAAGGACCGCAGCGAAAGACGCGCTGTGCGGCCATCCAGCCGCCGCGCACGATTCCATGCCGCTTGATGACGGCTTCACCGTAATAGCTGCACGTCGGTTCGAAGCGGCAGCCGACGCCCAGGCGGCCGTAGACAGGCGACAGCGTGGCTTGATAGAGGTGGATGCCGCCGACCGCCGCTCGCGTGGCCAGCTGTGATGAGGGCGCGCGCCGCAGGTCGATCGCGACGGCGGTGACAATCACCGCAATCGCGATCCAGATGTTACGCTTCAGAACTTGTCCGCGAACTCGCTGAGGCCGGGGACGATCAATCGCTGTCCGTTGACACCCTTGACCATGGCCATGATGTGAAGCGCCAGTTGGGCAAGCGCCAGCAGCGGCGTGATCAGCGCGACGATGCAGCCGATTGGGCCGAGGGCGACCAGCACGATGTTCACGACCACCCACACCACGAGCCCGGCCAGCATCAGCACGATGCCGTGCTTGGCGTGCCACTGCACTTCCTTGTCGTCTTTTTCCGTGAGCAGCGGCACCAGCGCCAACAGCCACAGATACGACAACACGATCATGACGTTGCGGTTGCTCGACGGTGCGCTACCGGGCGACGTGTCGGCCATCTGAGAACTCCTTCACCATTGGGGGAAGCGCGGGAACTGGCCGAAGTCTATCAACTTCACCCGCATGGTAAGCTGAATTTCTTATGACATCGGACCTGGTCCTGGCTGCGCTGAGGGGTGTGCACGACCCCGATCTGCGCACGGACATCGTGTCGCTCAAGTTCGTCAAGGACGTCCAGGTCGCCGGTGGCCGCGCGGCCTTCACCATCGAGTTGTCGAGTCCGTCGGCGGTGGTGCGCGAGCAGGTGCTCGAGCGCGCGGGTGCGGCCGTCGCCGCGGTCCCGGGCATCACCGCCGTCGACGTCACCATGTCCTTCTCGGTGCGCTCGACCTCGGCCCCCGAGCACGGCAAGCCGCCGCTGCCCGGGGTCAAGAACGTGATTGCGGTCGGCGCCGGCAAGGGGGGCGTCGGCAAGACCACGGTGGCCGTGAACCTGGCGGTGGCGCTGTCAAGGATGGGGGCGCGCGTCGGCATGCTCGACGGCGATATCTACGGACCGAACGTGCCGCTCATGTTCGGCCTGCAGGCGCAGCTGCAAATGGACGGCAAGATGATCCGTCCCGCCGAAAAGTACGGCATCCAGATCGTGTCGATGGGATTTCTCGCCCAGGAAGACGCGCCGATGATCTGGCGCGGGCCCATGCTCCACAGCGCCATTCAGCAGTTCTGCCGGGATGTCAGCTGGAAGGAGCTGGATTACCTGATCGTCGACATGCCGCCGGGCACCGGCGACGTCGCGCTGTCACTGAGCCAAACGGTACCGGCGGCCGGCGCCATTGTCGTGACGACGCCGCAGCAGGTGTCGCTCGCCGATAGCAAACGGGCCGTGCGGATGTATCAGAAGCTCAACATCCCGACGCTGGGGATGGTCGAGAACATGGCGTTCTACGAATGCACCAACTGCCATCACGAAGCCGACATCTTCGGTCACGGCGGCGGCGAGCAGATGGCGCGGCAACTGGACGTGCCATTCCTCGGCCGGTTGCCGATTTACCAGCCGATCCGCGTCGGCGGTGATCGTGGCATTCCGCTGGTGATCGCCGAACCCGACTCGGTTGCGGCTCGCGCGTTCACCGCGCTCGCCGAAGCGACCGTGATTCAAATTGCCGTCGCAGCCCAAAAGAACGCGATTACCCACAAGGGAAAAATCCCGCTGATGCAAATCAAGTAGCCACAGAGGACGCCGAGGACACAGCGTCAATTCTTTCAAAACGCCGGCCAGCGCGTTCGAAGCCTGATCGCATTTAGAAAGTATTGGCTCTGTGTTCTCGGCGTCCTTTGTGGCTAATGTTTCTTCAGCCGCGCCATTGCCCATGCGCCGAGTAGCGGGCCAGGTACCAGCAACAGCGAGGCGTACCGCCAACTGGTCATCTCCGCCAGCCGCGGCATCATCTCAATCGTCACCATCGTCAGCAGAAACCCCACGCAGGTCTGCAGCGTGAGCGCGGTGCCGATGTGTTCTCGTGGCGCGTGCTCGCTCACCAGCGCCGAGAACTGCGCGGAGTCGGCGACCACGGCGAAGCCCCACACCATGACCAGAACGTAGAGCCAAAACGGCGAGGCGCCGAAGACCACGACGGTGAGCGTGGCACAGGCGGCGCTGGCGAGCATGGCCCACATGGCGATGCGCGCCTTGCCCAGGCGATCGGCGAGGTAGCCGGCCAGACCGCAGCCGGCGGCGCCGCTGCCGATGGCCAGAAACGCGGCCATCGATCCGGCCGCGCCGGCGTTTGGCATCCCTGACGCCGCGAAACTCGCGGCCGCGAACACCGCGATCCAGGTCCACATGGCGTAGAGCTCCCACATGTGCCCGAGGTAACCGAAGGTCGCCAGGCGGGCGCCGCGGCTGGCCAGAATTTTCCTGATGGCATGTGGATCGAAAGGCGCGGTGGCGGCGACGTACGGGCCGTCGCGCACGATGGCCAGCACCAGGGTACCGCCGATGGCGGCGAGTCCCGACACCAGCAGCATGGGCCGGTGCCAGTTGCCGTCGAACAGCGCCGTCAACAAGTGCGGGAACGCCTTGCCGAGCGTCAACGCACCGATCAGCAGGCCGAGGGCGAAGCCACGCTGATCCCGAAACCAGCCGGCGGCAATCTTCATGCCCGGCGGATAGACCAGCGCCAGCGAGGCGCCGGTCAGGAAGCGCAACGCGATCACCGACATGGACCCGGGCGCGACGATCACGGCGGCGTTGGCCACCGCGCCGGCCAGCGAGCCAATGAACATCAAGGTGCGCGCGTTGAGGACATCGGCCAGGTTGCCGAGCGCGCTCACCAGTGTGCCGGCGACGAAGCCCGCCTGCACGGCCATGGTGAGCCAGGCGACGTGGCCGGGCGGGATGTCGAACTCGCGCACCAGCAACGGCGTCACGGCCGTGGCTGAGAACCACAACGTCATGCCCAGGAATTGCGCGAGGGAGACGACGCCGAGCATGGTCCACGGTGATGACATAATCGAAGGTGACGTGCAGATACCGTATACCAAACGCACACTTTCGAATGGCCTCGACGTCATCGTTCACGAGGATCACCAGCTGCCCATGGTGGCGGTGAACCTCTGGTACCACGTTGGCTCGAAGAACGAACGGCCCGGGCGCACGGGCTTCGCGCACCTCTTCGAGCACCTCATGTTCGAGGGATCCGAGCATCACAATCACGGCTATTTTCCACCCATGCAACGGGCCGGCGCCCTGATCAACGGATCGACCAGCACCGACCGCACCAACTACTGGGAGGTGGTGCCGACCGGGTCGCTCGAGCTGGCGCTGTGGATGGAATCGGATCGCATGGGCTACCTGCTGCCCGCGCTCACGGAAGAGAAGTTCACCAACCAGCGCGACGTGGTGTTGAACGAGCGGCGGCAAAATTACGAGAACCGCCCGTACGGCATGGCCGGCATGGCGCTTTCGGCCGCCATGTTCGCGCCGGATCATCCGTACCACTGGCCGACCATCGGCGCCACCGAGGATCTGCGCGCCGCGTCGCTGGCCGACGTGCACGCCTTTTTCAAGACGTTCTATCACCCGGCGAATGCGTCGCTGGCCCTGGCCGGCGATCTCGAGACCGAACAGGCGTTCGACCTGGCCGAGCAATTTTTCGGCGACCTGCTGCCCGGCCCGGTGCCCGAGCCGGTACGCGCCGATGCCGCGCTGGCGGCCAGCGCCAACCTGGTGCTCGAGGATCGCGTGGAGCTGCCGCGGCTGTACTTGAGCTGGCACTCGCCCGCGATGTTCGCCGGTGGCGACGCGGAGCTCGACGTGATCGCCGACGTGCTGGCTCACGGCAAGACCTCGCGCCTCTACAAGCTGCTGGTCTACGAACGGCGGATCGCGACTGACGTGTCGGCGTATCAGCACTCGCGGGAGATCGGCGGCGTGTTCCAGATCTCGTGCACCGCGGCCGCCGGCGTGTCGCTGGCTGAACTCGAGGCCGCCATTCGATCGGCGGTGACGCAGGTGGCGACCGGCGGTCCGACGCCAGCCGAGATGGAACGCGCGCTGGCGCAGACCGAGGCGCAGTTCCTGTATCGCCTCCAGACCATCGGCGGCTTTGGCGGCAAGTCCGATCAGTTGAACGCCTACAACACCTATCTTGGCGATCCTGGCTACTTCGATCGCGATCGGCAACGGTACCTCGACATCACGGCCGACGCCGCCGCGTCGGCCGCCAGGCGATGGCTGCAAGATGCCCCGCTCGTCACGCTGAGCGTGGTGCCACGCGGCCGACGAGAGCTGGCGCTGACCGGTGCCACCGAGGTGCACGTCTCGTGAGCCCCGTCGATCGCAGCCGGCTGCCGGTCCCCGGGCCGGATCGGCCGTTCCACTTTCCGCGCATCGCCCGGCGCACGCTGCCGAACGGCCTCGAGGTGCGCGCCGTTACGCACAGCGCCATGCCGGTGATCTCGATCGTGCTGCTGGTGCCGGGCGGGTCGTCGGCCGATCCCACCGACCGTCATGGACTGGTCTCGATCACCGCCGGCCTGCTAGACGAGGGCAGCCGTGGCGAATCCGCCCTCGCGGTGGCGGATCGCGTGGCGCGCATGGGCGGCGACCTCGATCTCGAAGTGGGCGTGGACGCCGTGGTCGTCGCCCTCACGACCCTGGATCGGTTTTACGAGCCGGGCTTGGCCCTGGTGCAGGAGATTGTCGCGGCGCCCAACCTGGCCGCGGATGACTTCAATCGGATCCGCAACCTGAGGCTGGAGCGGTTGCGACAGATGAAGGACCACGCCGGCGCGATGGCCGAGCGCGCGTTCGCGCGCGCGCTCTACGACGGCCATCCCTACGGGCATCTGGGACTCGGCACCACCGCCTCGCTCACCGCCATCACGGTCGACGAGACCCGCCTGCTTCATGCCGCGCTATTTTCGCCGGCCGGCGCCACGCTCGTCGTCGTGGGCGATCGTCCCGCCGGCGAACTGCTGGACCTGGCGTCGAGCGCCTTCGGTGATTGGCGCGCCAAGAGCTCGCCGATGGTGATCGATCGCGCCGCGGCGCTGGCGCCGCCGCCCCCCCGGCCGCTCACGAAGCTTGGCGTGGTGTCGCGCCCGGGCGCTGCGCAATCGGAACTGCGCATCGGCCACGTCTGCGCGCCGCGCGCCACCCCGGACTATCACGCGCTGTTGATGCTCAACACGATTCTTGGCGGGCAGTTCGTCAGCCGGATCAATCTGAACCTGCGCGAGGACAAGGGCTACACCTACGGCGTGCGCACCGGCTTCGACCTGCGGCGCGGCATTGGCCCATTCGTCATGCAGACCAGCGTCGGCACCGAGGTGACAGCGCCCGCCATTCGCGAGGCGCTGAACGAGATTCGCGATATCGCCGCGACCCGGCCGGCGACCGATGATGAGTTGTCGCTGGGGTTTGCCACGGTCAGCAAGGGCTATCCGCGCGGGTTCGAAACCGCCACCCAAGTCGCGCGATCGGTGGCGCAATTGGCCCTCCATGGCCTGCCCGACAGCTACTTCGAAGAGTTCATTCCCCGCCTTGCGCAGGTGACCAGGGACGAGGTCAGCCGGGTCGCGGCGACCTACCTGGACATCGGGAGAATGACGACCCTAATCGTTGGCGACTTGGATAAGATTGCGGCATCGCTTCCTGACCTTGGGCTTGGCCCTCATCAGGTTCTAACCCCGGAAATCTGATTGAAAGCCATCCGCTTCCACGCACACGGGGGCCCCGACGTCCTTCGCTACGAAGACGTCAACGAGCCGATTGCCGGCCCGGGCGAAGCGGTCGTCCGTGTGCGCGCCTGCGCGCTCAATCACCTCGACCTGTGGCAACGCCGCGGCATCGAGCGCGTCCGCATTCCGTTCCCGCACATCTCGGGCGCCGACGTGGCGGGCGAAGTCGTCAGCGCGCCCGGCGGTGAGTACGGCGTTGGCCGCCGTGTCATGTTGCAGCCGGGCCTGTCGTGCGGGCGCTGCGCGGCGTGCCTGGACGGCCGCGACAACGAGTGCCCGAGCTACGACGTGCTGGGTTACCGCAGCGACGGCGGCTATGCCGAGTACGTGAAGGTGCCGGTCCAGAACCTGATTGCCATTTCGGACGCGATCGGATTTGTCGAAGCCGCCGCGTTCCCGCTGGCGTTCCTCACCGCGTGGCACATGTTGATCACCCGCGCCAAGCTGCGGGCGGGGGAAGACGTGCTGGTGATTGGCGCCGGCAGCGGCGTGGGGCAGGCGGCGATCCAGATCGCGTGGCGCCACGGCGCCCGCGTGTTTGCCACCGCTGGATCGGATGACAAGCTCGCCAAGGCGCGGCAGCTCGGCGCCTACGAGGTGGTGAACCACACGACGCAGGACGTGCCGGCGCAGATCAAGGAGTTCACCGGTGGCCGCGGTGTCGATGTGGTGGTCGAACACGTCGGCACGGCCACCTGGGGTCGCAGCCTGAAGTGCCTGGCCCGTGCCGGCCGGCTGGTGACGTGCGGCGCCACGACCGGGCACGACGCGCAGGTTGACCTGCGCTTCCTGTTCGGCCGCCAGCTGTCGTTACTCGGTTCTTACATGGGCCGTAAGGGCGAGCTGTTGCGCGCCGCTCAGTTCTTCTTTGCCGGCGAGTTGCGATCGGTGGTGGACCAGACCTACCCCCTGGCCGAGGCGGCCGAGGCCCAGCGCCGGCTGGAGTCACGCCAGCATTTCGGCAAGATCGTGCTCGTCGCGTAGAACTCCGCCGACCCCGCCCTCGTCAAACCCTTGGATTGCGAGGTGTATGATCCTCGCTTCGTCATGGATATCAGGATCCAGCGGAAGCCGTCAGGTCTCGGCGGCCGGCTGTTCAGTCTCGTCGGCATCGTCGGGCTGATGGCCACCATCATCGCGGGCGCCACGGTCTGGCTGCTGCTCACCGATCCGGTGACGGTGGCCGAATCGATGGACTCAGGCGAGGTTAGCCCGCTCGTACAGTCGCTGGCGGGTTCGATCTACGACGCGCTCGTGCGTTTGCTGCGCCTGCTATAGGTCCGGCTAAAGCCACATTGCCCATGTAGCGTCCGGCTTTAGCCGGACTATAGTTTCGTCGCTAAAAATCTTCCCAAGTACCACGCGTCGAGAAACTTGAACGGCGCCGCGCCAGTTGAGTAGTGCCCGCACGGCAGCACGCGCACTTGCAGGGGTAACTGCCGGCGGCGGAACTCGTCGATCAATTTCATCGACAGATCGACTGGGAAGCTCAGGTCGTACTTTGCGTAGACCATCAGCGTCTGCCGGTCGCGCATCCGCTCCAGGAACGACCACGGGCTGATCGGCCGCCACAGGTCGCGCAGCTGATCCGCATCGAGATGGCCTTCGAACCCCTGGCGCACGTGCTCTGTTGACAGGCCGCGCCACACCACGTCGCTGAAGAACGGGGACACGTGATTGAGGGCCTGCGCCTTCACCAGCGGCTCGTGGCACGTGGTGAGCAGCGACAAACACGACCCCAGGCTCGTGCCCAGCAGTCCCAGCCGGTCGTAGCCCTGGTCGCGCAGCCACCATAGCGCCAGCCGCACATCCCGCACCGCCTGCCGGCAGACCTGCAGCGTTCGCACCACATTCGAACTCACGATGTAGTCGGCGCGCGTCAGCTCGGGCGGCATCCGCGCGTCGTGATACGGCAGGCTGATGCGCAGCGAGGCGATGCCGAGCTTCGACAGGATCTTGCACAGGCCGACGTGGCCATTCGGATCGGCATTCCACTGCGCCAGCACCACCACCGCCCGTCGCGGCGCCCCGGCCCTTGGCTGGCGCAGGGGATTGGCGGGGAAGTATCGCGCCTGCACCACGTTGTTGTGGTGGTGCCGTGTGGTGAAGCCGCTGGCGTAGGTCAGCAGCCCCTCTTCGCCTGCCGCGCGCACGCTTGGCAACGCCTGCGTGAAGGTGTAGCGCGCGGGTTCTGGCGTGTAGAACGCGTCGGTATCCTGCATGACGCGCTCGACCCACGCCGACACGGCTTGTGGCTTGTCCACCGACTTGTCCGCCGTAGTCTGGGCGAAGGTGGAAGCGCTGTGCGCGAAGGTGGAATCGATCCAGTCTTCGCCCCACTCGAAGGGACGGATCAGCCGTTCGTGTTTGCTGACGTCGGCGAGCTGCTGCTCCCAACGGTGGAAGTACCGCTCGATCATCGGGCTTGCGCGATCGCGCGCTCCACGGCCAGCGCGGCCCGCACCAGTGCCGGCGTCTGGCCCTTGTGGCCGGCCAGCTGCAGGCCGATCGGCAAGCCGTCGTGGGTCGCGCCGCACGGCAGCGAAATGGCCGGGTGGCCCGAGAGGTTGAAGGGCTGCGTGCAGCGCAGCATCAGCGCTCGCACGGACTCGGGCCCGCCCTTCACCGGCACGGTCGCTGCACCGATTGGCGGCGCCGGAATGGCGAGGGCGGGCAAGACCAGTGCGTCAACGCCGTCGAGCGCGCCATCGACTTCCCGCGCGATCACCGCCTTGCCGCGTAGCGCGCGGACGTAATCTTCGGCCAGCACGTAGCGGGCCATCTCCAGTCGCAGGCGCACGTTGGGCGTGTAGTCCTGCGGGCGCGACAAGAGCGTGCGCGCGTGGTATTCCGCGGCGTCGCCGAACACGAGGTGCAGGTAGATCGCCGCCATCTCAGTGGCGTGGGGAATGGCGACGTCGGTGACGATCGCGCCGGCGGCGCGCAGCCGCTCGATGGTGGCGGTGACCGCGCGCTCGACCTCCGCGTCGAGGCGGTCGAACAGGTAGCCGGCCGGCACGCCCAGTCGCAGGCCCTTCAAGGGCGCCGCCTGTGGCATCTCTGACAGCTGCTGGTCCGCCGGTAGCATCACGTTGTACTGGATCCACGCGTCGGCGACGCAGGTGGCCAGCGGGCCGACATGATCCAGCTGACGGCTGAGCGGCACCACTCCGGATGCGGAAATCTCCCCCCACCCGGGCTTGAGTCCGACGATGCCGCAGGCGGCGGCGGGAATGCGGATCGAGCCGCCGGTGTCGGTGCCGACCGTGCCGAGCGACATGCCCGTGGCGATCGCGATGGCCGAGCCACCGCTGGAGCCGCCAGGCGACCGGGTGGCATCCACGGGATTATGCGCCAAACCAAATCCCGAATCCTCGGTCGTGGTGCCGAACGCGAACTCGTGGAGGTTGGTCTTGCCGACAAACACCGCGCCAGCCTGGCGCAACCGCGCGGTGACGACGGCATCTTCGGTGGCCA
>SHUG01000094.1 GCA_009694735.1 Acidobacteriota bacterium | reverse complement strand
ACCGGGCCCGAGATTATCCGGCAGGTCGGCTCGCGGCTGACGCACTTTGTGGCCGGCCTCGGCACCAGCGGCACGTTCATGGGCACCGGCCGGCGGCTGCGCGAATTCAACGCCGGGATTGTGCTGGTATCGGTTCAACCCGACTCGCCGCTGCACGGACTCGAGGGCCTCAAGCACATGGAATCGGCGATGGTGCCGGGCATCTACGATCCGTCGCTGGCCGATGAAGACGTACGTGTCGGCACCGAGGAGGCCTATGACATGACGCGGCGCCTGGCCCAGGAGGAAGGCTTGCTGGTGGGCATTTCGAGCGGCGCCAACCTGGCCGGCGCGCTCAAGGTGGCCCGTCCCGATTCGGTCGTGGTCGTCGTGTTCTGCGACGGCGGCGAACGCTACTTGTCCGAGCGCTTCTGGGAGAATCCTCCCGAAGGCGCCTCGATCTGCGGCACCAACTGATGGCCGCCATCATCCTGAGGCCGGCCGTTGACGCGGCCATTCGCGCACACGGCCGGGAAACCTTTCCGCATGAATGCTGCGGCGCCCTGTTGGGCCGCGACGGCGAGGTGCACCAGTCCCACGGCCTGCCCAACACCACGGAAGAAGGACCGCGCCGCCGCTTCCTGGTGCGGCCGGATGATTATCGTGGCGCCGAACACCGTGCCCGGGAAACCGGGCTCGACCTGCTCGGTTTCTACCACTCGCATCCCGATCATCCGGCGCGGCCTTCGCAGTACGACCTCGATCACGCGTGGCCATCGTTCTCGTATGTGATCGTCTCGATCCTGGCCGGCACCGACAGGCTGTTGACCTCGTGGCGCTTGAAAGAGGACCGCTCGGCCTTTGACGAAGAGCCCGTCAGAATCACCAACTCACCAGATCACCCAGTCACACAATCATGATCAAGATTCTTATTCCCACACCCCTTCGCCCCTTCACCGACAAGCTCGATACCGTGGAAGTGAGCGGCGCGACGGTCGGCGAGCTGTTGCAGAACCTGACCACCAAGCACGCGGGCCTGAAGCAGCACCTGTATGCCGCCGATGGCAAGCTGCGCAGCTTCGTCAACGTCTACGTCAACGACGATGACATTCGATACTTGCAGAAGAACGAGACGCCGGTGAAGGACGGCGACACCGTCAGCATCATCCCGTCGGTCGCCGGTGGCGCTCCAACCGCGGTCACTAGGGAACAAGACGCGCTGCCGGAATTGTCGGGCGACGAGATCAAGCGTTACAGCCGGCACCTGATCATGCCGGAGGTGGGCGTCGACGGACAGCGCAAGCTGAAGGCCGCCAAGGTGCTCTGCATCGGCGCCGGCGGCCTCGGCTCACCGGCGGCGATGTACCTTGCCGCGGCCGGCGTCGGCACCCTCGGCATTGTCGACTTCGATGTCGTCGACTTCAGCAACCTGCAGCGGCAGCTGCTCCACGGCACCCCCGATGTCGGCCGGCCGAAGCTCGACTCGGCGAGAGATCGCCTGAACGCGCTCAATCCCAACGTCCACATCGAAACCTACGACGCCGCGCTCAGCTCCGAGAACGCCATGCAGCTGTTCGCGCCGTACGACGTGATTCTCGACGGCACCGACAACTTCCCGACGCGGTACTTGGTGAACGACGCCTGCGTGTTGAGCGGCAAGCCCAACGCCTACGGCAGCATCTTCCGCTTCGAGGGCCAGGCGTCAGTGTTCGCGACCAAAGACGGCCCGTGCTACCGGTGCCTCTATCCCGAACCGCCGCCGCCGGGTCTCGTGCCCAGTTGCGCCGAGGGTGGGGTCTTCGGCGTGCTGCCGGGCATCATCGGCGTGATCCAGGCCACCGAGACCATCAAGCTGATTCTGGGGATCGGTGAGCCGCTGATCGGCCGCTTCATGATCTACGACGCGCTGCGCATGCGCTTCCGCGAACTGAAGCTGCGCAAGGACGCTGACTGCCCGGTGTGTGGCACGCATCCAACCGTGACCACGCTGATCGACTACGAGCAGTTCTGCGGCGTCGCGCCGCACCAGATCGAGGCAGCCAAGGCGCCGGCGACGAGGGGAGATGCGCTGACGTCGCTGGAGCTGAAGGCGGAACTGGACCGCGGCGAGACGATCGTGGTGCTCGACGTGCGCGAGCCGCAGGAATACCAGATCAACCGGATTCCCGGTTCGGTCCTCATTCCACTGGGCGACCTTCCGAAGCGCTACGTCGAGCTCGACCCCAGCGCCACCATCGTCTCGCAGTGCAAGTCGGGGATGCGGAGCGCCAAAGCCCAGGAACTGCTTCGTTCTAAAGGGTTTACCAACGTCCGCAACCTCACGGGTGGCATCCTCGGCTGGATCGACCAGGTCGATCCCTCCCAGCCGAAGTATTAGTCCGGCTAAAGCGTCAGCCCTGAGGCGGACCCATATCCGACTTGCTATGTCCGATATGCGGGGACTAAAATAGGACCTCGCTGGTCGTATATGGGTAGCGGGCAAATATGCTGAGACTTTCGAAAAAATCCGACTACGCCCTGATTGCCATGAAGCATCTGGCGACCCGTCCCGATGGGAGCGGTTCGTCGAGTGCCCGCGAAATCTCCGAGTCGTATGACATCCCGCTCGAGTTGCTGGCGAAGGTGCTGCAGCGCCTGGTGCGCGCGCGCCTGCTGCTGTCGGTGCAAGGCACCCGTGGCGGCTATCGGCTGGGTCGGCCAGCAGGCGCGATTTCCGTCGCCGATGTGATTCAGGCCGTCGACGGTCCGGTCACCGTGACGGCGTGTTCGATTGACGACCACACGTGCGATCAGTACACGAAGTGCAGCATTCGCGACCCGCTGTGGAAGATCAAGAACCGCATTCTCGATGCGCTGAACACCGTGAGCGTGGCCGAGATGTCGGTGGAGTCTGACGCGCCGGCGCCGATGCCCGCCCCGGTGGTCTCGCGCATGCTGTTCGTGCCGACCATCGGCGAATGAGTGCGCCGATGGCCCTGAGCGAGCGCAGCGAGTCGAAGGGCGGCTTGACATGATCTACCTCGACCACCACGCCACGACTCCGGTGGACGCGCGTGTGCTCGAGGCGATGCTGCCGTACTTCACCGAACGCTTCGGGAACGCGGCGAGCAAGCAGCACGCCTTTGGGTGGGCGGCCAACGACGCGGTCGAGCGCGCGCGAAAGCAGGTCGCGGCGCTGATTGGCGCGGGCAGCAAGGACGTGGTCTTCACCAGCGGCGCCACCGAGGCGAACAACCTCGCGATCAAGGGCGCGGCGGAGGCCCGGCGCGGCCCCTCGACTGCGCTCGGGACAGGCGAGCGCGATCACCTGGTGACCGTCGTCACCGAGCACCAGGCCGTGCTCGATCCGATGCGGCGCCTCGAACGCGATGGCTGGCGGCTCACGGTGCTGCCGGTTGCCAGTTCGGGACTGGTTGACTTAGCGGAGTTGGAACGCGCCATCACCGCGCGAACGGCGCTGGTGAGCGTGATGGCGGCGAACAACGAGATCGGCGTGCTGCAGCCGATCAAGGAAGCGGCGGCGCTGGCGCACGCGCAGGGCGCGTGGTTCCACACCGACGCGGTGCAAGCGGTCGGCAAGGTGCCGTTCGACGTCGAGGCCCTGGACGTTGACCTGGCGTCGCTGACGGCGCACAAGCTCTACGGCCCGAAGGGTGCCGGCGCGCTGTACGTGCGGCGCCCATCGACTTCGTTCAGGGCAAGCCCTTCGACTTCGCTCGGGGGAGGCAACGGGCGCGTCGTGAAACTGGCGGCCCAGATCGACGGTGGCGGCCACGAGCGCGGCATGCGCTCGGGCACGCTGAACGTGCCGGGCATTGTCGGATTCGGCCACGCGGCGGATTTGGCGCGGGTCGAGATGGCCGGCGAGGCCACGCGGATGGCCGGCCTTCGCGATCGACTGTTGGCGGGATTGCGCGCGAAGACGGCCGGGATGTCGGTGAACGGCGCCATGGCGGCGCGCCTGCCTGGCAACCTGAACGTGAGCTTCGCGGGAATCGACGGGGAAGCGTTGCTGGTGAGCCTTGATGACATCGCGGTGTCGTCTGGAGCGGCGTGCACCGCCGCCGAGCCGTCGCATGTGCTCGTGGCGCTCGGGTTGTCGAAGGATCGGGCATTGGCGTCGTTGCGGTTCGGCATCGGCCGCACCACCACGCAAGCCGAGGTGGACTACGCCACGGCCAAGGTGAGCGAGGTCGTCGCGCGGCTGCGGCAGCTGTCGCCCGTCTGACGTGAACAATCACGAAGAACGAAGAACGAAGATGATCGAGATCAGTGAAAGCGCGGCACGCGTCATCAATCGTCAGGTGGCCAAGAACCAGCAGCCCGGCGGCGGGCTGCGGATTGCGGTGAAGGCCGGCGGCTGCTCGGGTTTCAGTTATCAGTTCGACTGGGATGCCAGTGCCCGTGACAGCGACCAGGTGTTCGAAGGCGCCGATGGCGCGAGGGTCTTCGTCGACCCGCGCAGCCTGAAGTTGCTGGACGGCACGGTGCTCGACTTCGACGAGCACAACATGATGGCGACAAGTTTTACCTTGAAGAATCCGCATGCCACGAGTACGTGCGGCTGCGGAACATCGTTTTCAGCCTGAGCCAAGCCTCAAGCCCCAAGCCCCAAGCCGACAGCGGAAGAGAAAATGAGCACAGCAACCAAGCAAATCGAAGAACTGGCGAATACCGAATACAAGTACGGGTTCGTCACCGACGTTGAGCAGGACATTGTTCCGGTCGGCCTCGACGAGGATGTCGTCCGCCTGATCTCGTCGAAGAAGGGCGAGCCCCAGTGGATGCTCGACTGGCGCCTCAAGGCGTTCCGGGCGTGGCTCAAGATCGAAGAGCCGCACTGGCAGAACGTTAAGTACGAGCCGATCGACTACCAGGGCGTGAGCTACTACGCCGCGCCATCCGAGAAGAAGAAGCTGAACAGCCTGGATGAGGTCGATCCGGAAATCCGCGCCACCTTCGACAAGCTCGGCATCCCGCTCGAAGAGCAGAAGCTGCTCTCGAACGTCGCCGTCGACGCGGTCTTCGACTCGGTGTCGGTGGCCACCACCTTCCGCGGCAAGCTGGCGGAACTCGGCATCATCTTCTGCTCGTTCTCGGAAGCGGTGAAGGACCATCCCGACCTGGTGAAGCAGTACGTCGGGTCGGTCGTGCCGCACACCGACAACTACTTCGCCGCGCTCAACTCGGCGGTGTTCAGCGACGGCAGTTTCGTCTACATCCCGAAGGGCGTCCGCTGCCCGATGGAGCTGTCGACCTACTTCCGCATCAATGCCAAGAACACCGGCCAGTTCGAACGCACGCTGATCATCGCGGACGAGGGCTCGACCGTGAGCTACCTCGAGGGCTGCACGGCGCCGATGCGTGACGAAAACCAGTTGCACGCCGCGGTGGTCGAGCTCGTGGCTCACAAGGACGCCACCATCAAGTACTCGACCGTCCAGAACTGGTACCCCGGCGATAAGAACGGCAAGGGTGGCATCTACAACTTCGTCACCAAGCGCGGCATTTGCAAGGGCGACCGCTCGAAGATCACCTGGACGCAGGTGGAAACCGGCTCCGCCGTGACCTGGAAGTACCCCAGCTGCATCCTGCAGGGCAACGATTCGATTGGCGAGTTCTACTCGGTGGCGGTCACCAACAACTACCAGCAGGCCGACACCGGCACCAAGATGATTCACCTCGGCAAAAACACGCGCAGCACGATCGTGTCGAAGGGCATCTCGGCCGGCCGTGGCCAGAACACCTATCGCGGCGCGGTCAAGATCGGCAAGAACGCGACCAACGCGCGCAACTACTCGCAGTGCGACTCGCTGCTGATCGGCGATCGCTGCGGCGCCCACACCTTCCCGTACCTGGAAATCAAGAACACCACCGCCAAGGTGGAACACGAAGCGTCGACCTCGAAGATCGGCGAAGACCAGATTTTTTACTGCGAGTCGCGCGGCATCGCGAAGGAAGACGCGATCAACATGATCGTGTCGGGCTTCTGCAAGGAAGTGTTCAGGGAACTCCCCATGGAGTTCGCGGTCGAGGCCCAGAAGCTCCTCGGCATCAGCCTCGAAGGCTCAGTCGGTTAGTTGGTTCATGTGTAGCCTCCGGCTTTAGCCGGAGTTGAGTGGTGAGAGCGTCCTCAATCATGTTGGAAGTCAAGAATCTGCAAGTTCGCGTCGAAGACAAGGAAATTCTCCGCGGCATCAACCTCACGGTGAAGGCCGGCGAAGTGCACGCCATCATGGGGCCTAACGGCTCGGGCAAGAGCACGTTGGCCCGCGCGCTGGCTGGGCACCCCGGCTACGAGGTCACCGGCGGCGAGGTCAGTTACCAGGGCCGGGACCTGCTCGACATGGATCCCGACGAGCGCGCCCGCGCCGGCGTGTTCATGGCGTTCCAGTACCCGGTGGAAATTCCCGGCGTCAACAACGCCTACTTTCTCAAGGCCGCGCTGAACGCCAAGCGCAAGCAGCAGGGCCTCGAGGAACTCGACGCCATCGACTTCATGGCGCTCGTGAAGCAGAAGCTGAAGGTGCTGCATGTCGACGAATCGATGCTGATGCGCTCGGTGAACGAAGGTTTCTCGGGCGGCGAGAAGAAGCGCAACGAGATCTTCCACATGGCGGTACTCGAGCCGACGCTGGCGGTGCTTGACGAAACCGATTCCGGCCTCGACATCGACGCCCTGCGCGTCGTCGCCGACGGCGTCAACGCCATGCGCAGCCCGGACCGTGCGTTCATCGTCGTCACGCACTACCAGCGCCTGCTTGAATACATCGTGCCGGACTACGTGCACGTGCTGGCCGACGGCCGCATTGTCCGCTCGGGTGGCCGCGAGCTGGCGCTGGAACTGGAAGAGAAGGGCTACGCCTGGACCGAGCCAACCGGCGCCGGAGCGAGGAAGTGATGGAGGCTCTCGTGCAGGCCCCGCCGGCCTGGGTCAAAGAGCGGCGCGAATCAGCGGCGAAGCAGTTTGCCGCGGTCGGCTTTCCAACGACCCGCGACGAAGATTGGCGCTTCACGAACGTCAAGCCGATCGCCGAGGCGAATTGGCCTCTGGCGCGCGGCGGGTTCAAGCAGGCTGAAGCGCTCGTTGCGTCCGTGAACGTCCCGGGCGCGGTGCGATTGGTGATTGTCAACGGCGAGTTTGCGGCCGGTCTCTCCGACCTCAGCGCGCTGCCGAAAGGTCTTCGCATCGCCAGCCTGCGCGATCGTGCACGCGACGCCACCGACGGTATCGAAACGCACCTGGGCAAGGTCTTCAACCTCGCGACCCACCCGTTCGCCGCGCTGAACACCTCGTTGCTCGATGACGGCGTCGCGATCATGGTGACCAAGGGCGCGATCGTCGAGACGCCGATTCACATCGTGATTGTCACCGGCGGTGACCGGCCCGTGGTGGCGCATCCGCGCGTGCTGATCGTTGCTGGCGAGAACAGCCAGGTGCGTGTCGCCCAGACGTTTATCGGCGCTCAGGGCTCGGCGTACTTCAACAACGCCGTGGCCGAGGTCGTCGTTGGACCGAGCGCCCTCGTCCAGCTCTACACCGATCAGCGCGAGTCGGATCGGGCATTCCACATCGCCAACATCCAGGCCCACGTCGAGACCAAGGGCGTGTTCGAGTCGCATGCGTTTTCGACTGGCGCTCGCATCATGCGCCACGACATCGGCATCGGTCTCAAGGGCGAAGGTGCCGACTGCACCATGAACGGCGTCTATCTCGCCGATGGCGAACGCCTCATGGACACGCACACCTCGCTCGATCACGCCGTGCCCCACTGCACCAGCCACGAGATCTACAAGGGCATCCTGGCCGGCAAGAGCAAGGCGGTGTTCAACGGCCGCATCATCGTGCAGCTCGATGCGCAGAAGACCGACGCCAAGCAGACCAACCGCGCGCTGCTGCTGTCAGACGATGCGACCATCAACTCGAACCCGCAGCTGGAGATTTTCGCGGACGATGTGAAGTGCACGCATGGAGCGGCGGTCGGGCAATTGGATGAAGAGGCGTTGTTCTATCTGCAGGCGCGAGGGCTGACCCGCGCCGACGCCCGCGACATGCTGCTGCACGCGTTTGCCGGCGAAGTGATCGCGGGTTTGCAGATTCCCGCCCTGCGTGAACAGATCGAGACCAATTTCTTCGCCCGTCTTCGCCAAGACACTGGTGGGCATGCGCCGCAGGATGTCGAGGGACGCTGATGACCACCCTTGCCAGCAGTGCGGCGACGTTCAACGTCGACAAGGTCCGGGCCGACTTCCCGATCCTGACCGAGCGGGTGCACGGCAAACCGCTGGTGTATCTCGATAGCGCCAATACCAGCCAGAAGCCCGAGTCCGTGCTGAAGGCGATGGACGATTACTATCGCCACGCCAATGCCAATATTCATCGCGCGACGCACTTGCTGAGCGAACGCGCCACCGCGCTCTATGAAGGCAGCCGCGCCAAGGCGGCGGCGTTCCTCAACGCGCCCGACATGCGCACGATCGTGTTGACCAAGGGGACCACCGACGGCATCAACCTGGTGGCGCAGAGCTACGGCCGGTCGACCCTGAAGCCCGGCGATGAGATCCTGCTGACCTGGCTTGAGCACCACTCGAACATCGTGCCATGGCAGCTGGTCGCCGCGCAGACCGGCGCCGTCATCAAAGTGGTGCCGATCAACGATGCCGGTGAGCTCGAGCAGGATCAGTTGTCGGCACTGCTGTCGGAGCGCACCAAGATCATGGCTGTGGGCCATGTCTCGAACGCGCTCGGCACGATCAATCCGATCAAGGAAATGATCGCCAAGGCGCACGCGGCGGGCGCCGTGGTGCTGGTGGATGGCGCGCAGGCCGCGCCTCACCTGGTCATTGACGTGCAGGCGCTCGACTGCGACTTCTACGTGCTGTCGAGCCACAAGATGTTCGGATCGACCGGCACCGGCGTGTTGTACGGCCGCGCCTCGCTGCTCGAGGCGATGCCGCCTTATCAAGGCGGCGGCGACATGATCGCGTCGGTGACGTTCGAGCAGACGCTCTACAACCAGGTGCCGTACAAGTTCGAAGCGGGCACGCCGAACATGGCGGGGGTGGTCGGCTTGGGCGCGGCCATCGATTACCTGGCCGGCATCGATCGCGACGCCGCCCTCGCGCACGAAGACGCGGTGCTGGAGTACGCGACCGCACAGGTCAGGGAGATCCCCGGCACGCGCATCATCGGCGAGGCCCGTCACAAGACTGGCGTGCTCTCGTTCATGCTCGAGGGTGCGCATCCGCACGACGCCGGCACCATTCTCGATCGGCAGGGTGTCGCCGTGCGCACCGGCCAGCACTGCGCGCAGCCGGTGATGGATCGCTTCTGCATTCCGGCGACCATTCGCGCGTCGCTCGGCATCTACAACACGCGCGAGGACATCGACGCCCTCGTCCGCGGCCTGCACAAAGTCAGAGAATTGTTCACGTAATGCGCTCCAGGAGGGCGGCACTTTAGTGCCGCCGGGACGACCACACCAATGTCAGAACTCACCGACCTGTACCAGGAGGTCATTCTCGACCACAACCGCCGCCCGCATAACTTCCGGGTGATCGAGGGCGCCACCACGCAGGAAGGCTACAACCCGCTCTGTGGCGATCGGCTCACGCTCTACGTCGCGATCGATGGCGGCGTAATCAAGGACGTGGCGTTCCAGGGCTCGGGCTGTGCCATCTCCAAAGCCTCGGCGTCGCTGATGACCGACGCCCTCAAGGGCAAGACCGCGGCCGAAGCGCGGGCGCTATTCGACCAGTTCCACGCCATGATCACGTCGGACCATGCCGGTCCGACCGCTGACCTTGGCAAACTGTCGGTGCTCGCGGGCGTGCGCGAGTTTCCGGCACGCATCAAGTGCGCCAGCCTCGCCTGGCACACCATGAAGGCGGCGGTGGCGCACGACAGCGACGCGCCGGTATCCACGGAATGAACCACTTGCCTGTGATGACCACCGGCGGCCTGCCCGAAGACAGCCCCGCCAACGCGGTGAGCCAGCCTCTTGCTGACATCACCCGCGATCCGGAGAAGACGGACCTGATTGCCCCGAAAGTGATCGCGGTGCTCAAGACCGTGTTCGACCCGGAGATCCCCGTCAATATTTTCGAGATGGGGTTGATCTACGACGTGATCGTCGATGCCGCCGGCCAGGTGGGCGTCAAGATGACGTTGACCGCCCCGAACTGCCCGGCCGCGCAGTCGCTGCCGGTCGAGGTGCGCGACAAGGCCCGCACGGTCGAGGGCGTGACCGACGCGAAGGTCGAAGTGGTGTGGGATCCGCCCTGGACCAAAGACCTCATGTCGGACGCGGCGAAGCTCGAGCTGGGAATGCTCTGATCGGTCACCAATCCTCCGATCCGGCTCGGCCGCGGGCCGCGCGGCGGTCATGGCCTGGCACCCTTTGATATGTGTCATGTTCATGAATAACATGACACCCATGGCCAAGACTCAGGTCTATCTGCGATCCGAAGAGCTCGACGCCCTGCACGGTGTCGCGGAACGGTCCGGCCGCAGCGTCGCTGATCTCGTGCGGGAGGCCATCCGGCGGGTGTGGCTGCGACCCGAGGCGCAGGGCCCGGTGGCACTGTGGGACGGCATGCCTTCGCACACCTCGGTTGACCACGATCACATCTACGACGAACCCGGTGCGCGCCGCTGAGCTGGTCTTCGTCGACACCGGCGCGTGGATTGCGCTGGCGCTGACACGCGATCTCGAGCGAGCTTGGCCTTACTTCGAGCGGACCGATCTCCACAAACTGTCGGCGGTCGACGCCCTCAGCTTTGTGTTGATGGCCGAGCGGCGCATCCGGGTCGCGTTTGCGTTTGATGCGCATTTCGCCACCGCCGGGTTCCGAGTGGTCGGGTCGGGTGGACGAGCAGCCCCTCATCGCCGGAAAGCGCGCGTCAGCCCTTGATCTGTGGCAGCGCTCCGCCCAAGCGGCCGGCGTGAAACACCACGTCGCCGCTGGCGAGCCCCTGGTCGAGATCGGCGGGCTGGCCGCGAAACAACTCCCCATTGCTCGTGAGCACGGCTTTGCCGGCGTGATCGGCGGGTAGTTTCGCGATCAGGGACAGTGCGGTGTCGAGCGCGCGGCTCCATCGCCGCGACAGGTCGGCGGGGTCTGGTGGCGATCCATCGAATGCCAGCGACGCGATTTCGTCAGTCGAGTAGTGCGACGATCGGCGAGCGTGGTCGATCACGCCGAGTGGTGAGAACCCCGGGTCCTTGCCACACGCCGCCCACGCCAGGTATCCCAACGGCTGCAGGCGCTCGTCGCACGCGATCACGTCGAGCCAGTCCCTCACTTCGAGTCGCCCAATCAGCGCCAGTACCTTGTTCGTCGCCAGATCGAAGGGATGCAGCGTGAGGCCGAGCTCCTCATGCTCAACGAGTGGAAAGAAACGGTAGGCGCTGTCGTGGACCCATTCAACGAGCAGGCGGTCGTGGCCCCGCGAGACGGTGGCCTGCACGAACCCCGGACGTTCGCGAACCGAGACGACCGCGTAGCCGGTGTGCTCAAGGAGTTGCCGGTCAGCGTCCCACGATCGGGCCACGGCCTCGGTCGTGTCGTGGAACAGATCGAGATCGCGCGACAGGCGGTGCGTCGCGAGCGCCACGTTGAGGGCAATGCCGCCCGCCACGTAGCTCTCGCCGCCGGCGCGACGCCGTCCTGCTAGGACCCGGCAGACGTCTCGTTGGAAAGCTGTGAGAGCCATGTGCGGAACTGGGCGACGCGGAGAAACGCGTCGCGGTCGCCGTGCTGCGCGATCTGTCGCAGCACCTCCTCGCGCTCCGCGGGCGTTCGCGGATAGTAGTCTTCCCGCAGGAACCAGAGGCACCGCGCGCGGTACTGGTCCACGAAGCGACGGAATTCCGCGTCCGAATACGCCGGGGGCCGGGACATGAGGGCAGTGTAGCATCCCGCATTTCCGCATGGCAGAAACTGCGCTGTTTTCGATGTTAAGGTGCCAGACCCTACCGCGGCGGACTAGCGCCGCGTGGCCCTCACTCCCGGCTCCCAGGCGTGTGCCGTGGCCGCCACCACGCCGTCGCCATCTGGCAGGGCGTGCGCGCGTGGCAGACCTGCAGGAACCGCAGCGTCGAGGGCTGGACTATGCGGCGGTCGAAGGTGGCCACGCCTGATCCCCGGGATCGATCCGAAGCAACCACGCCCACATCGCGCGACTGCGACCGAGGTGTCGCACCAGATGCGGCCACTCGGCGCGAACAGTCGACGGTGTTGTGAACCGCCAGACGTCGGCAGTGTGGGCTTCGCGCAGCAGGGCGCCGAGCCAGTAGCCGCGGACCCCAGGATCGGGATCGCCCAGACGTTGAGCGAAGCCGGCCTCGGTGAGGTCGGTCCACCACAGGAAGTACGGGCGAACCGGAGAACGGGACACGTCGGCAGTTTAGCACCCCGCCCGGCCTCAGGCAGGCGTGGCTGCGGCGGATAAGGTAAGCTGGCGCCGCGTGCCCCTCACTCCCGGTTCCCGTCTCGGCGTCTACGAAGTCACCGCTCAGATCGGCGCCGGGGGAATGGGCGAGGTGTACCGCGCTCACGACTCTAAACTCAATCGCGACGTCGCCCTCAAGGTGCTGCCCGAGGCCTTTGCCAGCGATGCCGATCGGCTGGCGCGCTTCACGCGCGAAGCCCAGGTGCTTGCGTCGCTGAACCATCCCCACATCGCTGCCATCTACGGCATCGAAGGCCATGCCCTCGTGATGGAGCTGGTCGAAGGCGAGGATCTGTCGCAACGCATCGCGCGTGGCGCGATTCCGATCGACGAAGCGTTGCCGATCGCGAA
>SHUG01000093.1 GCA_009694735.1 Acidobacteriota bacterium | reverse complement strand
GTGCCTTCTTCCTTCATCCGGCCCAGCCGCAAGCATCCCTGGAGGCCGAGTGCGATCTCGGTCTGCATGTCGGCCAGCTTCTTCTGGATCAGCTGATTGGCCGCCAGCGGCCGGCCAAACTGCTTGCGCTCGAGCACGTACTCGCGCGATCGCAGCCAGCAATCCTCGGCGGCGCCTAACGCCCCCCACGAGATGCCGTAGCGCGCGCTGTTCAGGCAGGTGAACGGCCCCTTCAGCCCCTTCACATCCGGAAACGCGTTCTCTTCCGGACAGAACACGCTGTCCATCACGACCTCGCCGGTGATGCTGGTGCGCAAGCCGACCTTGCCGTGAATGGGCGGCGCCGTCAGGCCCTTTGCCCCCTTCTCCAGGACAAATCCGCGAATCTCGTCCGCATCATCCTTGGCCCAGACGATGAAGACATCGGCGATCGGGCTGTTGCTGATCCACGACTTGGTGCCGGTGAGCTTGTAGCCCCCGTCGACCTTGACCGCGCGGGTGGTCATGCTGCCCGGATCCGATCCCGCGTTGGGTTCGGTGAGGCCGAAGCAGCCAATCCACTCGCCGGTCGCGAGCTTGGGGAGGAACTTCTTTTTCTGCGCTTCAGTGCCGAACTCGTTGATCGGCACCATTACGAGCGAGCCCTGCACGCTCATCATCGAGCGAAACCCCGAGTCAATGCGTTCGAGCTCGCGGGCCACCAGCCCGTAAGCGACGTAGCCGAGGCCGGCGCCGCCATACTCCTCGGGAATGACGATGCCGAGCATGTCGAGGGCGCCCAGTTCGCGAAAGATCGAGGGGTCGGCCTGTTCCTTGCGGAACATCTCGAGCACCCGCGGCGCCAGCTTGTCCTTGCAATAGTCGCGGGCGGTGTCGCGCACCATGCGCTCTTCGTTGGTCAGCTGCTGGTCAAGGAGGAACGGGTCGCTCCAGTCGAATCGAGCTTTGGTCTGGGTAGCCATACCGGACAATCGTCCCCTTTCCCTTGGATGGAAACCACAACTTTCTCATATTGGACATGAGATAGCCTCTACCTATTCAATATCGTCATGAACAACGCCGACATTGCGTGGATGCTCGTGTCCACGGCGCTGGTCTTGTTGATGACCCCGGCGCTCGCGTTCTTTTATGGCGGCCTGGTCCGCTCCAAGAACGCGCTGAACACCATGATGATGAGCTTCGTGGCGCTCGGCCCGGTAGCCGTGGTGTGGGCGCTACTCGGCTATTCGCTGGCGTTTGCGCCGGGTAACCCCGTCATCGGCTCGCTGGCCTTTGCCGGCCTGCGGGGTGTCGGCCTCGAGGCGCGGGGCGCCATTCCGCACCTGTTGTTCACGTGCTTTCAGGGCACCTTTGCCATCATCACTCCGGCCTTGATCTCGGGCGCGGTGGTTGAGCGCATGCGGTTCAATACCTATCTCGTCTTCATTGCCCTGTGGGTGCTGGTCGTCTATGCCCCGGTCGCGCATTGGGTGTGGGGCGGCGGGTTCCTGGCCTCGATGGGCGCGCTCGACTTTGCCGGTGGCGCCGTCGTGCACGTGAACGCCGCGTCGGCGGCGCTGGTCGCCGCGCTCGTGGTCGGACCGCGCAAGGACTACGGCCGGCATGCCATCCTGCCGCACAATGTCCCGTTTGTCATGCTCGGCGCCGGCTTGCTGTGGTTCGGCTGGTTCGGCTTCAATGCCGGCAGCGCGCTGTCGGCCGGCACGACGGCGTCGCTGGCCTTCGCGAACACGCTGCTCGCGCCCGCAGCCACGCTGACGACGTGGACGCTCATTGATCTGCTTCGTGGCGGTCGGGTGACGGCGGTCGGCGCCGCGACGGCCATTGTCGTCGGGCTCGTCGTCGTGACGCCAGCCGCTGGCTACATCAGCCCGGCATCGGCCCTCGCCATGGGCGCCATTGGCGCCTTCCCCAGTTATTTCGCCCTCATCTATCGCGCCAAGACCAAGCTGGATGACTCGCTCGACGTGGTGGCCGCGCACGGGCTGGGCGGCGCCACCGGCGCCATTCTCACCGGGGTATTTGCCGAAGCGGCGTGGAGTGGCGGCGCCAACGGGCTGATCGGCGGCAACCCGGGGCAGGTGCTCACGCAGATTGCGAGCGTGATGATCGTGCTGGCGTACAGTGGCGGCATGACGTTCGCCCTGCTGAAGGTCCTGGCCATCGTGATGCCGCTGCGCCTTGGCGATCGCCACGAAGGCTTGGGCCTGGACGTGACGGATCACGGTGAAGAGGCCTATACGCACGGCGATGGCGCCATCCTGGTGAAGCCGAAAGAATCGTCCATGGCGCTCAGCGCCGTGGACGCAGTGGCGGTGCATGGCGGGGGCCGGCTATGAAGCTGATTGTCGCGATCGTGCGTCCCGAGAAGTTGAGCGACGTGCTCGAGGCGCTGTTTCATGCCGATGTGCGGGGCCTGACCATCAGCCGCGTGCAGGGGCACGGCGGCGAGATCGAGCACGTCGAGAACTACCGCGGCACCAGCGTGAAGATGGCGCTGGCCGAGAAGGTGCGCATCGAGATCGGTGTCTCGAACCACTTCGTCCAGCCCACCATCGACATCATTCTGAGCGCCGCCCGCACCGGGGAGGTGGGCGACGGCAAGATCATGGTGCTGCCGATCGAGAAGATTTACCGGATCCGTACCGGCGAGTCGGACCAGGATGCCGTTACCCCAGTGGTCGCGGAAACCTGAAGCATCTGTAAATCGCATGTTTCTTATAAAGAGATTGCGCTTTTGTTATGCATGGCATTTCTCTCTAATAAGGCGAGATTGCCATGGACGACCTCAGTGACCAGCGGGGTTTATATCGAGCCAGCGATGAACACGACGCCTGCGGCGTTGGCTTCGTCGCGCACATCAAAGGCGCTCGCTCGCACTCGATAGTCCGTCAGGCCCTCGACCTCCTCATCAACCTCGAACATCGCGGCGCCTGCGGGTCCGATCTGGACACCGGCGACGGCGCCGGCATTCTCGTCCAGATGCCGGACCGGTTTCTGCGCAAGACCGTGCAGTTCCCGCTGCCGTCGGCGGGCGCGTATGGCGCGGGGCTGGTGTTCCTGCCAACCGACCACAAGGTCCAGGCGCAGTTCCGCGCGCTCGTGCACCGCATTGCGGTCGAAGAGGGCCTGGCCGTACTGGGCTGGCGCCTGGTCCCGACCGACCTCTCGAAGATTGGCAAGAGCGCCGCGGCCGTGGCGCCGGTGTTCGAGCAGGTGTTCGTGTGTTCGGCTGACACCGGATCGAGGACTACGGGTCCGGTATTCGAACGGCAGCTCTACATCGCGCGTAAGCGAATTGAGCACGAGGTCGAGACCCTGAACCTCGCGCCGCGGCATCGCAAGGACTTCTACATTGCCAGCCTCTCAGCGAACACCCTCATCTACAAGGGCATGCTCACCGCCACGCAGATCGAAGGCATGTTCCCGGATCTGTCGGACCCGGATTTCGAATCGGCGCTGGCGCTCGTCCATCAGCGCTTCTCGACCAACACCTTCCCGTCGTGGCCGCTCGCGCATCCTTACCGCTACGTCGCGCACAACGGCGAGATCAACACGCTGCGCGGCAACGCCAACTGGATGAAGGCGCGCGAAGGCCTGCTGAAATCGAGTGTGTTCGGCGACGAGCTGCAGAAAGTGCTGCCGGTGATCACGCCCGGTGGCAGCGATACCGCCACGTTCGACAACGTGCTCGAGTTCCTGGTGATGGCCGGGCGCACACTGCCGCATGCCGTGCTGATGATGATCCCCGAGCCGTGGGCCGGCAACCACGCCATGGATCCGGCGGTCCGCGCGTTCTACGAGTACCACTCGTCGCTGATGGAGCCGTGGGACGGCCCGGCCTCCATCACCTTCACCGACGGCACGTTGATCGGCGCCGTGCTCGACCGCAACGGCTTGCGGCCGTCGCGCTACTGCATCACCAAGGACGACCTGGTGATCATGGCGTCGGAGGTGGGCGTGCTCGACATCCCCGCCGACAACGTCGTCCGCAAAGACCGCCTGCGTCCCGGCAAGATGCTGCTGATCGACACCGGCCAGGGGCGCATCATCAGCGACGACGAGATCAAGCGCACGCTGGCAAGCGAGCAACCCTACGGCGACTGGCTGCGGCAGAATCTTGTTGATATCGAGAACCTGCCGACCGCCGCGGCCGAGCGTCCCGACCACCAGACCGTGGTTCGTCGCCAGCAGGCGTTTGGCTACACGCAGGAAGACCTGCGCGTGCTGATGACGCCGATGGCGATGAACGGCGAAGAACCGATTGGTTCGATGGGCAATGACACCGCGCTCGCCGTGCTGTCGGACAAGCCGCGCCTGCTCTACGACTACTTCAAGCAGCTCTTCGCCCAGGTGACCAATCCGCCGCTCGACGCCATTCGCGAGGAGCTGGTCACCTCGATGGGCTCGACGATCGGCCCCGAAGGAAACCTGCTCGACGCCACGCCGGCGAACTGCCGCCAGATCAAGGTCGAGTTCCCGGTGCTGCACAACGACCAGGTGGCCAAGCTGCGCCACCTGCCGCCGGGCTCGCCGTTCCGATCGACGACGCTGCCATTGCTGTACAACCCGGACGAAGACGGACCGGGCCTCGAGCGGGCGATGGCGGAGTTGTGCCGTAAGGCAAGCGCCGCGGTGGCGTCGGGCCATGGCATCCTGATTCTCTCGGACCGTGGCGTCGACGCGAAGCACGCGCCGATTCCAAGCCTGCTGGCCACCGCGGGCGTGCATCACCATCTCGTGCGCGAGGGCACGCGCACCAAGTGCGGCCTGCTGGTGGAAACTGGCGAGGCGCGCGAAGTGCATCACGTGGCGCTGCTGATTGGTTACGGCGCCGGCTCGGTCAATCCGTATTTGGCGTTCGAGACAGTCGACGACCTCATCCGCCAGGGCTCGCTCCCAAACGTCACGCACAACCAGGCCGTCACCAAGTACATCAAGGCGCTCAACAAGGGCGTGTTGAAGGTGATGTCGAAGATGGGCATCTCAACGCTGCAAAGCTATTGCGGCGCGCAGATCTTCGAGGCCATCGGCTTGGATCGCCAGTTCGTGGACAAGTATTTCACCTCCACCGCCTCGCGGATCGGCGGCGTCGGGGTAAAAGAGATCTCGGAAGAAGTGCGCCAGCGGCACGCCCGGGCCTTCAATGTAGGGTCGGGCTTCAGCCCGACCGCTGCCCTCGTCAGCGGCGGCGAGTACGAGTGGCGCCGGGATGGCGAGGTCCATCTCTTTAATCCCGACACCGTCTTCAAGCTCCAGCACGCCACCCGCACCGGCCAATACCGCATCTTCAAGGACTACACGCGCCTGGTCGACGACCAGAGCAAGCAGCAGGCAACCTTGCGCGGCTTGTTCCGCATGAAGCCCATGGGACCGCCGGTCGCGCTGGACGAAGTGGAACCGATCGACAAAATCCTGCCGCGCTTCTCGACCGGCGCCATGTCGTACGGATCGATTAGCGGCGAGGCCCACGAGACGCTCGCCATTGCCATGAACCGGATGGGAGCCAAGTCCAACACCGGCGAAGGCGGCGAAGACCCGGCGCGCTATGTGCCGGATGCGAACGGCGACTCGCGGCGCAGCGCCATCAAGCAGGTCGCGTCCGGGCGCTTCGGCGTCACCAGCGAGTACCTCGTCAGCGCGGATGACCTGCAGATCAAGATGGCACAGGGGGCGAAACCTGGCGAGGGTGGCCAGTTGCCGGGCCACAAGGTGTATCCGTGGATCGCGAAGGTCCGGCACTCCACGCCTGGTGTCGGCCTGATCTCGCCGCCGCCCCATCACGACATCTACTCGATTGAGGATCTGGCGCAGTTGATCTTCGACTTGAAGAACGCCAACCCGGTGGCGCGCGTCCACGTGAAGCTGGTCGCCGAATCCGGCGTTGGCACCGTCGCCGCCGGCGTCTCGAAAGCCCACGCCGACGTCGTGCTGATCTCGGGTCACGACGGCGGCACCGGCGCGTCGCCGCTCACCAGCCTGAAGCATGCCGGCGTGCCGTGGGAACTCGGCCTCGCCGAAACGCAGCAGGTGCTGCTGATGAACCGCCTCCGCGACCGCATTGTCGTGCAGGTCGACGGCCAGATGAAGACCGGCCGGGATGTCGTGATCGCCGCGCTGCTCGGCGCCGAAGAGTTTGGCTTCGCCACCGCGCCGCTGGTGGTGATGGGCTGCGTGATGATGCGCGTGTGCCACCTCAACACCTGCCCGGTCGGCATTGCCACGCAGGACCCGGAGCTGCGCAAGACCTTCAGCGGCAAGCCGGAATTCGTGCAGAACTTCTTCCACTTCATCGCCCAGGAAGTGCGCGAGCTGATGGCGGAGTTGGGTTTCCGCACGCTCGACGAGATGATCGGCCGGGCGGAATGCCTCGATTTCGAATCGGCCAAGGATCATTGGAAGGCGAAGGGCGTCGACCTGTCGCAGCTGCTGTACGTGCCCGAGATGCCGGCCGATGCGGCCCGCCGCGCCACCTGCAAGCAGGAGGCGGGCCTTGCCAACGTGCTCGATCGGCGCCTGATCGAACAATCGGCTCCGGCGCTCGAGCATCGCTTGCCCGTGGAGTTGTCGTTCGCGATCCGCAACACCGATCGTACGGTAGGCACCATGCTCGGCTACGAAGTGACCAAACGCTACCGGGGCGAAGGCCTGCCCGATGACACCATTCGCGTGAACTTCACCGGGTCGGCCGGCCAGAGCTTCGGCGCGTTCATTCCGTGCGGCATCACGCTGTCGCTGCAAGGCGAGGCCAACGACTTTGTCGGCAAGGGCCTGTCGGGCGGCCGCCTGGTCGTGCGTCCGCCACGCAACGCGGCGTTCGTCGCGGAGGAGAACGTCATCATCGGCAACGTCGCGCTCTACGGCGCGACCAGCGGCGAGGCGTTTGTCCGCGGCGTGGCGGGGGAGCGCTTCGCGGTCCGCAACAGCGGCGCGCAGGCAGTGGTCGAAGGCGTCGGCGATCACGCGTGCGAGTACATGACCGGCGGCCGGGTGGTCGTGCTCGGCCCCACCGGCCGTAACTTCGCCGCCGGCATGAGCGGCGGCGTGGCCTACGTGCTCGACACCGACGGTTCGTTTGCCCTCAACTGCAACATCGACATGGTCGCGCTCGAGCACCTGGAAGAGGCGACGGAGATCGAAGCGGTTCGGTCGTTGATTGCCCGCCACGTCGAGCTGACCGACAGCGCCGTCGGCGAGCGCGTGCTGCAGTCGTGGCCCACCATGCATCAGCAGTTCGTCGTCGTGATGCCACGCGACTTCAAACGTGTGAAAGCGGCAGAGGCGAAGGCGCGGGCCGAATCCCGCGAACCGGCATTCAGTGATTTGGTGGCGTAGATGCGGCCACGGAAACACGGAAACACAGAATCACAGGATGTTTGGCGGACGATCCGGGTCATTTCAAGCAGAGGAATGTCTTGCGCTTCCGTGTCTCTGTGCTTCCGTGAATAGCATTCATGGGTAAGCCAACCGGATTCATCGAGTTCTCGCGCGGCAAGCCGCCGTCGCGCCCGGTCACCGAGCGCATCGGCGACTACCGTCACGTCTATCAGGCGTATCCCATTGAAGACCTGACGCGCCAGGCCGCGCGCTGCATGGACTGCGGCATCCCGTTTTGCCACCAGGGCTGCCCGCTCGGCAATCTCATTCCCGACTGGAACGACCTCGTCTACAAGAACAACTGGCGGGCAGCCATCGAGCGCCTGCACCAGACCAACAACTTCCCGGAGTTCACCGGCCTGCTGTGCCCGGCGCCGTGCGAGGGCTCCTGCGTCCTCGGGATCAACAAGGATCCCGTCACCATCAAATCGATCGAGTTGTCGATCGTCGACCGCGCGTTCGCGGAAGGCTGGATTGTTCCCGAGCCGCCGGTGACACGCACGTGGAAGAAGGTTGCGGTAATCGGCTCAGGCCCCGCTGGCCTCGCTGCCGCTGCGCAGCTCAATCGCGCCGGTCACAGTGTGACTGTGTTCGAGAAGTCCGACCGCGTCGGTGGCCTGCTGCGCTACGGCATCCCCGAGTTCAAGATGGAGAAGCGCGTGCTCGATCGTCGTCTTGACCTGATGACGGCCGAAGGCGTGGCGTTTCGCACGCGCATGAACGTGGGCGACGACGTGTCGGCTGAAGATCTGCGTCGCGACTTCGACGCTATTCTGCTGGCCGGCGGCGCGGGGCATCCGCGCGACCTCAACGTCCCTGGCCGCCAACTCAGGGGCGTGCATTTTGCCATGGAGTTCCTGACGCAGCAGAATCGCCGCTGCCAGGGAGACGATGCCAATGTCGAGTCAGGCTTTCCTGTCCCCCGTAGCCTTGGCGAAGGGGGAAGCCGGATTGAGCCAATCACCGCTGCCGGTAAGCACGTGATCATCATCGGCGGCGGCGACACCGGCGCCGACTGCCTTGGCACCGTGCATCGACAGGGCGCCGCGTCGGTGAGCCAGCTTGAACTGCTGCCGACCCCGCCGAAACAGCGTGCCGACGACAATCCGTGGCCGTTATGGCCGAACATCTTCCGCACTTCGTCGGCCCACGAAGAGGGCGGCGACCGGGTCTACGCGGTGGCCACCACCGAGTTGACCGGCGACGCCAGCGGCCACGTCCGCACTCTTCACGGACACAAGGTCAGCCGCGTCGTGACCAACGGTCGTTCATCCTTCGAGCCGTTACCTGGCAGCGAGTTCGAGATGAAAGCCGACCTCGTATTGCTGGCGATGGGCTTTGTCGGCCCTGAGAAGAGCCGCATGCTCACCGACCTCGACGTTCACCTGAACGACCGAGGCACCGTCGCCCGCGATGAACAGTGGATGACCAACGTGCCCGGCGTGTTCGCCGCTGGCGATATGCAGCGCGGTCAGTCGCTGATTGTCTGGGCGATCGACGATGGCCGCCGGGCGGCAGCCGCTATCGACCAGTTTCTTTCCGCTTCGTAATCCCTAAAGCAAAAGGCCGGGCACCATCAGATGCCCGGCCCTTCCTGTGTCAGACGACTGTCTGTGTTACGGCAGCGCCATGGTCGTGTAGCCACCGTTGCGCGGCAGCACGATGTACTGCTTGCCCGCGTGCATGTAGGTCATCAGGCCGTACTGGCCGAGCACCCGTGTCGGCACGGCTCCCACGCGCTTGCCGGTCTTCTTGTCGATCGCGAACAGGTGCGGTCGGTTGTCGGCGGTCTGGCCGGCCGACAGCAGCAGGGTGGAGGTGGCGGCCAACGCGGCGGTACCACGGCGGCCCCAGTTGGTGTCGACGGTCATGCCCTTGAGCAGCGGGTTGTTGCGGAACGCATCCTGCGCGGCCTGCGCCGTATCGCCGTAAGGAATCATCCAGAGATGCTCGCCGGTGTTCATGTCGATCGCCGTAATGCGGCCGAGCGGGCCCTTGAACAGATCAGGAAAGCCGTTCAACGGATCGTTCGGATCCGGCTTGGCGGGTGGCGGCCCTTCGCCGCGTGCGACCGCGAATTCCGCCAGCGTCGTGCCGGTCATCTTGTCGTTGTCCTTCTCCTTGGCGGGAGCAAGCAGCGTCGGCGAGCAACCGCTCGTTGACGCGATGAAGATGATGCCGGTGTTTGGATCCGCCGCGGGCGGGCCGGTGATGTTAGCGCCGCCACCGCCGCCGGGGCAGATGTTCGCGGGTCCCTTGCCCTCTTTGTTGCCGCGATGGGTCGGCGGGGCAAACAGCGGCGCCAGCAGATCGCGGCTCCTGGCACGCTCGAGCGCCAGCCGCTTGATCTCGGGCGTGTAGTCGATCACGTGTGCTTCGGTGCGTCCCTGCAAGTCGTAGGGCGCCGGCTTGGTGACGTGCGGCTGCGTGGCCGACAGCTTCTCCGTAGGCACCAGTGACTGGGGCGCGGGTCGATCGACGAACGGCCAGATTGGCTTACCGGTCGTGCGGTCGAAGGAATAGACCCACGACTGCTTGGTGATCTGGAACAACCCGGGGACGCGCTTGCCGTCAACCGTTACGTCCATCAGGATCGGCGCGGTCGGCGTGTCGTAGTTCCAGATGTCGTGTTTGACCAGCTGGTGGTGCCAGACCCGTTTGCCCGTCTTCACGTCCAGCGCAATCACGCTGGTGCCAAACAGGTTGTCGCCCGGGCGAAAGCCGCCGAAGTAATCGACAGTGGCGCCGTTGGTCGGAATGTAGACAAGGCCGCGCGAGGGGTCGGCCGACATCGGCGCCCACGACGAGATGTCGCCGGTCCACTTCCACGCGTCGTTCTCCCACGTGTCGTGACCGAACTCGCCCGGCCGCGGAATGACGTGGAACTTCCAGAGATACTTGCCGGTCTTGGCGTCGTAGCCGAGGATGTCGCCGGGCACGTTCTCGACGCGCGTCTGGTTGTAGCCCTGCTCCGCCGAGTTACCGACGATCAGCACGTCGTTGACGACGATCGGCGGGGATGAGGTGGTGATGTAGCCGAGCGACAGCGGCAGGCCCTGCGCGGCGTCGTACGGCAGCTTGGCGTTCTTCCAGGGATCCCAATCGGCGATCAGGTCCTTGAGTAAGTCGACCGAGCCGGTCTTCGGGAAGCCGCGCACGGGCACGGCGCCGCCCCAGCCTTCGAGCGGCTGGCCGGTCTTGGCGTCGAGCGCATGCAGGAAGAAGCCCGGGGTGGTGACGTAGATCACGCCGCGGCCGTTGATGCGGCCGTAGGCGACGCCCTTGCCATGGTTCGAACGCATCGAATACGCGTGACGCGGGGTTTCGGGTTCCTGGAAGGTCCACAGCGTCTTGCCGGTGGCCGGATCCAGCGACACCACTGTGCGCCGCGGGCCCGACGTCGTCAGCAGCATGCCGTCGACGTAGATGGGCAACGAGCGGCCGTTGATGTCGCCCAAGTCAACGCCCGGGGCCGAGTCGGCGCCCCACTCCCACGCCACCTTCAGCGTGTTGAAGTTTGCGGCGTTGATCTGGTCGAGCGGGGAGTACCTGGTCGAGGTGTAGCCTCCCGTAATGGTCGTCCAGTCCGCCTTGTTTTGGGCCTCACCCGCCAGGCCCGACAGGGCCACCGAGATCGCCACCACTAAACCGCCAACGTACGCGTGGCGGGTCCAATTCCGATTCATTCCCGTTCTCATCGGCACCTCAAAATGTGACTTACGCCGGGCCAGCTTCCCCCGTCTGGCGCTTGCTCTAGATCTAGCGTCGCCAAGAGTGCGCTGGAGGACCGCTTCCTGTCAACCATTTGCGGAGGGTGCGCACGTGGTGTACAAGCTAGAGGGCACCCTTGAGTAACCCAGATCTCATTAATGTCGTCCGCCAAGCGCCGGGAACGGCGCGGGGAAACACCCCGCCGTCCTGAACAATCGTTCGATCGCACTCCGGCGGGCCCGTTACGCCTGTTTGGGGTGCCGCTGGCGTTCACGGCCGGGTTGTTGGCGCTCACGGCGCTGCCCCGAATCCAGGCGTCGGAGCGGTTGTCGTGGTCGTTCTGGGGCGCCGGAGCGGTGTTGTTGGGCTGGTTGGCCCTGCTCGCGGTGCGGGCCCTGCGAGAGGGGGCGCCGGCCATTCACCTGGCGCCACCGCGTCGCCAGCACTACATCCAGGCCTGTTGTCACCTGACGGTCTACGCCTATTGGGGATACTACTGGCGGCCGGTCTACGACTTCGCGCCGCTGCTCGCCGGCCAGCTCCTGTTCGCGTATGCCTTCGACCTGCTGCTGTCGTGGTCACGCCGCGAAAGCTACGGGCTCGGTTTCGGCCCGTTCCCGATCATCTTCAGCACCAACCTGTTCCTGTGGTTCGTGGACGACTGGTTCGCGTTCCAGTTCCTTCTGGTGGCCGTTGGTTTTGCCGGCAAGGCGTTCGTGCGGTGGGAGCGCGACGTCGAACCCGGGGCCCCCAGCGCGGCACCCGCGCTGGGGTCCAAGCGCGTCCACATCTTCAATCCGTCGGCGTTCACGCTCGCGATCTTCTCCGTTGTGCTGCTCGCGACGGGAACCACCCACCTGACGTGGGGCCAGGAGATTGCCACCACCTTCAGCCTCGGCCCACATATTTACAAGGTGCTCTTCGCGGTCGGGCTGGTGGTCATGTACTTCTTCGCGATCACGCCGGTCACCGCGATGGCGGCGCTCACGTTGTTTAGCGGCAGCATGCTCTACACCGCCATCACCGGAGTGCCGTACTTCGTGGACTCCGACATTCCGTCCGCAGTCTTTCTTGGCCTCCATCTCTTGGTGACGGATCCCTCCACGTCGCCGCGAACACCGCTTGGCCGGGCAATCTTCGGTGTGCTCTATGGGCTTGGGGTGTTCGGGCTCTACGCGCTGCTGGGCGCGCTCGGCATGCCCACGTTCTACGACAAGCTGCTGTGCGTGCCGTTGTTGAACCTGGCCGTGCCGTGGATTGACCGCACGGTACGCCGCGTTGGCGAGCGGCCGCTGCTGCATGCGCTCGGTCTTGACCCGCCGCTCGGCCGCGCCAACCTCGCCCACATGGCCGTGTGGGTCCTCATTTTTGGGGTGATGACGATGGTGGGGGCCGCGGACGGGATGCATAAGGGCGACTCGCTGCCGTTTTGGCAGCAGGCGTGTTCGGCCGACAAGCCGCAGGCGTGCGCGCGGCTGCTGCGCATTGAAGCGTCGTACTGCGGCGACAACACCGGATGGGCCTGTAACGAACTGGGCCGGCACTACACCGAAGGGCAGCTGGTGCCCGCCGATCCGGACCGCGCGTTCGCCTACTTCTCGCGCGCGTGCGAGGCGCGCTTCCAGGCGGGCTGCGTCAACCTGCTCGATTCATCGACTCCGGCGCGCGCCAATCCGCGTACGTTCGATCTGCGGTTGCTGGGACGAGAAGGTGGGCCGAACTTGATGACGATGGCGGAGCCTGAGCTGCATGCGCGTGCGTGCCGCCATGGGTGGGAGTTCGCGTGC
>SHUG01000092.1 GCA_009694735.1 Acidobacteriota bacterium | reverse complement strand
TGTTTGTGTCGCGCGTGGCCGATGCGGTGATCGACGGCCGTGACCAGCGGGAATCGGCGATGGCCGAACAAGTCGCGAGCGAGGCCGAAGCGGCCGCCGCGCACGAAGCCAGCCGCACGGTTCGCCCGGCGGACATTCGCAAGCCCCAGCGTCCCGCGGAGACGCCCGCGCCGACGGCCTAACCCGCCCACGGCTCCCTTCCGCGCCGGCTGCGATCACACGGGCCGGCGCGTTTCACGTACAGCGACGTGGGACTTGAGGCTTGCGGCTTGGGCCAACACTCAATTCCCGCATTCAACCGTCGCAAGCCCCAAGTCACAAGCCCCAAGCCCTGAGGAGTTATTGAAATGGCAGCGACAGCAGCACAGGTCAAGCAACTGCGCGACAAGACCGGCGCGGGCATGATGGATTGCAAGGCGGCACTCGAGGAATCGGGCGGCGAGGTGGAGAAGGCCATCGACCTCCTCCGCAAGAAGGGCCTGGCCCAGGCAACCAAGCGCGCCGGCCGCATCGCCAAGGACGGAATGATCGGCCACTACATCCACATGGGCGGCAAGGTCGGCGTGCTCGTGGAAGTGAACTGCGAGACGGATTTCGTCGCGCGCACGCCCGAGTTCCAGACCCTGGCGAAAGAAATCGCCATGCACATCGCGGCGGCGAGCCCGCTCGTCGTGCGTCGTGAAGAGCTGGGCGCCGAGGTGCTGGATAAGGAGCGCGAGATCTACCGCGCCCAGTTCGCGGACTCCGGCAAGCCGGCCAACGTGATCGACAAGATCGTCGAGGGCAAGCTGGACAGCTACTACTCGCAGGTCTGCCTGATGGACCAGCCGTCGGTGCGCGACCCCAACGTCACCATCAAGCAGATGGTGGCGGCCGCCACGGCGAAGACCGGCGAAAACGTGACAGTGACTCGCTTTGTCCGATTCAAATTGGGCGAGCTCGCCCAGGAATAACAATAGGGTGCCGGGTGCGTACGGTTCCTCCGGTGCCTAACACTACTTTGTTAAGTCCAACGCGTCCTACATCGCGATCCGAAACTTCGTACTTGTACTAATGCCGAGAGTTTCATACGCTTCGGCGCGTGACGGAGTCGTCGAGCCGCGCGATGTTGCGACGGTTCGGACAGTGTGCCGACCAGTTCGCCCGCTGCTTCAATCGGCAGGCGCAGCGCGACGGGGCCAGTCAGTCCCTCGACGCGCTCTTCAACGACAGCGAGCGGAAGTCCATGCAGGCCAAGCATGGACGGCTCAGCGATCCGGGGAGTTACGAAGCGCTGCAGCACTTCATCACCGATTCGCCGTGGGCGGCGGAGCCGGTGTGGACGCGGCTGCGGGCGCTGGTGCCCGTGCGGCGCGGCATGCTGGCGCTCGACGACACCAGTTTCCCGAAACAGGGCACACACTCGGTCGGGGTGAAGCGCCAGTACTGCGGCGCCCTCGGGAAGATTGCCAATTGTCAGGTCGCGGTGTCGACCATCCTGCTCGCCGATCAGCTCGCGTGGCCCCTCACGTTCGAGTGGTATCTGCCGCAGGAGTGGGACACGGACGCCGCGCGGCGGGCGAAGGCCGGGATTCCCGATCAGATCTACTTTCGCGAGAAGTGGCGAATGGCCTTGGCGCATATCCGCCGCGTCCTAAAGGCCGGCTTTCAGCTCACCGCCGTCCTGGCGGACGCGGACTATGGCTCGAATGCGGCGTTTCGCCGGGGCCTCGAACGCCTCGGGCTGCGCTACGGCCTCGCGATCCGCGGGGCGTTGACGATGTGGGTCCCGCGCGCCCGGCGCGCACGCACCGCGGCCGCGATCGCCGCCGCCATCCCCAATCGCGAGTGGAAGCGTGTCTCGTGGGGCGAGGGCACCAACGGCGCCTTGGCCGCCCGCTTTGCCGCGAGACGCATCCGCCCGGCCAAGAGTCGGGGCGAACGCTGGCTCCTGTGCGAGCGGTCCCTGGCCAACGACGAGCGCAAATACTATCTGCTCAACCTCGACGCGACCGCCACGCTGCGCGCGTTGGTGACGCTGGTACGCGGCCGGTGGCCCATCGAACAACAATACCGGGAGCTGAAAGACGAACTGGGGATCGACCACTTCGAAGGGCGCAGCTATTGCGGCTGGGCGCATCACACGGTCCTCACCGCCATCGCGTTCACGTTTCTCCAAGTCGAACGGCGCCGATCGGAGGGGAAGCCGCGACCGACGCTGCCGACGGTCCGATGGTGGGTGCGAGAGATCATGGCGGTGCTCTACGTCGTCAGCAATCGGAAGTTGTTGCATCTCATCGCCAGCTTCCAGCGAAACCCACCGCTGAGAAGGTGACAAAGTAGTGCTAAGGGAAGGGTGCGACGGCACCTCCCCTAGGCACATTAGGCACCGTACGCACTGTACGCACCTTGGTATAATCGTTCTTGTGTCCGACCCGCCCTCCCCCCCTCCCCACTACAAGCGAATCCTGCTGAAGCTCTCGGGCGAAGCCCTGATGGGCGAACAGAACTACGGCATTGACCCGGCGGTGGCCACCAGCATTGCGCAGGACATTGCCGAGATCCAGGCGCTGGGTGTGCAGACCGCGGTGGTGATCGGCGGCGGCAACATCTTTCGCGGCCTGGCGGCCAGTGCGCGCGGCATGGACCGGTCGACCGGCGACTACATGGGGATGCTGGCGACCGTCATCAACGCCCTCGCGCTGCAGGACGCGCTCGAGCACAACGGCGTCGCCACGCGTGTGCTGACAGCGATTGAAATGCGCTCGGTCGCCGAGCCATTTATCAGGCGGCGGGCCGTCCGCCACCTGGAAAAAGGCCGTGTGGTGGTGTTCGCCGCGGGCACCGGCAACCCCTATTTCACGACCGACACCGCGGCGGCCTTGCGGGCCATGGAGATGAAGGCCGAAGTGATCTTGAAGGGCACCAAGGTCGACGGCATCTACACCGCCGACCCGATCAAAGACCCGCTGGCGACGCGCTACGACACGATTTCGTACCTGCAGGTGCTGCAGGAGCGGCTGCAGGTCATGGATGCGACCGCGATTTCCCTCTGCATGGACAACAAGCTGCCGATCCTGGTGTTCAACCTCAAGACGCCGGGCAACATTCGCCGCGTCGTCATGGGCGAAACGATCGGCACGCTGGTCACGGCTTAGCGCAAGGTTGGATCACGGCGGTTCAATCACTCAGGTTCACTCACGCAGGTGTAGTCACGCAGGTTTACGAACTATGGATGTCACCGATATCAAAGAGCTCCAGGCCGAAGTAAAGAAGCGCATGGACGTGCATGTTGAGTTTGCCCGCAAGGAGCTGGCGGGGGTGCGCACCGGACGCGCGTCCACCTCGATGCTCGAGGGCGTACAGGTTGACGCGTACGGATCGAGGATGCCGCTGAACCAGGTGGCGACCCTGTCAATTCCCGAGCCGGCGATGATCGTCGCCCAACCGTTCGACCCGTCGATCATGCCGGCCCTGGAGCGCGCCATCCGGCTGTCGGACCTGGGACTCAATCCCTCGTCGGACGGCAAGGTGCTGCGCATTCCGATCCCGTCGCTGACCGAAGAACGGCGCAAGGAGCTGTCGCGGCACGTGCACAAGATGGCCGAGGAAGGCCGCAACCACGTGCGGGTCGTCCGCCGCGATGCCAACGACAAGCTCAAGAAGATGCTGAAGGATCACGAGATCTCGGAAGACGACGAGAAGCGCGCGCTCGAGGAGGTGCAGAAGTCGACCGACCTGCACATCAAGTCGATCGACGAGCTGCAGGCGAAGAAGGACCAGGAGCTGCTCGGGAAGTGACCTGGCAACTTGGTGAGTTGGTAGTGTCGTGAGTTACTTCACTCACCTCGATTGCAGCAGTGGCTGCGGCGCGGGCCCGTTCGATCCGCGCGAGCGGCACTTTCTGTGTCCGTCGTGCGGGTTGCCACTGTTGGCGCGCTACGACCTGAAGGCCGCGCGGGCGTGGAAGAAGGAAACGCTCGCCGGCCGCGAGCCGAACATGTGGCGGTACCGCGAGATGATGCCGCTGTTGCCAGGCGATGTGCCGATCACCCTGGGCGAGGGCTTCACTCCCTTGCTTCACGCGAAACGGCTCGGCGGCGCGCTCGGGCTCGAGCGGCTGTTCATCAAGGACGAATCGCTCAACCCGACCAATTCCTTCAAGGCGCGCGGTCAATCAGCCGCCGTGACCCGCGCCAAGGCGCTCGGCGCCACCACCATCGCCCTGCCCAGCGCCGGCAACGCCGGCAACGCGGCCGCCGCCTACTCGGCCGCCGCCGGGCTGAAGTGCGAAGTGTTCCTCCCGCGCGACGCGAAGCAACCCTTCATTGACGAATGCCGGTTGTACGGCGCCCGCGTCACGCTGGTCGACGGTCTGATCACCGACGCCGGCAAGCTGACGGCCGAGACCGGCAAGCCGCTTGGCTGGTACGACGTCTCCACCATGAAGGAGCCCTACCGCGTCGAAGGTAAGAAGACGATGGGCTACGAGCTTGCCGAACAGTTTGGCTGGACGCTGCCTGACTGGATCGTCTATCCGACCGGTGGCGGCACCGGCCTGATCGGCATGTGGAAGGCGTTCGCGGAAATGGAAGCCATCGGCTGGCTGAGTTCCGGGCAGCGGCCGAAGATGGTCACGGTGCAGGCTGAGGGGTGCGCGCCGATCGTCCGCGCCTTCGAACAGGGCGCGGAGAGGGCTGCGACCTGGGAGAACGCGCACACCGCGGCCGATGGCTTGCGGGTGCCTCGCGCGATTGGCGATTTCCTGATCCTCAAGGCCATCCGCGAGAGCGGCGGCACGGCCGTGGCGGTGTCTGACGCGACGATGGTGCAAGACATGCTCGCGATCGGCAGCCTCGAGGGCGTCTCGGCGGCACCCGAGGGCGGTGCGGCCCTCAGTGCCATTCGCCACCTGGTCACGACCGGCCGCATCAAGCCCCACGAAACGGTCGTGCTGTTCAACACCGGTGGCGCGATGAAGTACTTCGACGTCTTGCGATAGCCGTGTGTAGCGTCCGGCTTCAGCCGGACCAATCCGCCTGAAGGCGAATACTACATTGGGACCGCGCTCAGTCCCCCAGGGACACGCCCAAAGCGCGGGCCGTTGTCAGCAGGTCGTAGTCCAGGGGCACGGTCTTGGTGCGGCCCACCACATCTCCGAGCGGAACCGGAACGATGTCGGGCGGATTGTTGGCGACCATCTTGCCGAACACACCGCGTTGTAACAGCTCCACCGCCGCGCCACCGAAACGCGTGGCCAGCACGCGGTCGAATGCGGTTGGACCGCCGCCGCGCTGCAAGTGGCCGAGCACGACGCACCGCGATTCTTTGCCGGTCATCTCCTCCAGTTGCGCGGCCACCGCGTTGCCGACGCCGCCGAGCCGCTCGACAAACCCCGCGCGCGCGGCCTCGCGCACCGTGAAGGTGCCCCCAACCGGCTTCGCGCCCTCCGCCACCACCACGATGCTGAACTTCGCGCCAAATGATTCGCGCTTGCGGATGGTGGCTGCGACCCGCTCGAGATCGTACGGAATCTCCGGCATCAGGATGACGTCGGCACCGCCGGCCACGCCACTGTGCAACGCGATCCAGCCGGCATAGCGGCCCATGACCTCGACTACCATGATGCGCTTGTGCGCTTCCGCCGTCGTGTGCAGGCGATCGATCGCGTGAGCCGCGAAGTCGACCGCCGTGTCGAAGCCGAAGCAGCTGGTCGTGCCGACGATGTCGTTATCGATGGTCTTCGGGACGCCGACGATCGGAATGCCCTTCAAGTAGAACTGGTGCGCGATGCTGAGCGAGCCGTCGCCGCCAATCACGACCAGCGCATGCAATCCCATCTTGTGGAACGTGTCGATCACCTTGTCGGAGTAGTCGACCTTGCCCTCCGGCGTGTCAACCGGATACTCGAACGGGTTGCCGTGATTGGTCGTGCCGAGAATAGTGCCGCCGAGACGAAGGATGCCAGTGACATCTTTGGGCGTGAGCACACGCGTGCGTGAGGGGTCGAGCAAGCCGTCGAAGCTGTCTTCGAGGCCAACGACTTCGATCCCGGCGTTATGAGCTGCTTTCACGACCGCGCGGATGACGGCGTTGAGGCCCGGGGCGTCGCCGCCGCCGGTGAGCACGCCGATTTTCTTAACCTGAGGCAACTTAGTAGCCCTTCTTTTGCTGCGTTTTTTGCTATTATTGTCCAGTTACTGACCTGTAGGGCGGCTAGCTCAGCTGGGAGAGCGCAGCGTTCGCAACGCTGAGGTCGCGAGTTCGATCCTCGCGCCGTCCACCACCCTTCGCTCTGGTTCAGGCGAAGGGTGTCCACCGTAGCGGCAAAGCCGCGTAGGTGGACGACATGGTCGCTTCGAGCTACGGGTGGCAAGCCCTGCGGCGGCTGTCCTTCGAGCTATGGTTGGCAAGCCCCGCACGGTCGCTTCGAGCTACGGGTGGCGAGCCGCATGGTGGCAATCCGCCCCGGCCATTCCCCAAGCAACTTCCCCGCTTCATCTAGAGTCCTAATAGTATGGGTACCGTGAGGTTTCTTCTCGCGTCTCTCGCACTGCTGGCCAGCGCTGCCACTCCGGGCGCTCAGGCTCCACAGGATCCCACAGCCGTGGCGGCCAAGGTGCAACAGCGGTACAACGCCATCAAAGACTTTCAGGGCGACTTCGTCCAGACCTACGAGGGCGGAGTGTTACGGACCAAGACGACTGAGCGCGGCACGGTGGCCATCAAGCGTCCGGGCCGAATGCGCTTCACTTACACCAAGCCGGAGCGCAAAGAGTTCGTCTCCGACGGCAAGCGTCTTTACACGCACCTGGTGGCGGACAAGCAGGTGATCGTGAGCCCGGCCCCCGACCCGTCCGAAGGGGGCATCCCTGCCTTGTTCCTCGCCGGCCAGTCAGACCTCGCGCGCGACTACGTGGCGACCTTCACGCCCTTGCCCGGAGCTGCACCCGGCCTGACCACGCTGAAACTGGTACCCAAAAAGCCGCACGCGGATTACGACTCGCTCGGCATCGGAATCGACCCGAACACCTATCAAATCCAGTTCCTGACGGCACTCGACAAGCAGGGCGGCCGGTCCTCGTTTTCCTTCAGCAACCTGAAGGAAAACCGCGGTTTGTCCGATAAGGATTTTGAGTTTCGCATTCCACGCGGCGTCGATGTGGTGACCAATGGCACACGTTCCCAATAACCCGCTCGGCCGATTGGCCCATGTTGTCCTGATGATCGTGGTGGCGGTCACGCTGACCTCCTGCGCCAGCAGCGGCTCCATTCGCACCGCTCGCAGCGCCGAGGCAACGCAGAATTACGACGTCGCCGTTGCCGAGTACACCAAGCTGCTCCGCGACAACCCGGGCAACCGCGAAGCGCTCCAGGGCCTTGAACGCGCCAAGCTGCGTGCGTCGCAGGATCACTTCAGCAAGGCCCGCCGGCTGGCGGCGACCAATAGTCTGGAAGAGGCGCTGGTCGAGTTCCAACTCGCCTCGGAACTGAATCCCGGCAGCAGCGACATCGATCGCGAGTTGCAGGTGACACGCACGCAGCTGCGGGCCAGGATCGCCGTCCGTCAAGACGGCAAGACCCGCCTGGAGTCGCTGATTGCCCAGAGCCTGGACGCTCCGCTGCCAGGCGCGACCTTGCCCACGGGCTTAAAGCTGCCCGACAGCCTGGTGTTTCGTGACGCCGGCTCGCGGGATGTCTATGCCGCGATCGGTAAATTCACCAACCTGAGCGTGCTCTTCGATCCGACCTTTCGCGATCTGCCGGTCTCGATTGACCTGCGCGGCGTCTCACTCGAAGAGGCGCTCGCCGCGGTGTCGACGACGACCCGCAACTTCTGGCGCGCGACCTCCGCGAATACCATCACGATCATTCCCGACACGGCCGCCAAGCGCCGCGAGTATGAGGAAGAGATCGTGCGGACGTTCTACCTGAGCAACGCCGATCTCAAGGAAACCATCGACATGCTGCGCATCGTCGTCGATGCCCGTCGGCTGTCGGCGATCACCGCCACCAACGCCATCACGATCAAGGACACTCCCGAGCGCATCACCGCGGCGGGCAAGATCATCACCGCCATCGACAAGGCGCGGCCCGAGGTGATCATCGACGTGGAGTTGCTCGAGGTGAATCGCACGCATCTGCATGAGTACGGCCTGCAGGTGGCGTCGCCCTCCTCGTCCCCCACCGGCCTCAACGGCCAGGCCGACGTCAGCAAGCCCGGCCTGTCGCTGCGCAGCCTGACGAGCCTCACCCAGGCCGACGTGCTGCTCACCAACCTGCCGTCGCTCTACTACCGGCTGCTCAAGAACGACAGCGCCACGCGCATCCTGGCGAATCCGCAGCTGCGCACGTCCGAAGGCATTCCGGCGCAGGCGCGCTTCGGTGAACGCGTGCCGGTGCCGGTCACGACGTTCGCCCCGATCGCCGCGGGCGGCGTGCAGACGCAACCGATCACGTCGTTCAATTACGAACCGATTGGCGTGAACATCGACATCACGCCCCGCATGCACCACGACGATGCGGTGACGCTGTCGTTGAAAGTGGAGCTGAGCAGCATTTCCGGCACCGGGTTCGGCGGGCTTCCCACCTTTGGCAGCCGCTCGATCAACACGGTGATCCGGCTGAAGGATGGCGAGACCAACATGCTGGCCGGCTTGATTCGCGACGAGGAACGCACGTCGCTGGCCAGCATCCCCGGCCTGGGCGACATTCCGGTGATCGGTCGCCTGTTCGGCTACAACCGCAAGGAAACGCAGGAAACCGACATCATCCTGACGCTGACGCCGCGAATTGTGCGGGTGTTGAACCTGACGGCCGAAGACCTGCGGCCGTTCCGCATGGGCCGTGACGGCGGCGCGCCGGTCACCGACATTGCGCCGCTGCCGATTCCCCTGCTCCTACCGCAGCGGCCGCCGGGGGGCGACGATGCCGGCGCGGCGCCGGGAATCTCGCCGGCTTTCCCGACGCCCGCTGGCCCGGCGGTGCCGGTCAGGACGCCGGCGCCGGTCAAGCCTCCCAAGGGATAGTTCCCTAGACCCGCGCGACCGACGCGCCAAGCTTCTGCAGCCGCTCCACCAGCTGGCTGTAACCGCGCTCCACCGTTTCGAGCGGCTCGACCCTGCTCTGCCCATCGGCGGCGAGTGCCGCTGCAATCAACGCCATGCCTGAACGAATATCACGGCTGTCGAGGCTCTTGCCCCGGAGCTTGCGCGGGCCGGTCACGATGATGCGATGGGGATCGCACAGGAACAGATCGGCGCCCATGCCGCTCATCTGCTCCAGCGCAAACAGGCGCAGCTCGTAGAGCCAGTCGTGCACGAGCGTGGCGCCTTCGGCCTGCGTCGCCAACACCGTCACCAGGCTGACCAGATCACTGGGGAAACTCGGCCACAGGCCCGTGGTGATGCGGCCCGCGCCGACCAGGCGCGACGCCTCGACGCAAAACACGTCGTTGTCCTGCACGCACGCGACGCGCATCTTGGCCAGCACCGAAGCGACCACTTCCATGTCGACCGGGCGGGTGCCGCCAATCTCGACGTGGCCGCCGGTGATGGCGCCGGTGACCGCCCAGCTGCCCGCCTCGATGTAATCGCCGTGGAGCGTTTTCTCCGCGCCCGCGCGCTTGGCGATGCCTTCGACGCGAATGGTGTGCGAACCCTCGCCGGTCACACCCACGCCCATCGCGCGCAGGAATTCGCAGAGTTCGACGACATGGGGTTCGCATGCGGCGTGGCGAATCTCCGACAACCCGTTGGCGGCCGCGGCGGCGAGTAACGCCGTCTCGGTTCCGGTTACCGAGGCCTCATCCAGGTAGATCGAGGCGGGTTTGAGGCCATTCGGTGCCTCCAGCCGATGGCCCGGCCCAGCCACGATCTGCGCGCCCATGGCGATCAGCGCCTCGAGATGGGTCTTGATGGTACGGCGCGCCGGAAAATCGCCTCCCGGCGGCGCAACGAACGCACGGCCGCGACGAGCCAGCAACGGACCGAGCAACAACACCGACCCGCGCAGGCGGCCGACCAGGCCGCTATCGGGCTCATCTTTCGTCACTTCGGTGCAGCGAATGCGCAACGTCGTGCTGCCAATGCCTTCCACCTCGGCACCGAGATCCAGCAGCAGCCGTGCCATCACCTCGACATCCGCGATGCGAGGCATGTTGCGCAACGTGCACCATTCACTGGTCAACAGGCACGCGGCCATCAACGGCAGCGCCGCGTTCTTGTTGCCTTCAACGTCGATGCGGCCCTCGATACGACGGCCGCCTTCAATCACTAATGTGGACATATCGGGGATCGGGGATCGGGGATCGGGGATCAGTTGGCCAGCGATCAAAACTCACCCAGGGAGATGATCTCATCTCGCAGGGTCACGCCGAAGCGATCTTTTACCGCCGAACGGCACTGCTCGATCAGGCGCTTGATGTCAGCCGCAGTGGCCGTGCCGTCGTTGATGACGAAGTTAGCGTGGGCCGGCGAGACCCGCGCGCCGGCGACCACCGCGCCCTTCAGGCCCGCGCGGTCGACCAGGGCGCCTGCCGATGGTGGCATGCCGTCGGGGATGCGATCACGCGACGGGTCGGGGTTCATGAAAATACACCCGGCGCTCGGCGATTCCAGGGGCTGGGTCTGCTTCCGGAAGCTCAGTGACTCCCGGGCCACCAGGCGCAACGCGGCGGGGTCGCCACCGGGTGTCACGCGAAACGCCACCCACAGCGCGATCTCGCCCGTCCGCTTCAGCCGGCTGTAGTCGTAAGCGAACTCCATCCGATCCGCTGGCGCCTGTAGCAAGGTGCCGTTGGGCTTGACTAGCCGCACACTCTCCACCAGGTCGCCGATGTTGCTGCGTTTCCAGTGGGCATTGCCGAAGATCGCGCCGCCCACGGTGCCAGGCGTGCCCGCCCACGCTTCGAGCCCGGCGAACCCCCGGTTGATGGTCCAGCGCACCAGTCCGTTGATGGTGATCGCCGCGTCGGCGCGAACCAGCCGAACGCCCACGGCGTTGACAGTACCCTCACGCGGCCTGATGACCAGTCCGCGCAGGCCGCGGTCGGACACCAGCACGTTCGAGCCGCCACCCAACATGGTCACCGGCTGCCCCGCCGCCCGGGCGATGGCCAATGCCCGCAAGATCTCGTCGGCATTCACCGGCTCAAACAACACGTCGGCGGGTCCGCCCACCTTGAAGGTAGTGAGGGGGGCCAACGGCGCATCAATCTTCACTCGCTCAGCGCCAAACGCCGTGACCAGCGCCGTCGTCAAGGTGCTCACGATGCGTCCTTCATGACTGCGTAGCGCAGCAGTTGACGCTCGCGCGCAATCAATGCGGCAATCGCTTCCTGTCGCGTGCAGAGGATGAACTCGACGAAGTCGCCAGGTGCCAGCTGTCCGGCCAGTGGCAGGTCGGCGGAGATCACGTGGGCAATCTTGGGATAGCCACCGGCCGTCTGTCGATCGGCCATCAGCAAAATGGGCTCGCCGGCCCCCGGCACCTGGATCGCGCCCATGCCCACCGGTTCGGAAATCAACTCGCCTTCGCGCGCACGCGCCAGGGGCGGTCCTTCCAGCCGGTACCCCATGCGATTCGAGCGGGGTGAGATCCGAAAGCTGACTGTCGTGAGCGCCTTCAGCGCATCGGCGTCGAACCAGTCATCCTGCGGCCCCGGAACCACCCGCAGTCGCGCGCGCCCTCCGGTCGGCAGGGTCAGTCCGAACGCCTTTCGCGACGGCCGGGCCGCTGGCCGTGCCAGCACCGGCAGCCGGTCGCCCGGCGACAGGGCCCGCCCAGTCAGGCCACCCATCTGGCTCACCAGGTGGGTCGCGCGACTGCCCAGCACGGCTTCGGTCAAAATGCCGCCCGCGATGGCGAGGTAGGCACGTGCTCCCTGCACGACCCGCCCAAACTTGAGGCGTTGGCCTGGGTGGACGGCGAAGGACGCTCCCATGGGTATCGCACGCCCATCACAGGTGCCCTCAAAGACCGCGCCCACGATCGCGACGGTGGTCTCGGCGTCGAACAGGACCTCGGGGCCAATGAGCGTGACCTCGAGGGTCGCCGCATCGGCGTCGTTGCCGACCAACTGGTTGGCCAGGCGAAGCGAGAACGCATCCATCGGCCCGGCGACCGGCACGCCGAGCGCCTGATGACCGAACCGGCCGAGATCCTGGATCGAGGTCAGCAGCCCCGGCTTCACGATTTCCAGCGAGCCGAGGGTCATCTGACGCGGTCCACGGCCGGCACGAATCTCACCAAGTCGCCGGGCAACAACAGGCTCGGGGTCGGGCGGCTGGCATCAAACATCACGCAAGACGTGCGCCCAATCAGCTGCCACCCGCCCGGACTCGACACCGGGTAGACGCCCGTCTGTTCGCCCGCGATCCCGACCGAGCCGGCCGGCACGCGTTCCCTCGGCACACGATGCCGCGCCATGGCGATACTGCCATCGACGCGGCCCAGATAGGCAAACCCTGGGACGAAGCCCAGCATGTAGACGCGATACGTGCGCGCGGTATGTCGCTCGATCACCTCTGCCGGCGAGCACCCCGCATGGGCCGCCACCGCCTCCAGGTCTGGACCCTCGTCGCCGCCATAGCGCACCGCAATCTCGATGGGTGATCGCGGCGATGCCTCGGCGCCGTCTTCGAGTGCGTTCGCGTCTTCGGCGATGGCCTGTTCCAGGGCGCGGAGATCGGTCTGCAATGGATCGAAATGCACGCCAACGGTGCAATAGCCTGGCGCCACGTCGCGGACCCCGCGGGCGCGCCGATCACGCAGCCGTGACGCCAGCGCGATGACCCGCGCGTTGACGATCGGATCGATCACGGGATCGAACTCAACGAGCAGCATCGAATCGCCGCACTCCCGAATCTTCATGGCAAGGCACCCAGCAGCTTGCCATGAATGCCGCCGAAGCCGCCGTTCGACATCACGACGATCACGTCGCCCGCACGCGCCTCTTGCGCGACTGCCGCGACGATGGCATCGACGGTGGGCAGGTGGCGAGCCGCCACGCCGCGGGCGTGCAGGTCGTCGACCAGTTGCTGCTCCGACAGCCGCTCCGCCGCCGGCAAGCTCGACCGGAAGAGCGACGCCAGCACCACTTCATCGGCGCCCGCGAACGCGCGGGCAAAATCATCCTGGAAGACCCGCCGGCAAGACGAGGC
>SHUG01000091.1 GCA_009694735.1 Acidobacteriota bacterium | reverse complement strand
TGCGGGAGTGGCGGAATTGGCAGACGCGCTAGCCTCAGGAGCTAGTCCGAGCAATCGGGTGGAGGTTCGAGTCCTCTCTTCCGCACCAACCTTCGCCGTCTGGCGGGGGTCAGCGCTCAGGCGCGAACGCAAACCTTCCCTTCTTCAACGCGCTCTGCGCTTCCACCACCGCCAACATCGCCGCGGCCGCATGCGACAGCGTGCCCTCGCGCCGATGGATCAGCCGCAACTTGCGATCGAAGGCCAGTTCCGGCACCTCGACGCGCACCAGTTCCTTGTGGGCCAGCTCTTGCTCCACGGTGATCGCCGGCAGCAACGCCACGCCGTTCCCCATCGCCACGAACTTCTTGATCGCGTCAATGGTCGGCATCTCCACCGGCATCCGCAGTTCGACGCGGCGCTTGCGGAACGTGTCGATCACCTTCTGACGATAGGGAGAGGACACGTGGTGCGCGACGAACGACTCGCGGGCCAGTTCGGCAATCGATACCTTGGCCCGCCCCGCCAGCGGATGCGAGGGCGGCACCACGAAGGCGAGTTCGTCGTGATACACGACCACCGAGTGCAAGGCGGCCGTATCGGGTCGAAAGGTCACCACGCCGAAGTCGGCGCCGTAATCGAGCACTTGCGCCGGCACGCGGCTGCCGAGGGCCCGTTGCACCGTGATATGCACGTCCGGATACAGCCGGCGGAACTCGTGCAGAATTGGCAACAGGTAGAGGCACGTCAGCTCGTTCGCCGCCACGGTCAGCCGGCCGGTGCGCAACTGCCGTACGTCATCGAGCGCCGACATCGTGCGCTGGCGCAGGTTGACCAGGCGTTCGGCATGGTCGGCCAGTACCCGCCCGGCGTCGGTGAGCACCCCGCGCCGGCTGGACCGATCGAACAGGGGCCGGCCAATTTCATCTTCGAGCTTCTTGATGGTTTGGCTGATGGCCGGCTGGGTTCGGTACAAGGCTTTGGCCGCCGCGGAGAAGCTCCCTTCGCGAACAACCGCAAGAAAGGCTTCGAGTTGAAACAGTTCCATCGTCGGCCATAGTATAAGCACGAACACATAAGTCCATAGATATTATTACTTTGACTTATTTTGGTCGCCCGCCCGAGACTGTAAGCCAGAGCTTGGATACCATGGCCACCAGATCCCGCATTCACGTGTTCGACACGACGCTCCGAGACGGCGAGCAGGCCCCGGGCTTCAGCATGACGCCCACCGAGAAGCTGCGCCTGGCCCATCAGCTCGATCGCCTGGGCGTGGACATCATCGAGGCTGGCTTCCCCATTTCCTCGGACGGCGACTTCGAGGCGGTGAAGGCCATCGCCGGCGCGGTGCGCCGGCCCATCATCGCCGGCCTGGCGCGCGCCATCCCGGCTGACATCGATCGCGCCTGGGCCGCGCTGTCGGGCGCCGCCCGGCCGCGCCTCCACGTGTTTCTCGCGACCTCGGACATCCACCTCGAACACAAACTGCGCATCACCCGCGCCCAGTGCCTCGAACAGATCAAAAGCGCGGTCGCCCATGCCCGGTCGCTGTGCGCCGATGTCGAGTTTTCGGCCGAGGATGCCACCCGGAGCGACCTCACGTTCCTGTGTGAAGTCTCGGTCGCGGCCGTCGAGGCCGGCGCCACTACCATCAACCTGCCCGATACCGTCGGCTACGCGCTGCCGGCCGACATCCACAAGATGTTCTCGACGGTCGGCCAGTTGCTTGGCGATCGTGCCATTCTCTCGGCCCACTGCCACAACGACCTCGGCATGGCCGTGGCCAACTCGATCGCCGCCGTGCAAGCCGGCGCCCGTCAGGTGGAATGCACGATCAACGGGATTGGCGAGCGCGCCGGCAACGCGTCGCTCGAAGAGATCGTGATGGCCCTGGAAGTGCGGGCCGACGCGCTGCCCCACACCACCGGGATTCACACGCCGAGCCTCGTGCCCGTCAGCAACGCGCTCTCGGCCATCGTCGGCGTGTCGGTGCCGCCGAACAAGGCGATTGTCGGCGCCAACGCATTCGCGCACGAAGCCGGCATTCACCAGGACGGCATGCTCAAGCACGAACTGACGTACGAAATCATGCGTCCCGAAACCGTCGGCGCCCCCGGCACGCGGCTGGTGCTCGGCAAGCACTCGGGCATGCGCGGCCTCGATGCGCGGTGCCGCGCGCTCGGCCATCGCTTCCGGCAGCCCGAGCTGGAACGCCTCTACATCAAGGTCACCGCGCTGGCCGATCGCACCAAGTCGGTGAACGACGACCAGCTCGCAGCGATCATCCGCGACGAGATGGCCACGCCGTTGACAGTGAGTGCGGCCGCCGGTGCGCGAAGCGGAGACGTTGCATGTCACTGAAAATCGCCCTGCTTCCCGGCGACGGCATCGGCCCCGAAGTCACGGCCGAAGCCGTGCGGATTCTGAAGAACGTGGCCGAGCACGCGGGCCAGGCGTTCACGTTCAGCACCCACAAGATTGGTGGCGTCGCCATCGACAGCGACGGCATGGGCCTGCCCGAAAGCACGCTCGAAGCCTGCCTCGGCGCCAACGCGGTGCTGCTCGGCGCCGTCGGCGACCCCAAGTTCGACGGCCGGCTGCCTGCTGAGCGGCCCGAGGCGGCGCTGCTGGCGCTGCGGCAGGCGCTCGGCGGCTACGCCAACCTGCGTCCGGCCATCTGTTATGCCCCGCTCGCGAAGCGGACCCCGTTCCAGCCAGAGAAAGTGCGCGGCGCTGACCTGCTGATCGTTCGCGAACTGCTGGGCGGGTTGTATTACGGCGAGCCGCGCGGCTTTGACGCGTCTGGCAACACCGCCTTCAATACCTTGATCTACTCACGTCACGAGATCGAACGGGTGGCGCGTGTCGCCTTCGAACGTGCGCGCGAGCGCCGCGGCCGCGTGGCGTCGATCGACAAAGCGAACGTGCTTGAAACCTCGCGCCTCTGGCGCACGGTGGTGTCGGAGATCGCGAAGGAGTACCCGGACGTCGCGCTCGAGCACGTCTATGTCGACACCGCCGCCATGCGGCTGGCGACGTCGCCGACCAGCTTCGACGTGATGCTGTGCGACAACCTGTTCGGCGACATCCTGAGCGACCAGGCGGCCTCGATCGCCGGCTCGCTCGGCCTGCTGCCGTCGGCGACGCTTGGCGGCCGCGTCGATCTCTACGAGCCGGTCCATGGCTCGGCGCCCGACATTGCCGGCAAGGGCTGGGCCAACCCGATTGGCGCCATCGCCAGCGCCGCCATGCTGCTCCGCTTCACCGCCAAGATGGAGAAGGAAGCCGCGGCAGTCGATCACGCGATTGAAGACGCACTGACGGCGGGCGCGCGGACGCGTGACCTGGCCGGCCCCGGCGAACGCGTGTTATCGACCCAGGAGATGGGCCAGACCATTGAAGACGCGTTAGCCGACGTGCGAGACAGGCGGCATTCGTACCATGCCGTCTAGGCCACCGATTCACACCGATTCGACACCGATTGTCGGACGCGCTCCAGGCAACCCGCGGACGCTGCTGGACAAGGTCTGGGATGCCCATGTGGTGCGTGTCCTTGACGATGGCCGAAGCCTGATCTACATCGACCGTCACCTCGTTCACGAAGTGACGTCGCCGCAGGCCTTCGAAGGATTGCGCCTCGCCGGTCGCCCGGTGCGCCGGCCCGACCTTACCTTCGCCACGGTCGACCACAACGTGCCGACGACCGGCCGTGACCTGCCCATTGCCGATCCGCTGGCGCGCGCGCAGGTCGAGGCGCTCCGCCGCAACGCGCCGGCGTTTGGCGTGCCACTGTTCGACTTCGACAGCGGCCGCCAGGGCATCGTCCACGTGATTGGTCCCGAACTCGGGCTCACGCTGCCGGGCGCGACCATCGTCTGCGGCGACAGCCACACGAGCACACACGGCGCCTTTGGCGCGCTGGCCTTTGGCATTGGCACGAGCGAGGTCGAGCACGTGCTGGCCACGCAGTGCCTGGTGCAGCAGAAACCGAAGGCCATGCGCGTGCTGCTCACCGGCCCGCTGATGACCGGCGTCACGGCCAAGGACGTTGCCCTGGCCGTGATCGCGCACCTGGGCTTCAGCGGCGGCACCGGCTATGCGCTCGAGATCGCCGGGCCGCTGGTCTCGGCGTTCTCCATGGAAGAGCGCATGACGCTCTGCAACATGAGCATCGAGGCCGGCGCGCGCAGTGCGCTGGTGGCGCCGGATGACACGACCTTCACCTATCTCAAGGGCCGACCCCACGCGCCCAAAGGTGCGGAGTGGGACGCCGCCGTCGCGCGGTGGAAACAACTGCGGAGCGATGACGGAGCGGCGTTTGACGCCGAGGTCACCATCGACGTTTCGGCGCTGGCGCCGGTCGTAACCTGGGGCACGCGGCCCGACATGTCGCTGCCGGTCACTGGCCACGTGCCGGACCCGAAGGCCGCCGGCTCCAAGGGCGATGCCGAGGCCATGGAACGCGCGCTCCACTACATGGGGCTGACGCCTGGAACACCGATCGCACAAGTGCCGGTCGATCGCGTGTTCATTGGATCCTGCACGAACGCGCGGCTGGGTGACCTCCGCGCGGCAGCGCGTGTGGTGCGCGGCCATCGCGTGCACGCCGGCGTGCGTGCCCTCGTCGTGCCTGGCTCGCAACAAGTCAAGGCCGATGCCGAGCGCGAGGGCCTGGATCGCATCTTCGCCGACGCCGGCTTCGAATGGCGCGAACCCGGATGCTCGATGTGCCTGGGCATGAATGACGATGTGCTTGGCGAGGGCGAGCGCTGCGCCTCCACCAGCAACCGCAATTTCGAGGGCCGACAGGGCCGCGGCGGACGCACGCACCTGGTGAGCCCGGCCATGGCGGCAGCCGCCGCCATTCAAGGCCACTTCACCGACATCCGGCACTGGGAGTACCGGTAATGTCCGCCCGCGAGCCTTTTCGCATGCACCAGGGCCGAGTCGCCCCACTGCGCCGGAGCCACATCGACACCGACCAAATCATTCCGAAGAATTTCCTGAAGCGCATCGAACGCACGGGCTTCGGGCCGTTTCTCTTTCACGACTGGCGCCGCACCGCCGCGGGCGAGCTCGACCCGTCGTTCCCGCTCAACCAGCCGGCCTATGCGGGCGCGACCATTCTGGCCGCCGGCCCGAACTTTGGGTGTGGCTCCTCTCGCGAACACGCGGCCTGGGCGCTCGCCGATGCCGGGTTTCGCGTCGTGATCGCGCCGTCGTTCGCCGACATCTTTCGCAACAACGCCGTGGGCAACGGCCTGCTGCCGGTGGCGATCGCCGAAGCCGCGGTTAACACCATTCTGGACCGCGCCGAAGCCGGCACCGGCTACGAGCTCGTCATCGACCTTGAACGTTGTGAGGTCCGCGATGCGCTCGGGCTGGCCGAACGCTTCACCTTCGACGAGGCCTCGCGGCAGCGGCTGCTCGAAGGCAAGGACGAAATCGACCTCATTCTCGCGCACGACGCGGATATTGCCGCGTTCGAACAACAACAGATCGACGGGATTCAACTATGAAACAGCGTGGAGCTCACATCATCTGGTCGTGCCTGGTGGAACAAGGCGTGGACACCGTCTTCGGGTACCCGGGCGGCGCTATTCTTCCGGCCTACGATGCGCTGCTCGACCACCCGATTCGCCACGTGCTGGTGCGCCACGAACAAGGCGCCACGCACATGGCCGATGGTTACGCGCGCGCGAGCGGCCGGGTCGGCGTGGCCATCGCCACGTCGGGGCCGGGCGCCACCAACCTGGTCACCGGCATTGCCACCGCGATGATGGACTCGATTCCGGTCGTCTGTATCACGGGACAGGTGGCCGAGTCGATGCTGGGATCCGATGCCTTCCAGGAAACGGATATCACCGGCATCACGCTGCCCATCACCAAGCACAACTACCTCGTGACCAGGGCCGCCGACATCGCGCCCACGTTGCGCGACGCGTTCCGGATTGCCACCTCTGGCCGGCCCGGCCCGGTGCTGGTGGACATCACCAAGAATGCACAGCAGGAAGAGGCCGAGTGGGAGCCGAGCGCCGTTCGTTCGGACGGTTCGGAGGGCGAGGGCTTTAGCCGTCGCCACGAATCGGCGGAGGCTAAAGCCTCCGCCCTCCGAACGTCGCTGGAACAGGCCACCGAACTGCTGGCGGCCGCCAAGCGCCCGGTGATCCTCGCCGGTCACGGCATTCTCAAGAGCGGCGCGATGGCCGAAGTGCTGACGCTCGCCGAACGCGCGCACATTCCCATTGCCATGACGCTGCTCGGCATCGGCAGCGTGCCCGCGCGGCATCCGCTGAATCTCGGCATGATGGGGATGCACGGCGAGGCGTGGGTGAACGACGCGATCCAGGAAGCGGACCTGCTGCTCGCGCTCGGCATGCGCTTTGACGACCGCGTCACCGGCAAGCTGGCCTCGTATGCCCAGCACGCGAAGAAGATTCACATCGACATCGATCCGTCGGAGCTGCACAAGAACGTGCGCGCCGATGTCGCCGTGCAGGGCGACCTGCGGACGGTGCTACTCGAATGGCTCCCGCAGGTGGAGGCCAAGCGTCACGACGCGTGGATCGCGCGCATCAGCGACCTGGCATGCGGTCCCACCGTCCGTGGCATCGAGGAACTGCCAGACGATGGCAAGTTGTGCGCGGCGCATGTCATCCACGACATCTGGAAGGCCACCGAAGGCAAAGCCATCATCGTCACCGACGTCGGCCAGCACCAGATGTGGACGGCGCAGTACTACAAGGTGCAGGAGCCCGGCACCTTCATTACCTCCGGCGGCCTCGGCACGATGGGCTTCGGCCTGCCGGCGGCGATTGGCGCCAAGATCGCCAGGCCCGACAAGGAAGTGTGGGCGATCGTCGGCGATGGCGGCTTCCAGATGACGCAGGCCGAGCTGCAGACGATGGTGCAGGAGAACGTCAAGGTCAACGTCGCGATCATCAACAACGGCTACCTGGGCATGGTTCGGCAGTGGCAACAGTTCTTCCACGACCGCCGCTACTCGTCAACGCCGCTGTCGTCGCCCGACTACGTGAAGCTGGCCGACGCGCACGGCCTGCCCGGCGTGCGGGTCACGAAACGCGCCGACGTGCATGATGCGTTGCGCCACGCGCGCGCCTCGGCCGGCGCGGTGGTGATGGACTTCCGCGTGGTGCAGGAAGACACCGTCTATCCAATGGTGTCGCCTGGTGCCGCACTGAACGACATGATTCGGCGGCCCGGCTCGCCGTCGCTCGCGGAAACGGGAGCCGACGCATGATCACCGATGCCTCGAAGCCGCGGACCATCGTGGTCCGCTACGAGCACGAAATCGATGCGCTGGATCGCGTGGCGTCGATCCTGCGCCGCCAGCGCGTGCGCGCGGAGGCGTTCACGGCCGTGGCCTCGCACGATCGCGCCACGGTGCAAGCGACCATCATGTTCGACAGTTCCGACAAGACCGCCGCGCGCATTGTCTCGCTGCTTGGCAAACAAGTCGGCGTCCTCGCAGTTGAAGACTGGACTTCCATGGCGAGCCCACTCGAAGAGTAAACCGGGCCGCTCCGCTGTCGCGGCCCACCGAGGCGCGCAGCTGGCCCCGTCATTCCGGTGAGCAACCGGGGTGGCGAATTCAACCACGAGGCAGATGTATGGCGACGATGATTCAAGACGCGGATGTTGATGTAGCGGCAATCCTGGGACGCAAGGTGGCCGTGATGGGTTTCGGCTCGCAGGGCCATGCCCACGCGATGAACCTGCGCGATAGCGGCGGGGACGTGCGCGTGGCCGTGCGTCCGGGCAGCCGCGGCTGGCGCGCCGCGGAAGCCGCGGGCTTTACCCCGCTCGAGCCGGCCGCCGCGGCTGCCTGGGCCGACGTCGTCATGATGTTGGTGCCAGACCTGGTGCAGCCGGACCTGTTCAAGAAGGACATCGAGCCCCACCTCACACCCGGCAAGATGCTGATGTTCGCGCACGGCTTCGCCATTCGCTTCGGGTGGATCACGCCGCCCGAAGGGGTCGACGTGTCGATGGTGGCGCCCAAGGCGCCGGGCCATCGCGTGCGCGAAGTGTTCAAGGAAGGCGCCGGCGTCCCAGGCCTGATGGCGATCCACAAGGACGCCACCGGCAAGGCCCGCGCCGCCACGCTCGCCTATGCCAAGGCGATTGGCTGCACCCGAGCCGGCGTCATCGAGACCACGTTCTCGGAAGAGACCGAGACCGACCTGTTCGGCGAGCAGGCCGTGTTGTGCGGCGGCGTGAGCGCGCTGGTCACGGCAGGATTCGAGACGCTGGTCGAAGCCGGCTATCAGCCCGAGATTGCCTACTTCGAGTGCCTGCACGAGCTGAAGCTGATCGTCGACCTGATGTATCGCGGCGGCCTCGGCTTCATGCGCTACTCGGTCAGCGACACGGCCGAGCACGGCGACTACACGGGCGGACCGCGCCTGGTCACGGAAGAGACCAAGAACGAAATGCGGAAGATGCTGGCGGAGATTCGCTCGGGCGCATATGCCGAGAAGCTGGCTCACGACACCAAGAGCGGCTGGTTTGCGGCCGAACGCGAGAAGCACCGCGAACACCAAATCGAACAGGTCGGCGCGAAGCTCCGCGCGCGCATGCCGTTCCTGGAACCAGTGGCGGCGCCAGAACCAGAACCGGCGCTGAAGGGTTAAGCGGCAGGCTGAGGGGAGGGCGCGAGTCCGCCCCTAGATCCCGTGGCCGTAGCCGGAGTCATGACCGAAACCCGAGTCGAACACATCGACATACACGGGCACCGGCGTGATAACCGGTTCGGCCTGCGCGCGCGGGGCCGGTGGCTCGACCATCAGAATCACGGCGCGCACACCGGCGCCCTGGTGGGCACGCACCGCGCGTTCGACGGCCTGGCACAGCGAGGTCAGCGCCGCGTCGTTGCGGTCGGGCTCCTGCAACCGGCCGTTCATCCACACCCTGGGACTGGTATTACTGGCTTCCATGGTCTTCTTCCCCTTATCGGCATCCACCTGCGCTCGCGATACTTCCCAACGAGCTACGGTGGATGTCCACCGTAGCGGCCCGGAAATTCGAGCCGCGAAGGTGGACACAAAATGAAAAAAGGGCCACCACCCCGGCGGGTAATGGCCCTTTTGAAGTGTGCTGTTTCAGCTTGGGCTAAATCATCCCGCTGGTGGCGGTCGGTCGAAGACAAATAAGGCGAATAACCAAAGCCTATCGAGCCAGAGGCGCACCGGTCAAGCACCTTACGGCCTGGGATAGCCTTTCAGGATCTCGCGAAGCCGATCGATCGGCAGCGCTTCGGCCGTGCCCCACCGGCTGGTCACCGAGGTGGCCTTGAGCAGCGAGTTATAGACCGCCTCTTCGGTCGCTTCGAGTGCGGCCTGGAACAGCGGCGACGCGGCGTCGGTCGGCAGGAGGGTGCGGACTTGCGGTGCGGCAGAGCCGAACCGTGTCCGTAAATCGGGCGCGGTCGAGAACGCGATGGCAAAATCGCCGCTGCCGTTGCTGTAGGAAGAACCCGTGCGCGCCAGGCCGAAGATGGCACGCGCGGCGAGGCGCTTGAGATCGCGGGCATCAATCGGCGCGTCGGTGGCGACGACGATCATGCAGGAGCCATCACCACTGGTGGAGGCAACCCCCTGTTGGGGTTGCCTATCTGGCCTCGGTTGATACGCATAACGCCCAAGCAACTGCCCCACCGGCGCACCACCCATGGTGAGGACGCCGCCATAGTTGGATTGCACGATCACCCCCAACGTGTAGCCACCCTGGTTCGCCGCCAGCTTCCGCGACGCGGTGCCGATGCCGCCCTTCCAGCCAAACGCTTGCGTCCCGGTGCCGGCGCCGACGCTGCCTTCGGGCACCGCGCCGTTGGTCGCGCTCTTCAGCGCGTCCAGCACATGCTGCGGCCGCACGTGCTGGCCGCGAATGTCGTTGAGGCCGCTGTCGTTAGTCTCGCCCACCAGCGCGTTGACCGAGCGAACGTCCTGGTTACCCGGCTGATCGAGCGTCCACCGCACCAGGCCGTCCATCGCCGCGCCGACGCTGAGGGTGTTGGTGAGGGCGATTGGCGTTTCGATGGTGCCAAGCTCCTCGACCTGCGTCGAGCCGGCGAGCTTGCCGAACGCGTTGCCCACGAACACCGCGCCGGGCACCTTGTCCTGAAACAGGTTGCCGGCATGCGGCACGATCACGGTGACGCCCGTCCGGACGTTGTCGCCCTCGATCAGCGTCGCGTGCCCCACGCTCACACCACTGACGTCCGTGATCGCATTCAGGGGACCCGGCGCAAACACGCCCGGCGCCAGCCCGATGTCTCTCGCCCGCGGCCGCTCCGGCTGGGCGAACACGGCCGACGTCGCAAGTAACGCAAGACCCAGTGCCAACTGTCGCATGGGCGCATGATACGATTTTCCCGCTCGCATGCGACATATCCCAATCGAAGCCATCGACGACGCCGCGCGTCACGTTTACGACGCCGCCGTGCGCACACCGCTCATCAAGCTCGACCTGCCGTTCGCCGTCGACGGACCACCGCGTCCAGAAATCTACCTGAAGCTCGAGTCACTGCAGCCGATTGGATCGTTCAAGATCCGCGGGGCGTGGAACGCGGTCCGCAAGTTGAGTAGCGATCAGATGCGCGACGGCGTGTGGACGGTCAGCGCCGGCAACGCCGCGCAAGGGGTGGCGTTTGCGGCCCGGCGCGCCGGGGTGCCGTGCTCGGTGATGGTGATGGACACCGCGCCCGACACCAAGCTACGCTCGATCGAACGGCTCGGCGCCACCATTGTCACCGCGAGCTACGACGAATGCTGGCAGACGGTGATCGCGCACGCGTCACCGCGCATGAGCGGCCACTTCGTGCATCCCTTCGATGACGACGACTTCATTGCCGGCAACGCGACCGCCGGCCTCGAGATCCTCGAAGATCTGCCTGACGTCGACGCCGTGGTCGCCTCGCTCGGTGGCGGCGGCTTGTTGTCGGGGATTGGCGCGGTGATGCGCGCGCGCAAGCCGTCGGTGAAAATCTTCGCCGCCGAGCCCGCGACTGCCGCGCCCCTGGCGATCTCGCTCGCCAAGGGGGAGCCCTGCTACTTCGACGCGTGGACCGCATCGTTTGTCGATGGCGCCGGCGGCAAGTCGGTGCTGACGACGATGTGGCCGCTGCTCAAGGACCTGGTTGACGCCTCGATCGTGATGGAGCTCGCTGAGATTGCGGCGGCAATGCGCTACGCCGCCGACCGCGTGCACGTCGTGGCCGAGGGCGCCGGCGGCTGCGCCATTGCCGCGGCGATGAGCGGCCGCGCCGGCACCGGCAAGGTCGTCGCGGTGGTGTCGGGCGGCAACATCGACCTCGCCAGGTTTGCCCAGCTGGTGGGCGCCACCTAGATCGCCAGATCGCCAACTCACCCGATCACGAGATCATCAATGTCTGAAGAACGTTTTTCGTCGGCGGCGCCGTTACCGGACCGCATCGATCGCCTGCACGAACTCGCCCTCGACCTGTGGTGGAGTTGGGACAAGCGCGCCCGCGAGGTGTTTCGCCGCCTCGACTACGAGCTGTGGCGCTCGACCGCGCACAACCCGGTGCGCATGCTCCACAGCATCACGGCCGACCAGCTGGCGACTGCCGCAGGCGATCCGGCGTTTCTGAGCGCCTACGACCAGGCCCTGTTCGGACTCGACCAGGCGCGCACGCAGGCGCACCCGTGGTGGAAGGAACGCGCCGCGCTGATGAACGGCGGGAGCATCGCCTACTTCTCCGCGGAATTCGCGCTGCACCAGTCGCTGCCGATCTACGCCGGCGGTCTCGGCGTGCTGGCGGGTGATCACTGCAAGGAAGCCGCGGACCTCGGCGTGCCGCTGGTCGGCGTCGGTTTCATGTATCCGCAGGGCTATTTCCTGCAGCGCATGAGCAACGAGGGGTGGCAGGAAGAACGCTACCAGCGAATTAGCTGGACCGAGGCGCCGATCGAGGCGGCGCTCACCCCAGACGGCAAGCCGTGCATCACGGCAATACCGCTGGGCGATCGCACCGTGCTGGCCGCGGTCTGGCGCGTCAGGCTCGGCAAGGTGCGGCTGTTCCTGCTCGACACCGACCTGGCCGAGAACGCGCCGTGGGACCGCGAGCTGTCCGCGCGTCTCTACGGTGGCGATCGTGAAACGCGCATCCAGCAGGAGATCATCCTCGGGATTGGCGGGGTCCGGGCGCTGCGCGCCCTCGGCATCACACCGACGGTGTGGCACCTCAACGAAGGCCACGCGGCCTTCGTGGCGCTGCAGCGCATTCGCGAGGGCATCGAGCAGGGGCACTCGTTCGACGAGGCGCTCGCAACCGTGAAGGCGTCGACGGTGTTCACCACGCACACGCCGGTGCCGGCCGGACACGACGCCTTCCCGTTCCACCTGGTCGAGAAGCACCTCGCCGGCTCCTGGGGCGAGATCGGCGAGCACCGCCAGCGCTTTCTGGCGCTCGGCGAGTACGACAACGGCAGCGGCTCGCAGTTCAACATGACGGCGCTGGCGCTGCGCACCGCCGCCCACGTCAACGGCGTGAGCGCGTTGCACGGCGAGGTGACACGCACCATGTGGCGGCCGATGTGGCCCGAGCTGCCCGCCGATCGGATTCCGGTGCGCAGCATCACCAACGGCGTGCACGTGCCGACCTGGATGGCCGGATCGGTGTTCCAGTTGCTGGACCAGCACTTCGGGCCGGGATGGCTCGATCACGTCGACGAGCCGGAGCTCTGGGAGCGCCTGCTCGACATTCCCGACGCCGAGATCTGGGCCACCCGCAACGCCATGCGCACGGACCTGTTCAGCTTCATCCGCGAGCGGATGCGGTCGCGCTGGTCCGGCGAACACGTCGGGCCGTCGCGGATCGTCGCCTCCGGCAGCATGCTGGATCCGAATGCGCTGACGCTGGGATACGCCCGGCGGTTCACCGCCTACAAGCGGCCGGAGCTGATCTTCCACGACCCGGATCGCCTGGCGCGCATCCTGACCGCCATCGACCGGCCGGTGCAGATCGTGTTCGCCGGCAAGGCCCACCCGGCGGATGAACCGGCCAAGCATCACCTGCAGCGCGTGTTCAAGCACGCCCTCGATCCCAAATTCGGTGGCCGCCTCGCGTTCATTGACGATTACGACATGCACCTCGCCCATTACCTGGTGCACGGCTGCGACGTGTGGCTGAACAATCCGCGCAAGCCGCTCGAGGCGAGCGGCACCAGCGGCATGAAGGCGGCCCTCAACGGCGTGCCGCACCTGAGCATCGGTGACGGCTGGTGGGCGGAGGGGTTCAACGGCAAGAACGGCTGGCTGATCGAAAGCCACACCAATCCCGACGACCAGGCGGCGACCGACGCGGCCGATGCCGAATCGCTGTACTCACT
>SHUG01000090.1 GCA_009694735.1 Acidobacteriota bacterium | reverse complement strand
GTCCTTGGTGAACGTCACCACCCCGGCGCCAGGAGTTTGGCCGCTCGCAGCGGCCGGAATGACGAGCGCCCCGGCGAGCGTCAAGACGACAGGAGCACAGCAGCCGAAGACATCAGCAATTCTCATCGTAGACCTCATAAAAGCGAGTTCGCCGCCTACGCGAGGGACACCTGGCGCCGAGTAGGCCGGATTCGAGGTTGATAGTCAGGCCCGAGCCCGGCCCTTGTCAATGCCCAATTCCGCTGCCTGGCCACCTCCTCCGTGACGGGTTGACGGGGACAACACCTTCAACGTCTACTCTTACAAACCATGAAGATGAAGCCCGTTGCCGTCACTGCGGGGCTACTCGCCGCCCTGACCCTCGCCCCGTCCATGCGCGCGCAGTCGGTGCCCCCTGAGGGGCCGACCGGCCCCAGTCCCTACGACATCGTGCGCGGGTGGCAGCAGCCGTTTGCCGGGCCTGGCTTCGCCTTCGGTGGCAACTCCGGCGTGTTCGCCGAGTCGCCTGACCGCATCTTCATCGCGCAGCGCGGCGAGTTCAGGTTGCCGGATCCGATTCCCGCGGCGTTCGCCGGCTTTGCCGGTTCGCTCAAGATGAACGTGCTGACGCTCGCGGATCGCCGCGAGTGGCGCAACTGTCTCTACACACTCGACCGCACCGGCAAGGTCAAGGAACTCTGGACCCAGTGGGATCATCTCTGCGCGGGATCGAGCGGGCCGGGTCCGCATCGCATCCGCATCAGCCCCTACGACAAAGAACGACGCGTGTGGGTGATCAACGAAACCTTCCACACGATCTACATTTTCTCGAACGACGGCAAGCAGTTGCTGAAGACGCTGGGCGAGAAGAACGTGCCCGGCAGTGATGCGACCCACTTCGCCAAGCCGCAGGACGTGGCGTTTCTGCCGGACGGGCGGATCCTGATCGCCGATGGCCTCGACAACCACCGCGTGATGATCATGGACCGCGACCTGAACTACCTGGGGGAGTTCGGCGGCAACGGCAAGGGTCCCGGCCAGTTCAGCGGCGTGCACGCGGTGGCGGTCGGGCCCGGTGGCCGTATTTTCGCGCTCGATCGATCGGGCGGCCGCATCAACGTGTTCAAGACGACGACCGATCCGAAGACAGTGGAGTTCGTCACGGCCTTCACGGGCTTCTCGCTCCCGCTCGACATCATCGTCAACGACGACAGCCTCTGGATCACCGACCTCAAGCCGCTGCGCTTCGTGAAGCTCGACTTCGAAGGTAATCACCTCTACATGTGGCAGGTGCCGAGCGATCTGCCCGACGGTTACCTGGAGGTGCACTCGTTCTCGGTGGATGCCGCCGGCAATCTCTACGGCGGCGACAACCAGTATGGGCGCACCCAGAAGTTCGTGCCCAAGCCGGGCGCCAATCCGCTGCATCTGATTCGCGCGCCGTGGGTCGCGCGCTGACGGGTCACCAGGCGTCCGACTTGGGGAGTAGCCTGTCTACCGGCCGCCGCTCGCGACGCCTGCTTGGCAGCCTCTACGTGCAGGTGCTGATCGGCATTGCGCTCGGCGCGCTGCTCGGCTTCCTGTCGCCCGAGTCGGCCGTCGCCATGCGGCCACTGGGCGACGGATTCATCAAGATTGTCCGAATGCTGATTGCGCCCGTTGTGTTCACGACGGTGGTGGTCGGCATTGCCCAGATGGGCGCCATGAAAGAAGTCGGCCGGATCGGGTTCCGCGCGCTGGTCTACTTCGAATTGGTATCGACGCTCGCCCTCGCCATCGGCCTGGTTGTCGTCAAGGTGCTGAAGCCGGGTGAAGGTATCGCGTTCGATCCTGCCACGGCCGACCTGCAGTCGGTATCGGCCTACACCACCGCGTCCAGGCAACTGAACGGCGTCGACTTCATCCTGCACATCATCCCGGACACAATGGTCGGCGCCTTCTCGCAGGGCGAGATCATCCAGGTGCTGTTTGTTGCAATTCTCGTCGGGCTGGCGCTCTTGCGCCTGGGCCAACCCATGGCGCAGGTGGTCGACCTCTTGGCCAAGGCATCGCACGTGTTGTTCGACATCGTCGGCTTGATCATGAAACTGGCGCCGCTCGGCGCCTTCGGGGCGATGGCATTCACGGTCGGGCGATATGGCGTCGGCACGCTGCTATCGCTCGGCACGCTGATGGCGGGTGTCTACATCACGTGTGCATTCTTCATCTTCGTCGTGCTGGGCGCCATCATGGCGTTGACCGGACTCAGCCTCTGGAAGTTCCTGCGCTATATCGGTGAGGAGATCCTGATCGTTCTCGGCACTTCGTCGTCCGAGACCGTGCTGCCACGGCTGATGGTCAAGCTCGAGCGGCTTGGCTGCTCCAAGCCGGTGGTCGGGCTGGTCGTGCCTACCGGCTATTCGTTCAACCTGGATGGCACCTCGATTTACATGACGATGGCGGCGATTTTCCTGGCGCAGGCGTGCGGTGTCGAGCTCACCTGGACCCAGGAGCTCGGGTTGCTCGCCATGCTGATGCTGACGTCCAAGGGCGCGGCGGCGGTGACCGGCGGCGGATTCATTACCCTGGCGGCGACGCTGGCGGCGTTTCCGTCCATCCCGGTCGCCTCGCTCACGCTGCTGGTCGGCGTCGATCGGTTCATGTCCGAGGCTCGCTCGATCACCAACCTGATCGGGAATGGCGTGGCGACGCTGGTGGTGGCCAAGTGGGATGGCTCGCTCGACGTGGCTCGCGCCAGGCGCATTCTCGACGGAGAACCACCTGCCCCGGACTGCGCAGATCCCACGCACTGAGGTCCGGCTAAAGCCGGACGCTACTTCCCGGACAGTTTCGCGAAGGCCGCTCCGAACGCGGTGTTGGCAATCGCAGCCGGACGCGGTGTGGCCACCGGCCGTGGGCCTGGCGCTGGCGCCGCGCCTTTGGCGGCGGGCCGCGCGCCCTTCTGAACCTCGCCGCTCTTCATCGTCAGCGCGATGCGCTTGCGCTCGGTGTCCACCTCCACCACGCGCACCGTGACGATGTCGCCGGCCTTCACGACCTCGCGCGGATCCTTCACGAACCGATCCGCGAGCTGCGAGACGTGGACCAGGCCGTCCTGGTGCACGCCGATGTCGACGAACGCGCCGAAGTTGGCGACGTTGGTCACCACGCCCTCGAGCATCATGCCGGGCACGAGATCGCGGAGATCCTGCACGCCGTCCTTGAATGCGGCCGTCTTGAACTCGGGACGCGGATCGCGGTTCGGCTTGTCCAGCTCCGCCAGAATGTCTTTCACCGTCGGCACGCCGAACTGGGCGTCGGCGAAATCTTCCGGCCTGAGCGTGCGGATCACCGGCGACTTGCCAATCAGCTCGCCGATCGCGAGGCCCGTCTGCGTCGCGATGCGCTCGACCAGCGCGTACGCTTCCGGGTGCACGGCCGACGCATCGAGGGGGTTGTCGCCGTTCATCACGCGCAGAAAGCCGGCGGCCTGCTGATACGTCCGCTCGCCAACCCGCGGCACCTTCAGCAGTTGCTTGCGGTTGCGGAACGGACCGTTGGCGTCCCTGAACGAGACGATGTTGCCGGCCAGCGCCTCGCTGAGACCCGAGATGCGGGCGAGCAGCGGCACCGAGGCCGTGTTGAGATCGGCGCCGACCGCGTTGACGCAGTCCTCGACCACGGCGTTCAACGTCTTGCCGAGCTGGAACGGGCTGACATCGTGCTGGTACTGTCCGACGCCAATCGCTTTCGGATCGATCCGCACCAACTCCGCGAGCGGATCCTGCAGTCTGCGCGCGATCGACACCGCGCCACGCAGCGACACGTCGAGGTCGGGAAACTCCTTGGCGGCGATCTCCGATGCCGAATAGACCGACGCGCCCGCTTCCGAGACCATCACCTTGGTCAACGGCAAATCAGGCAGCGCCTTGATCAGGTCGGCGGCAAGCTTGTCGGTTTCTCGCGACGCGGTGCCGTTGCCGATCGCGATGAGCTGCACGCCGTGCTTCGCGGCTAACTGACCGAGCGTGCGTAGCGACCCCGCCCAGTCTTTGCGTGGTTCGTGCGGATAGACCGTGGCCGTGTCGACCACCTTGCCAGTGCCATTAACCACGGCCACCTTCACGCCGGTGCGAATCCCCGGGTCAAGGCCCATCGTCACCCGCTGTCCCGCCGGCGCGGCGAGCAACAGGTCGTGAAGGTTGCGGCCGAACACCTTGATGGCCTCCACCTCGGCCTGCTCACGCAGGCGTTGTTCGGCGTCGAGCTCGAGATGTCCCAGCAGCTTGACCTTCCAGGTCCAGCGGATCGTCTCGGCCAGCCACTTGTCGGCCGGCCTGCCCTTGTTCTCGATCTTCGCGCGGCCGGCTATGCGGCGTTCCGGCTCGGTGGGGCCGTCGACGCCTTCGTCGGGCAAGCCGACCGAGAGGCGGAGGAATCCTTCCTTGCGGCCTCGCAAAAGGGCGAGTGTGCGATGCGACGGCACTGCCTTCACCTGTTCGGTGGCGGTGAAGTAGTCCGAGTACTTGACGCCCTCAGCTTCCTTGCCCGGCACCACCGTCGACCTCCACTCACCGCGCTCCCACAGCAGCGTGCGCAGCCCACCGACCAGCTCCGCGTCTTCGGCGAAGGACTCCATCAGGATCCATCGTGCCCCTTCGAGCGCGGCCGCGGCGTCGGCGACCCCCTTGTCGGCATCGACATAGGACGCGGCGGTGGCCTCGGGGTTCAGCGTCGGGTCGTGCCACAGCGCGTGCGCCAGCGGCTCGAGTCCGGCCTCGCGGGCGATCTGCGCCTTGGTCCGCCGCTTCACCTTGTAGGGCAGGTAGAGATCTTCGAGCCGGGCCTTGGTGGCCGCGTCACGAATCGCCGCCGCCAACCCGGGTGTCAGCTTGCCTTGCTCCTCGATGCTTTTCAGGATCGCGCCGCGGCGGTCATCGAGATCGCGCAGGTAGGTCAGCCGCTCTTCGAGCGTGCGCAGTTGGGTGTCGTCGAGGCCGCCGGTGGCTTCCTTGCGGTAGCGCGCGATGAACGGCACGGTGGCCTTGTCGTCGAGCAGCGACACGGCGGCGTCAACCTGCGGTACACGGACGTTCAATTCTTCGGCGATGAGCTGGGTGATCGATTTCATGTCAACTGGAGACAGGGGAAGACCGCCGAACGACAGCGACGGGGGCCGCGCCCCCGTCGCCTCAGATGGCGGTAGCTATTTCGCCGCGGGGGCGGCCGCTGGCAGCGCCTTGCCCTGCAGCTCGACCAGGCGCTTCGCGAGGTGGTTGACCACCACCGAACCGTTGCGAATCTCCGTGAGATAGGCCGCGCGCAGCAACTGCTCGCGCCGGCCGCGCAGCGCGCCGGTAATAGCCTCTTTGACGGCCGGCATGCTGGGGTCTTTCTGGCCGGCGGTGTCTTTCGCCACGACCAGCACGATGGTATGGGCGCCGCCGTTGCTGACGACCCGCACCGACCCGGGTTCCGATTTGAGCACCGCATCGCGCAGGGCGGGTGGCGCCTGCTGCAGCGCCGAGATCGGTACAAAACCGAGGTCGCCGCCGCGCGGCGCCGACTGCGGGTCTTCAGAGAAGTCAGCGGCGAGATCGCCGAAGGCCACGCCGGCCTTCAGCCGCTCCATCAGCATCTGCGCCTTGGCTGCCGCCTCTTGCGGGGTCTTCGCATCGTCACCGGTGCGGTTCGCGATTTGGGCCTCGGGCACTGGCGTCACCGCGATCTGGGCGATGTGGTACGCGTCTTCGGCGCGGTTGAACTGTGCGCGGTTGGCGTTGAAGAAATCGGTGACCTCCTGATCGGTGACCACGACCTTGGCCGTCACCTCGCGCTGAATCACCTTCTGCGTCAGCAGGTCGCGGCGCACGGCTTCCCGCATGTCGGCTTCGGTCAGGTTGCGCGCGGCCAGGCTTTTCTGGAAGGTATCGGGGGCAATGTTCTTCTTACCCTCGGCAAAGGCGGTGTCGACTTCCGTGTCGGGCAATTCGATCTTCAGCTCACGCGCCTTCGCGACCAGCAGCTCCTGGACGATCAGTTCGTTGAGGAGCCCGAGCTTGGCGGTGGTGACTTCTTCCTCAGACGGGGTGGCGTTGTCTTGCGCCGCCCGGCGATAGGCCTTCTCGACCTCGTCGCGCTTGATCTCGTGGCTGTTGACCGAGGCCCATGCGTCCGGCGATGACGCCGTCGGCGCGGCGGGAGTGGATCGGCAGGCGCCGGCCAGGCCCGCCAGGGCGAGCACGACGAACAGGGCGGTGTGGAGGCGGACAAGGGGCGACGTGAGTGTGTTCATCGCATCCATTGTATGCGGCCACGCGGCCTGCCGGGCCATCAACGGTTCACGGCCTGCCGGATCACGTCGTGCAGTTGCCGGACGCCGTCGGTGAGCGCCGCCGGTCCGGGCTGCAGAATGTAGGTGGACTTCACTTCGTAGATCTGTCCGTTCTTCACCGCCGGGACCTCCGCCCACCCGGGTCGCGCTGCGATTCGGGCCGGGCGCACCGGCTTGCCGCACCACGACCCGATAATGACGTCGGGCGCCCGCGCGATCACTTGCTCGCTGGTCACGATGCGGTCCTTGGCGAGGCTGGCCTTGTCCAGCTCGGGGAAGATCGGATCGCCGCCGGCGATCTGGACCAGTTCCTCAGTCCAGCGAATGCCACTGATCAACGGGTCGTACCACTCTTCGAAGAACACCTTCGGCCGCCAGGGCAGCGCCGAGGCCTGCTCGCGGATCTCACCGAGCCCCAGGCTCAACCGGGTCGCGAGCGCCTCTGCCTTGTCCGGAACGCCGACAATGCCGCCAAGTACGCGGATCATCTGCAGAATCTCGGCGACGCTGCGCTGGTTGAAGGTGAAGACCGGGTAGCCGCGCTTGACCAGGTCGGTGGTGATGTCTGCCTGGAGATCCGAGAAGGCCAGGATGAGGTCCGGGTTCAGCGCCTCAATCTTCTCGTAACGGGCGTGCAGGAACGACGAGACCTTCGGTTTCTGGCGCGCCTCGGGCGGACGCACGGTGTAGCCGGAGATGCCGACCACGCGATCCCCCTCGCCGAGCAGGTACAGCGTCTCGGTGGTCTCTTCCGTGAGGCAAACGATTCTACGCGGGTAAGACATTCGCCTTCATCCTCCGGATTTCGGCGAGACCAGGTCGGCAAAGACAAATCCGTCGCGGTCAACGATCTCGCCAGCCCGGATGGCGATCGCGTGGTTGAACATCGGACCAGCGTGCGCAAACGAGTGAAACTCGCCGTTCTCCCCGCACGGATCCACGCCCGCCGGCAGATCGGCGATCAACGACTGGTCGAACGTGCGGCCGGCAAACGCGCGATCCAGCTGCTTGGGGTTGACGCAGGTTAGAGTGGCCCGCAGACCCGACGCGATCATCTCGTCGGCGAGCGCCGCCGTCGATTTCGTCTTCCAGATCGGAAACAGCAGTTCGAGACCGGAACCGGTGAGACGTTCCTCTCGGTACCGGCGCACATCTTCGAGAAACAGGTCGCCGAATGCGACGTGCGTGAAGCCGTCCTTCACGAACCCCTCAACGGCGGTCTTCATGATCGTCTCGTACTGCTGGTTGGAGCACGGCCACGGTAACGGAACGACGTGAAGCGGGAGTGCGACCGCGTCGGCCTGGGCCCGCAGCAGCTCCCGTCTCACGGCATGCATCGCCACGCGGTCGAACGCTTCGTTCGTGGTCGTCAGCAGGCCGCCAATGGCGCCGGGGTGTTGCTGCTTGAGGGTGTGCAGCATCCACGCCGAGTCTTTGCCGGTGGACCAGCTGATAAGGATTTTCATGGATGCAGCGCCTTCGCCATGCGCTCCACGCTTTCGGCGACGCGTGGACCGGGCACGGTCACGGCGTGGCCGGCGATGAAGAGCACCTGCTTGTTGCGCACGGCAGGAACCGATGCCAGGCGCGACCACGACGCGAGTTCGGCTTGCATCGGCAGGCCGGCTGGGATCTCTTCCGGCCGCAGCTCGAGAATCACCTCGGGCGCCCTCGCCAGAATCGTCTCGGTGGACACCTGCACCGACTCTTTATCAATGTCATTGAACACGTCGTCTCCTCCAGCGATCTCCAGCATGTCGTGGAGAAAACCGCGGCCGCCGCTCACGTAGATGTTCCGCAAGGTTTTTGGCTCACGCGAGAAGACGAGCAGCGTCTTCGGCCGTCGTTTGCCGGCCACTCGGGCTCGCACGGCGGCCAGCCGGGCCTCGATCGCCGCCACCGCCCGGTCGGCGTCCGCCGCGTGTCCGGTTCGGACACCCAGTTCCTTCATCGTGACCAGGATGTGGCTCAAGCCCCCGTGCCGGTAGTCGAAAGTCGCAATGCCCGCGCGCTTCATCTGTGCCTGGAGATCCACCTGGCTGCCGTAGGCGATCACGAGGTCCGGTTTGAGGGAGATGATGCGCTCGGTATCAGGATCGAGTAGCGCGCCAACGCGCGGCAGTGGTTTCACTTCGGGCGGATACTCGTCGTAACTCGACACCGCGACCACCTGGGGACCCGCGCCAATCGCGTAAAGCATCTCCGTCAACGCCGGGACCAAAGAGATGATCCGCTGCGGCCGGGACTGCGCCGCGACCGCAATGGTGACTAACAGGCAGGCCCAAGCCCCAGGCCCCAGACCCCAAGCCCCAAGCCTCAAGCCCCAGGCCGTTCTCGTCATGATTTCTTCACCAGCAACCAGAGAAAGAACGGCCCGCCGATCAGGGCCGTGATGATACCCACCGGCAACTCGAGCGGCGCCATGATCGTGCGCGCGGTGAGATCGCACAGCACAGTGAACGCCGCGCCGAACAGCGCCGCAGCCGGTAACACGAGACGATGATCCGAACCCACCATCAGTCGCACCAGGTGGGGCACGATGATGCCAATGAAGCCAATCGGGCCGCCGAGCGACACCGCGGCTCCGGTCGCCAGCGAAGCGCTGAGAAACGCCAGCCGCTGCGCCCGCACCACCTCCACACCGCGGCCGGCGGCCACGTCTTCGCCAAGGGTCAACAGGTTGAGCGTGCGAGGCAGGATGGCGAACACGCCGAAGGCCGCCACGATGAACGGCAGGGCGGCGAGGATCGGGCTGTAGCTGCCGACATCGAGATCGCCCATCAGCCAACGAATGGTCCTGAACGACTCCGTGAAGTCTGCCATGTATTGCACGAACAGGATCAGCGCCGAGAAAAATGAGTTGAGCGTGACGCCCGCCAGCAGCAACACGTTGGTCGAGAGGCCGCGCTTCTGCGACGAGGCCAGCCAGTAGACGATGCCCATGGCGAGCAGCGAGCCGCCGAAGCTGGCAATTGGGATGGACGACACGCCCAGCAGCCCGACGTCGAGCCCGAATGCGATGGCCAGCATCGCGCCCAGCGCGCCGCCCGACGAGACGCCCAGGGTGAACGGCGTCGCCAGCGGATTGCGCAACATCGCCTGCAACACCACGCCCGCGGCCGCGAGCGACGCGCCGACGATGGCGCCGGAGAGCACGCGCGGCAGGCGAGCCACGAAGAAGATCTGCGCGTCGACGTTCTCTTCCCAGGGGATGGCCGGGTCGAATGCCCGCGACAGCGAGATGCTGGTGCTGCCAACGGTCGGCGCCCACAGCACCACGGCGACGGTCCCGACGGCAAACAGCGAGACGACCGTCAGGAGGCGGCGGCGGATGTTCACCGCGCCACTCGCCGCACCGGCACGACCGTCATGTGGCCGGTGTCGCCGTGAATGTGAACATCGGCCTCGACGTCGTACAGCCGCTGCAGGTTCTCCGGTGTCAGCACCTCGTTGGTGGGTCCCGTCGCCAGCACCCGGCCGTCGCGCATCAGGATCAGCTCCTGGCAGATCGAGGCGGCCAGGTTCAGGTCGTGCGTCGAAATGGCCATCGTGACACCCTGCTGCTGGTTGAGCCGTTGCAAGAGCGACGACACTTCCAGTTGGTAGCCCAGGTCGAGTGAGGCCGTTGGTTCGTCGAGCAGCAGCAGCCCCGCCGATTGCGCCAGCGCGGCGGCGATCACCACCCGCTGTTTCTCACCGCCGCTCAGCTCGTGAAACGGGCGATCGGCGAGGTCTGCCGTGCCGGTGGCGGTCAGCGCTTCGCGCGCGATGCGGATGTCATCGGGTCCCTCCACGGTGAACACACCGAGGTGAGGATGGCGGCCCATCAGCACGATCTCGATCGCCGAGTACTCGAACGCGAGCTCGGTTTCCTGCGGCACGACAGCGATTCGTCGCGCGACATCGCGGCGTGACATGCGATCCAGCGGCTGGCCGCCCAGCAACACCTGTCCCGCCGAGGGGCGGCGCGTGCCGCTCAACAAGCGCAGCAGCGTGGTCTTGCCGGATCCGTTCGGGCCGAGAATGCCGACGAGCGCGCCGTCGGCGAGACGCAAGGTGACGTCATCAACGACGAGTGGGCCGTCGGCGGCATAGCGGAACGAGACGTGGTCTGCGGAAAGCACTGCGCGTCGCCTCCCAGGCGTCTCACGCGCCTGTATGAGTGACTTGCCCATGAACTGCCAGTCTCCTGACTCGCGGCGAGTGCCGCTTACAGTGGCGGGACCGTGTGGGTTTCACACCCAACTTCCCTGGCTGTCCTGGTACGCGTCTGTTGAACTGTGGATTGTAGCATTGTTACAATAGGGGATTGGCTGACATGCGCGCACGGCTGCAGGCTGCGGGACTCGCGGAGATCGCCGACCAGGTCGAGTCGCGCGTTCGGCTGTCGTTCGAGGACGGGGTGACGCTCTTTGCGTCGAGGGATCTGCTGGCGCTTGGCTGGATCGCCAATCGCGAGCGCGAGCGTCGCCATGGCGACCGCACCTACTTCAACCACAACTTGCGGCTCGAGGCCACGAACGTGTGCGAGGCGTCGTGCCTGTTCTGTTCGTTTGCGCGGCTGAAAGAAGGCGACGCCGGCGCGCACACCATGACGCTCGAGCAGGTGTTCGCCAAATTGCGCCAGCGTGGCGATCAGCCCCTGACGGAAGTCCACATCGTCAACGGGCTGCACCCCGGCCTGCCGTTCAGCTACTACACGGAGCTGTTGACCGGACTGAAGCAGATCCGCCCGGGCATCCACCTGAAGTGTTTCACCGCGGTGGAGATCGCGTTCTTCGCCGACCACTACGGCAAGACCGACCGCCAGGTATTGGTGGAGCTGAAGGCGGCGGGCCTTGATTCGCTGCCCGGTGGCGGCGCCGAGATTTTCGCGCCCCGGGTACGCCTGAAGATCTGTCACGACAAGTGCGATGGCGCGCGCTACCTCGCCATTCATCGCACTGCTCACGAGTTGGGCATGCGCACGAACGTGACCATGCTCTACGGCCACATCGAGACCACCGAAGAGCGTGTCGATCACATGCTGCAGACGCGGGCGCTGCAAGACGACACCGGCGGGCTGCAGGCGTTCATTCCGCTGGCGTTTCATCCCGACCACAACCAGATGCGGAAGTTGCCGCCGCCGTCGGCGAGCGAAACGCTGAAGGTACACGCGGTGGCGCGGCTGGTGCTCGACAACGTCGATCACATCAAGGCCTACTGGATCTCGTGCGGGGTGGAAGTGGCGCAGACGGCGTTGTGGTTTGGCGCCGACGACCTTGACGGCACCGTGCAGGAAGAGACGATCTACCACATGGCCGGCTCATCCACGCCGACGACGCTGTCGACCGACGACATCGAGCAACTCATCCGCGATGCTGGCCGAGAACCGATCGAACGCGATACGCTGTATAACGTGGTCAGGGTACCGACACTATCCGCCTAACGGCGGACACCACATCAGTGGCGTCCGGCTTCTCGACCACCGTAGCCTCTGGCGAAGGTGGTTAGCATGTGGCGTCCGGCTTTAGCCGGACCATACCAACAATCATGAGCACGTTCTTGCCGATCCTGAACGAAGTCGAGAAGGCGTCGATCCACGAGCGCCAGCCGCTGCCAGCGGCCTACCTCGGGTTGCCGGATGATGAGATGGCGCTGCGCATTGAGGCGGCGCGCGCGGCGCTCGGCGAGCGCCTCGTCATCCTCGGCCATCACTATCAGCGGGATGAAGTGATCCGGTTCGCGGACTACACCGGCGATTCGTTCAAGCTCGCCGGCGCCATCGCCAACCATCCGCGCGCCGACTACATTGTGTTCTGCGGCGTCCACTTCATGGCCGAAAGCGCCGACATCCTGGCGCGGCCGCACCAGCGCGTCATTCTCCCCGACCTGGCGGCCGGCTGCTCAATGGCCGACATGGCGCCCGCCGATCAACTCGAGATCTGCTGGAACGAGCTGCGCCAGATGGGCATCGCCGAGCGAACCGTGCCGGTGACCTACATCAACTCGGCCGCGGCGATTAAGTCACTGGTCGGGCAGAACGGGGGTACCGTCTGCACGTCGTCCAACGCCGGCGCCACACTGAAGTGGGGATGGCAGCAGAAGGAAAAAATCCTGTTCCTGCCCGATCAGCATCTCGGCCGGAACACCGCCTACAAGATGGGCGTTTCGCTCGATCGAATGGTGGTGTGGGACCCGCACGAGCCCTTCGGCGGGCTGACGCGCGACCAGCTCGACCAGGCACGATTGATCCTCTGGAAGGGCCACTGCTCGGTGCACGTCCGTTTCACGGCGAAGCAGATCGACCAGGTGCGCCGCGAGCATCCCGGCATCAAGGTGATCGTGCATCCCGAAGTGCCGTTCGACGTGCTGCAGGCCGCTGACGATAGCGGTTCAACGGAGCACATCCTCAATACCGTGCGCAACAGCCCAGCCGGATCGACGTGGGCGGTCGGGACCGAAGTGCATCTGGTTCACCGGCTGGCGGAAGAGGTGGCGCCCGGCAAGACCGTGGTGTCGCTCGACCAGTTCGGCTGCCTCTGCTCGACCATGTTCCGCGTCTCGCCGAACCACCTCCTGTGGGTGCTCGATTCACTGGTCGACGGCGACGTCGTGAACGAAATCGTCGTGCCGGAAGAGCAGAAGAAGTGGGCTAAGATCGCGCTGGACCGAATGCTTTCTATTCAATAGACAGGGGTTACCGACATGGCTCATTCACTTCCCGCGCTGCCCTACGACGCCGCGGCGCTCGAACCGCACATCGACAGCCAGACGATGCAGATCCATCACGGCAAGCATCATCAGGCGTATGTCACCAACTTGAACGCGGCGCTCGACAAGCATCCCGAGCTGCACGACAAGAGCCTGGATGAGCTGATCAAGGGCATCAGCAGCGTGCCGGACGACATCAAGGCGGCCGTCCGCAACAACGGTGGCGGCCACTGGAACCACTCGCTGTTCTGGACGCTGATGGCGCCTGGCGCCGGCGGCCCGCCCACCGGCGCGGTGGCCGATGCCATCAACAGCGCGTTCGGCGACTTCGAGAAGTTCAAGACCGCCGTCAATCAGGCCGGCACCACCCGCTTCGGCAGCGGTTGGGCGTGGGTGATCGACAACGGCGGCAAGCTCGAAGTGATGAGCACGCCCAACCAGGACAACCCGTTGATGGAGGGGAAGAAGGCCATTCTCGGCATCGACGTGTGGGAGCACGCCTACTACCTGAAGTACCAGAACCGCCGCCCCGACTACCTCGGCGCGTGGTGGAACGTGGTGAACTGGGCGGCCGTGAACAAGCTGCTCAAGGGCTAACGATTTCCAACACGAAGGGCACGAAGAACACGAAGGCGACTTTGGGAGGACCCAATGGAAGCTTCGTGTTCTTCGTGTCCTTCGTGGTCGTCTTTTCGGCGCCGGCGCTTGCGCAGGATCCCCCCAAAGTCACCGGTACGCTCTCAAACATCACCCGCGTTGAGTCGTGGTCGTTCTTTCAGCCCAGGATTGATCCCGTCGCTCTCACGGCAGAGCCGATCGGTGATCCCAATTACACCTTCATCGGCGATCGTGCGGAACTGGGCGTGCGCGTTGAGGGCGCTCGATTCGACGTGAGCGGCGCTTTCAACTACGTTCGCCTCGAGAACCTCCCGACGACAGCGATCGGCCCTGGCGGGTTGGGTAGTGGCGCGTTCTACTTCGCGGC
>SHUG01000089.1 GCA_009694735.1 Acidobacteriota bacterium | reverse complement strand
GTTGGCGTTGACGGCCGCGATGCGCAGTGAAGAAACGCATCTGCGTGAGAAGTTCGGCGACGCCTACGACGCGTACGCGCAAAAGCGCGCACCGAAAGTCGAGCGATTGTTCAGCTGGCAGCGGGCGATCTACAACCGCGAGCGTGCCCAGCGGGTTGAAAAAGGCACCAGGGAGGCCCGTCGTGAGTCGTAACAGGGAGCCATTGTGGACCGCTTCCGCCGGTGCCTCGCAAGCGACGTCGCCAAGAGCGCACAGGAGTATCAACAGCCGAGCGAGCTGCCGTGTACCGCGACGACCAGGCGAGTGCAACAGTCCTGACATGGATGTTCAAGCATCGAGTGGCAGGAATCCTGCCATCATTGATGGGAGGGCTCACGACCTGCCCCGAACCATAACTTCGAATTGGGGACCGTCTCAATTTGGGACAGTATGTTTTGAATTCGCGGTGGTAGGCTAACCGGCGATCTCGGCGGTTAGCTCTCGCCGTGGCCGCGCGCGAACGCCGAGGAGGGGGCCTTGTGGCCGCACGCCACCGCGGTGTTTAGCCGGCGAATCTTTAAACCTGCGAGAGTCGCGGCACGGCCGCATCGGAGTCCAACATGAAGGCGGAGTTCGTGACGAAGTTAGTAGGACCTGCAATTCTAGGCCCCCTCGTATTCGTCCTGTTGTTTGCCGGAGTTGGAAGCGCGTTTGCTCAAGATGCCGGCATCAGCGGCCAGGTCGTTGACGAGAGTGGAGCGGCTCTGCCGGGCGTCACCGTCGTGGCGAAGAGTCCCTCCCTCCAGGTTCCTGAAGTAACCGCGGTGACCGATGGCCGGGGCGCCTACCGATTGACCCCCCTGCCGATCGGCACGTTCGAGGTGACTTACGAGTTGCCCGGGTTCCAGACCCTCCGGCGCGAGGGGCTACGTCTGACGACCGGGTTTACCGCGCGCGTCGACGTTCAGCTGAAGGTTGGCACACTCACGGAATCGGTCACGGTCAGCGGAGCCACGCCCGTCGTGGACGTGTCGTCCACCGCCACGAGCACGCGCCTGACAACGGAGATGCTGGAGAGCACCCCGACCGGACGTGTGGGGTTTTTCGCGCTGCTGCAACAGGCGCCCGGGGTTCGCAACACCATCGACATCGGCGGCAGTTCGGCCAACGCCAACAGCATCACCTTCCGCTCGTTCGGACAGTCGGGCGAAGCCTGGCAGGCGCTTGAGGGCATTGTCACCTCGTCGGCCAAGACCGGGCAGTCCGGGAACTATTTCGACTACTCGTCGGTCGAAGAGGCGCGCGTGCAGACGGTGGGTGCCGATGCCTCCATGCCGCTGCGCGGAGTGATGATGGACGTCATCATCAAGTCGGGCTCGAACGATTTCCATGGCAGCACATGGTGGAGCCAGACGAACTCGAACTTCCAGAGCAGCAACATCGACGCCGCTCTCCGGGCCCAGGGCATCAGTGAGCCGGCCGAGTTGCAGGCACGGTGGACGCTCAGTACCGATGTCGGTGGCCGCTTGCTCCGAGACAAGCTGTGGTTCTACGTCGGTGGCACGCGCAATGTGAATACCGAGTCGGTGCTGAATGTCTACCAGCCCGATGGCTCGCCGGCCGTCGACGACAAGACCTCGGACTGGTTCAACGCAAAAGTCAACTACCAGATCAGCAGGAACCACAAGCTCGTGGGCTTCCAGCAGTATCAGCAGAAAGACGCGATCCGTAACGTCACGCAGTTCGTGCCGTGGGAGTCGCGCACCTTCCAGCACCTGACGGGAATCACGGCCAAGGGTGAATGGCAGGCCGTGTGGAACAACACCTTTGTGACCTCGGTGACCGCCGGCCTGTGGCAGTGGCACTCCCCGTTCTCCTGCCCGGGCACGACCGCACCCGCCACCTTCGACCTGGGCACCCAGTTACGCACCGGCTGCGGCACGGGCAGTGCGACCGGCGGCGAAGACCCCAAGGAACAGAACATTCCGTTCAAGGCGACCGCGACCCTGTACAAGCCCGACCTGTTCATGGGCAACCACGAATTCAAAGCGGGCATTGACCACGTGTATTCGTTCATCGGCCGGATGCGGCCGGCACGGCCCGTCGAAGGCGAGTATCAGTTGAACTTCCGCAACGGCGTACCGCTCCAGTACGTGACCTACAATTTCCCCGTTGAACCCATCACGAACAGCCAGTACACCGGGCTTTACCTGATGGACAGCTGGTCGATCGCCCCGAGGGTCACTCTCAATCTCGGGCTGCGCTTTGCTCACGACAAGGGCTACATGCCTGACCAGTGCCGCGAGAAGGGCACCTACGCACCGGCCGCGTGTTACGAGGGGGTCGAGTTCCCCGTGTGGGACTCGTTCGCGCCGCGGGTTCACGCCTCGTTCGATCTCTTCGGCTCGGGCCGCACGGTGCTGAAGGCCGGCTGGGCTCGCTTCGACCACCGTCGGCTGGTCGACCCCGAGATTCTCGGCGCCAACCCCAATGTGCAGACGGCTACTACTTACACGTGGCGCGATCTCGACGGCGACAAGGTTTGGGACGCCGGCGAATCGAACCTCGATCCGAACGGGCCCGATTTCGTCTCGCGCACCGGATTCCAGAACCTCGTGCCCAACCCGAACGAGCTGCAGCCGAAGCAAGATGAGTTCATGGCCTCGGTCGAGCACGAAGTCATCAGCAACCTGGGTGCCCGGATCACCGCGATCCGTTCGACCGCCCATAACGACTTCCGCACCCAGAACACGTATCGCCCGCGTGAGGCCTACAACATCCCGATCACGAATCCGGACCCCGGCCAAGACGGCGTCCGCAACACGGCCGACGACCCCGGCGTCAACGTTACCTACTACGAGTATGCGCGCGCCGTCCAGGGCGCGCAGTTCCAGGAATCGCGGTTAGTTAACTATCCGATCGACAGCACCTTCACCAGCGTCGATCTCGCGGTGACGCGGCGGATGGTCGGCAATTGGATGATGCAGGCCTCGTTCTCGGGAACCCGCAAGGACAACACGAACGTGGCGGTGTTGCCCGAAGACAACCCGAACGCGGACTTCAACCAGTCGGACAACACTGTTGAATGGATCTCGAAGATTTCCGGCACTTACCGGTTCCCGTACGGCATCCAGGCGTCGGCGCTCTTCGAATCCCGAAGCGGAGAGCCGTGGGCACGCACGGTGCTGTTCTCGGGCGGCGCCACCATCCCGACTCTGGTCATGAACGTGGAACCGATCGGCACCGAGCGGTATCCCACCGTTCGCCATCTCGACGTCCGCGCCGAGAAGCAGTTTAAGGTATTCTCGACCCAGCAACTCGCGGTGCGGTTCAACGTCTACAACTTGCTGAACGCCAACATGACGCTGACCGCCAACACACGCTCAGGACCGACGTTCGGACGCCCCCTGACGATTCTGGCGTCACGCCTGGCCGAGATTAGCGCCTCCTACAAGTTCTGAGGTGTTCCTGATCGACGCAACGACCTTGAAAGGATTGTCTATGCCGGAGTGGTTTGGTCGGTCCGCTGTCGCGTGGGGCCTGGCGATGGGCCTCACTGGGATGCTGCCGTCGATCTCAGAGGCTCTACCTCAGCTGGCCGACGCAATTCGTCGTGGACAAACGGAGCAGGCCCGCGCCCTGCTGAAGCGGAATGTCGACGTCAACGAGAAGATGCCAGACGGGACGACCGCCCTGCACTGGGCGGTCGAACGCGACGATGCCGACCTGGTCGCTGCCTTGATCGCCGCCAAGGCCGACCCTAATGTGGCAACGGCCTTCGGCGTCACTCCACTTGCGCTCGCGTGTCGCAACGGCAACCCAGCCATTGTCAGCAAGCTCGTGAGGGCCGGGGCCAAGCCCAACACCCCGGGCCGTACCGGCGAAACGCCGCTGATGACGGCGGCCCGAACCGGCCGGCCGGAGGTGGTACGACTGCTCCTCGAAGCGGGGGCCGACATTCACGCGAAAGAGCCGCAGGCGGGACAAAGCGCAGTGATGTGGGCCATCGCCGAGGGACATGCCGCGGTGGTGAAGATGCTCCTCAGCGCCGGTGCCTCCCCCCGCGAGGCGTCGAAGCGCGGCTTCACGCCGCTGTTGTTCGCGGCGCGAAATGGCGATGCCGAGATCACGCAGATCCTGTTGGACCATGGAATCGGCGTGAACGACGCATCGCAGGACGGCACCACGGCGCTGGTCATTGCCACCATTCGTAGCCACCTGGATTACGCGAAGCTGCTGTTGAAGTTGGGGGCCGATCCGAAGTTGGGCCCCGGCTTCACCCCTATTCATTGGATCGTTGGTGATTGGTCGTCCGAACTGGCGGGCGAGAAGACGGCCGTGCGTCCCGAGGGCACCGAGTGGGACCGTTTGCTCCCGATCGAGGGACAGATGCGGCTGGACTTCATCAAGGTTCTGCTGCAGCACGGCGCCGACATCAACAGTCGAGCTAAAACGATCCCCCGTGCCGCCGTCGGCACAGGCGCCGCCCCTGGCGCCGGCGGTGGAGCCAGTCCGGTGCGAGGCGGTGGACGCCTCGCTGGCGCCACCGCCTTTTTCATCGCCGCGCAACATGCCGAACTCCCGCTCATGCGGTTCCTTCTGGAGAATGGCGCCGACCCATTGGTGAAGACCGCGCGCAACGTGTCTCCACTGATGGCAGCGGCCGGCCTCGATTCGGGTGAATCGATCGGCTACACCGGCGTCCCGGAAAAGGATGCGCTGGAGGCGGTCAAGCTTTGCCTGGATCTCGGCGACGATGTGAACAGCGTCAGCATCGACGGTGAAAACGCGCTCCATGGCGTGGCCTACCGCGGTAACGCGGGTGGCAACCAGATTGCGGCACTCCTGATCGAGAAGAAGATCGCGGTGGATGTGAAGAACAAGCGAGGCTGGACGCCGGTGACCCTGGCCGAAGGCATCTACACGCAGAACAGCAATAGCAAGAACCCGGAGCTCGAGCGCCAGCTGCTGGCGAACGGCGGCAAAGCGAGTCCCCCGGGCATCGAGCGAGACGCGTACGCCGTAATCAGGGACGAGACCCCAGAGCAGTAGGGAGCACGAACACATGTCGATGCCTGCACGAACAATTCTCGTCCTGCTGGGCGGGGTGATCGCCTCGGTGGCGGTTGTGTCCTCGCAGGCGGGGCAGCCCACCGTGTATCGGGGCGGCTCGCCGGCGGTCACCGCCGCAGCGAAGCTCCCGTCATCGGTCGAGCGCCAGCTGGTACCCACACGTACCGGCGCACCTCTGCCGGCGGCCCCGGTATTCGACCGGGCGTTGCTGGACCAGTACTGTGTGACCTGTCACAACGATCGCCGCAAGGCGACAGCTGGTGGGCTTGCGCTCGACACCATCGATGCGACGCGCATCGGTGACCACCCGGAAGTCTGGGAGAAGGTAGTGTCGAAGCTGCGGAGCCGGGAGATGCCGCCGTCGGGGCGGCCGCGGCCAGACGCGCCGACCTATCAGGCAGCCGTCACGGCGCTCGAAACGGCACTGGACCGCGCCGCTGTGGCAGCACCCAACGCCGGCCGGATTGCCGTGCACCGGATGAACCGTGCGCAGTATGGGAACGCGATTCGGGACTTGTTGGGCCTGGAAGTCGACACGCAGTTGCTGCTCCGACCGGATGAAACCGGCTACGGGTTCGACAACATCGCCGACGTCCTGACGATCTCGCCCGGGCTGATGGAAGAGTACAAGCTGGCGGCCTGGAAGATCAGCCGGCTGGTCGTGGGCGACCCGACGGTCCGGCCAAGTGTCACGACATACAAGGTGTCGCGCTTCCTCGATCAGGAGTTCCGCGTCAGCGAAGGCTTGCCGTTTGGCACGCGCGGCGGCACCGTGATCAACCACACCTTCCCGCTCGATGGCGAGTATGTCCTGAAGATTTCGTTGCAGCGCGCGTATGCGCAGAATGTCATCAAGGGACTGAAAGAGCGTGAAGAGATCGACGTGCGGCTGGACGGACAGCCGATCAAGCTGCTCGCCGTCGGTGGCGAGTGCGTGGATTCAAAGGAACCCCGATGCGTGGCCTTTCAACCCAAGCTGAACGTGGCATCCGGCGTCCGCATCCTGCCCGCTGAGTACGACCTGAACGCCGACAAGAACCTGGAGGTGCGGTTCTTGGCCAAGGGTGGCCCTGCGACCATCACGGCCGCGTTCCTGGAACGGTATGCGACGGTCACGGAAGGTGGGGGCGCGGCGCGCAAGCCGCTGACCCAGTGGCAGTCCGATACGGGTGAAGGCCTAATGGCGATGGACTTCGTCACAATCGAAGGGCCCTTTGCCTCGAAAGTACCGGTCGACACCGAGAGCCGCCGCCGGATCTTCACCTGCACGCCGAAGGGACCTCAGGACGAGACGGCCTGCGCTCGCACAATTCTGACGAACCTCGCCCGGCGCGCCTATCGTCGCTCGGTGACCCCGGGCGAAGTGGATGCGTTGGTCGCGTTCTATGCGAACGGCCGCGCCAAACGCGACTTCGACGCCGGCATCCAGACCGCCATCGAGGCGCTGCTGATGACGCCGAACTTCCTGCTTCGCGTGACCCACGACCCACCGACATCTGGCGCTGGGGTCAACTACCGGCTCGACTCGTTCGACCTGGCGTCGCGGCTCTCGTTCTTCCTGTGGAGCAGCATTCCGGATGACGAACTCCTGACGGCCGCGGCCGCCGGGACCCTCCATGATCCGAAAATCCTGGAGCAGCAGGTTCGCCGGATGCTTGCCGACACCCGGTCGCAAGCGCTCATCAAAGGGTTCTTCAGCCAGTGGCTGTCGCTGCGGGACCTGGCCAACGTCATGCCAGACCCAGCTGCGTTCCCGGACTTCGATGACAACCTGCGGCAGGCGTTCCTGCTGGAGACGGAAATGTTCCTGGAGAGCCAGATCCGCGAGGACCGGCCGGTCACTGATTTGCTGACAGCGAACTACACGTTCCTGAACGAGCGCCTGGCAGCCTTCTATGGCGTGCCCAACGTATACGGCGCCAGGCACCGGCGGGTGACGATGACCGATCCCAATCGGATGGGATTACTCGGGCAAGGCAGCATCCTGACGGTGACGTCGTATTCAACACGGACCTCGCCGGTTGTGCGCGGACGGTGGATGCTCACCAATATTCTGGGATCGCCGCCCCCGGCGCCACCGCCCAATATTCCGGCGTTGGTGGAGAACGGTGAGGACGGGGCGGCGCCGTCGACGGTGCGCGAGCGCATGTCGGCGCACCGAAGGAGCCCGGCTTGCGCCAGTTGCCACAACCGCATTGATCCCATGGGCTTTGCGCTGGAGAACTACAGCGCAATCGGGCGCTGGCGGACCACCGAGCACGGGCTGCCCGTGGATGGCAGCGGCACCTTCCCTGACGGCGCGAAATTCACGAATCCTGCCGAGTTCCGCGCGCTGCTGATGGGCCAGAGCGATGAGTTCATCAAGACGCTGACAACCAAGATGTTGACCTACGCTGTCGGACGCGGCGTGACGCCCTTCGACATGCCGTCGGTTCGGAAGATCATCCGGGAGTCAGGACCGAAACGGCAGTGGTCGGCGCTGGTCTTGGCGGTCGTCAAGAGCATGCCTTTTCAGATGAACCGCACCACCGGCCAGTCCGCGGCCACGGTCGCGCCGTAGCCACGTTGGAGTGAAACATATGTCAACTATTTTCAAGAAGCACCTCGCGCGCCGGACCTTCCTGCGTGGACTGGGCACCACCGTGGCGCTGCCGTTTCTCGATGCCATGGTGCCGGCGTTTGCGCAGGCTCCGAAGGCTGCGCGTCGCCTGGGCGTGGTCTACGTCCCCAACGGCATGAACATGGCCGAATGGCGTCCGACCAAGCTCGGCGCGGGCTTCGACCTGCCGTCCACGCTGAAACCACTGGCGCCGTTCCAGAATCGTCTCGTCGTCCTCTCCGGGATGGGCAATCCCGAGGCGGACCCTCGGCCGGGTGAAGGCCTTGGCGATCACTCCCGCGCCCAGGCGGTGTTCCTGACCGGCGTGCATCCTCGCAAGACGGAGGGCACCGACATCAGGGCCAGCATCTCGGCTGACCAAATCATCGCCCGCGAACTCGGCAAACAGACGGAGCTGGCCTCACTGGAGCTGGGACTCGAGGCGGTGGACCTGGTCGGGGGCTGCGAAGACGGCTACGCCTGCGCATATAGCGGGGCCTTGTCGTGGCGGAGCGACACGATGCCGCTGCCGGTGCAGGCGCAGCCCCGCGCCGTTTTCGAGCGGCTCTTTGGGGCCAGCGACAGTACCGACCGCGCGAGTCGCCTGAGCCGCATCGAGATGGAGCGGTCCATTCTCGACCTGGTCACGGACCAGCTGACCAGCCTGCAGAACAGGCTCGGGGCCAGCGACCGCACCCGCATCACGGAGTACTTCGAATCGATCCGCGACATCGAGCGCCGCATCCAGCGGGCCGAAGAGCAGAGCGGACGCGGCGGATTTCCGGAAATCCAGCAACCGGGCGGCGTGCCGGACTCCTTCGAGGAGTACGCCAAGCTGATGTTCGATTTGAATGTCCTGGCGTTCCAGACCGACCTCACGCGCGTGTCCACATTCCTGATGGGCCGCGAGAAGAGCGGCCGCACCTACGCCGAGATCGGCGTGCCCGATCCGCATCACCCCATTTCGCACCACCAGAACCGGCCCGAGATGCTGGAACGGGAAGCGAAGATCAATGCCTTCCACATGCGGCTGTTCGCGCACTTTCTCCAGAAGCTGGACTCGACTCCAGACGGCGACGGCACGTTGCTCGATCATTCACTGATCGTGCACGGCGCCGGGATGAGCAACAGCGACATCCACCTGCATCACGACCTGCCGATGCTGCTGGCCGGTGGCGGCGCCGGACAGGTGAAAGGCGGCCGTCACGTCAAGCTGTCGGAAGATACGCCACTGGCGAATCTCTGGCTGACGTTGATTGACAAGATGGGGCTGCCGGTTGAGAAGTTCGGCGACAGCAAGGGTCGCATCGACCTGGTGTCCGAGGTTTAGAAGAGGTGCCACACATGAAGCGCTCGACATTTCCGTCGGCCGCACGATGGCTGACGCTGGTCCTGGTTGTTTCGACCCTTGCCGTGCCGCACGGCCAGTCGACCACCCCCGGTGAGTGGACGGCGTGGGGCGGAGACCTGACCAGCGCGCGCTATTCGGCGCTGGATCAGATCAATGCCCGCAACTTCGACAAGCTCGAGGTCGCGTGGCGGTTCAAGACCGACAACCTCGGCGCACGTCCGGAGTTTGCGTACGAGGGCACTCCACTGATGGTGAAGGGCATCCTCTACGCCACTGCCGGAAGCCGGCGGGCGGTGGTGGCCCTGGACGCGGCCACTGGAGAACTGCTGTGGGTTCACAGCGAACGGGAGGGCGCGCGCGCCGCTGCTGCCCCGCGCCAGTTGTCTGGACGAGGCCTGTCGTATTGGACGGACGGCACCCTCGAGCGCATTCTGTATGTGACCGTCGGCTACCGGCTCGTTGCGTTGGACGCCAAGACCGGGAACCGCGTGTCAACGTTCGGCGAGGACGGCCTTGTTGATCTCAAGCTCGAGAACGATCAGGTCATCGATCCGAACGGTGGCGACATCGGCTTGCACGCAACACCGCTGGTCACGAAGGACGTCGTGATCGTCGGTGCCGCCTTCGGGACCGGGGCCAATCCGAAGAGCCCGCGGGCGGTCAAAGGATTCATCCGCGGTTATGACATCAGGACCGGGAAACGGTTGTGGATCTTTCACACCATTCCTCAAGTCGGCGAGTTCGGGAACGACAGCTGGAAAGAGCGATCCTACGAATACACTGGGAATACCGGCGTGTGGGCGCAGATGTCGGCAGACGAGCAACTCGGGCTGGCCTACCTTCCGGTGGAATCGCCGACCGGCGACTACTTCGGGGGTAACCGGCCCGGCAGCAACCTGTTCGGCGAGAGCCTGGTTGCTGTTGACCTGAAGACGGGCGCACGCAAATGGCACTATCAATTTGTCCATCATCCGATTTGGGATATGGACCTGCCGTGCGCGCCGATTCTTGTCGACATTCCAATGAACGGCCGCATCGTCAAGGCGATCGCGCAGCCTTCGAAGCAGTCCTATCTCTATGTGTTGAACCGCGAAACCGGCGAACCGATCTGGCCGATCGAAGAGAAGCCGGTCGAGAGGGGCAACGTTCCCGGTGAGTGGTACGCCCCGACGCAGCCATTTCCCACGAAGCCGCCCGCCTACGAGCGGCAGAATGTCTCGTTCGATGAGTTGATCGACTTCACGCCGGAGCTCCGCGCAGAGGCGGTCGAGTTAGTGAAGAAGTACACGATGGGAGGATTGTTCAATCCTCCAGTGGTGAGCAAGGCCGAGGGGCCGATTGCCGCGCTGACCCGATCGACGTCCGGAACGAACTGGAAGGGCGGGTCCTACGATCCGGAAAACCATGTTGTCTATGTATCATCCACCGGCAACATCGGGGCCTATGGGCTCGTGCCGCCACCAGCGGGCTTCTCGGAGATGGAGTACATCGCCGGCAACGCCCTGACTGGTGCCCGTCTGACGGCCGGTGCGGGATCCGCGGCCGGAGGAGGGAATGCCAATCTCGCCGCACAGCGCGGCGCCGGTTCAGCACCAGCTGCGGGGGCCGGCGAAGCCGGCGGCGGCGGTGGCGGCCGCCTCAGTGTTCGCGGTTTACCCCTGGGCAAACCCCCGTACGGCAGCCTCACCGCGATCGACCTCAAGAAGGGCGAGATCCTGTGGAAGACGCCCCACGGCGACACCCCGGAGGTCATCAAGAATCACCCCGACCTGCGCGGGCTCAACATCCCGAACACCGGCCGGCCGGGAACGGTCGGGACGCTCGTCACGAAGACTCTCCTGATTGCCGCGGATGCGAGCGTCGGCGTGCAGGCGGATGGGCGGCGCGGCGCGATGCTGCGCGCCTATGACAAGGCGACGGGTGCGCGCGTCGGTGCCGTATACATGCCCGCGGCCGAGGGTGGGGCGCCGATGACTTACATGGTGAATAGCGAACAGTACATCGTGATCGCCATCAGCGGCGGCGCCTACTCGGGTGAACTGATGGCCTTCAAGCTGCCTCGCTAGCATGTCGTAGAGCTGTGCATGACCGGCCAGCGGACTGGCTGCAACGAACCCGAGGAGTAGACATGAAGGTCAGGACGGCGGCAGCAATAGCGACGCTGATCGTAACGGCGACGGGAACGATTGTGTCGTCCGCGAGGGCATCCGCGCCGAGCCAGCTCGCCGCGAGCAATGAGATCCCGACGTTCAAGGTGGACGCCACGTGGCCAAAGGTGCCGAAGCAGTGGGTGCTGGGGCTGGTCAGTGGCGTCGGCGTGGATTCGAAAGACCACATCTGGGTGCTCCATCGCCCGCGCACCGTTAACCCGGAAGATAAGGACAAGGCGGCGCCGCCGGTGCTCGAGTTCGACTCGGCCGGTAACTTCATCCAGGGATGGGGCGGGCCGGGAGCCGGCTACGAGTGGCCCGACACGGAGCACGGTATTGCGTTCGACAGCAAGGACAATGCGTGGATCGCCGGCAGCGCCCGCACCGATGGCCAGCTGCTGAAGTTCACGCGGGACGGGAAATTCCTGCTGCAGATCGGACGCAGCGGCCAGTCCACTGGTAACACCGACAAGGCGAACGTGCGCGGCGCGGCCGACATCACCTACTACGCTAAGACCAACGAGATCTTCGTCGCCGACGGCTATAACAACCGTCGCATCATCGTGTTCGACGCCGACAGCGGCGCCTTCAGGCGAATGTGGGGCGCGTTCGGTAACGTTGCCACCGACCCGCCTGCGCCCCCGCCCGGGTCACGTGGTAACGGCCTGCCTCCGCCGGATGCCTCGACCGAGGGCACGGGCGCCGATCAGTTCAACCTGGTGCACTCGGCTCGCATCTCGAACGACGGCCTGCTGTATGTGGCCGACCGCGCCAATAAACGCGTCCAGATCTTTACGCCCGAGGGCAAGTACGTCAATCAAGTGTTCATCTCGCGAATGAAGCCGGCGCCGAGCACGGATGCCAGGACCGCGTTTGGTCAGCCGCTGGCCAAGCTGGTTGACGGGCTCGTCAATGCCGGCATGACCGCCTCGCGAACGGCGTTCTCACCCGACAAGGAACAGCGGTTCCTGTATGTCGTCGATCGCATCCGGCAGCAGATCGCAATCCTCGAGCGGAAGTCACTGCAAGTGGTCGGCTACGTGGGTGACGGCGTCGGGTCTACACCCGGGTCCTTCTACATTCTTCATGACGTCACGGCCGACTCGAAGGGCAATCTCTACACGGCCGAGGTCAACAACGATGGGAACCGCCGCGCCCAGAAATTTATCTTCACCGGCATGTCAACGAAGAGATAGCGTCGTGATGGCTCGTATTCGTATCGCAACGCTGTTGGTTTTGATCGCAGCGGGAAATGCTGCGCAGGCCCAAGCTCCGCGCGCCATCGCTCTCACCCCGAGTGAGATGGTGTTCTCAACTGCCGGACTGACCCTGCCTGGAATGGGCCAGGTCAATCTTGTCGGCGATCCGACCAAGCCAGGGCCTTACACCGTTCGTCTGCAGTTCCCTGATGGCTACCGCATCGACGCGCATCACCACCCTGACGCCCGCGAGGTAACGATCCTATCGGGAATCTACATGACCGGGTACGGCACGGTTGAACATCTTGATGATCCCCCCGCCGCCTAGCCGGTCTGGGGCTGCCACCGGCGCAGCAGCGCCGCCAGGGGGGCGGCCAGGTCCGCATCGCTCACCTGTGGCAGGGCCGGTAGCTCAACCTCCAGCGCCTCACACGGGCGCCCAAGCAGCCGGTCAAAGATCTGTTTCAGCAGGGCGTGATTGGGCGCCACGGCCGTCAGGCGCAGGGCCTCGTCTCCAGCCTGCACTCGCGCCAGGATGGTCGCATCGGGGTCGGGATGGTGGACCCACGTCCCGTCTGGGCGCGTGGCGAAGACGGCGCTGGTGCCGATGGCGGCACGCAGCTGTGCCTCGACGATGGCGTCAAACTCGAGCGCTACCAAGGCCTCCCATTGGGCCTGCAGGGCCTGCTTCCGCCGCGTCGGGGCGTAGATCGACCCGCGCTTGCCGCCACTGCCCGCTCGCTTGCCGCCGTGGTTCCGGGTATTCATCGTGCCTCCTGCTCTGCTCGCGGTCGCTGATGAGGACTCCGCCCTCACATTACGAACACTCCTGATTGTACCAACCGACGCGAGGCGCGGGGGTTTTACGACTCACGCGACCACCGGCGATGACTCCTCACGGGCGGTGCGTACACGAGCGGTCACTATCCTCGGGTCTCACTGGACGATGTGGGCGGCGGGTCTCACACGTGGCGAACCACTGTCAGGTCTTCCGTTGGGCCGTTCTCAGGTATCGCGGTTGCATCCCGTAGCGTCCGCCACAGACTCGTAGCAGCCGAGGCATTGTGAGGGTAACTTTGGGGGTAACTCTTTAGCCGTGAAACACGATGTCCTTATCAATCAACGAATTACGCCCAGCGTTCAACTCCCGCCGCCTCCACCACTCTTTCGTCCAACACAGTCCCGCTCCTCCTACGAAGCGGCACCAAGCCCCCCCTCGGTCCCATCGACACTGCGCGACTTCGCAGGCGTGGACCGCCGGGTGCGCTACTGATCCGCTGGCGGCCGCCAGTTCTGCAGCAGCGTGATCGGCGCGCCCGCCTCGTCCAGCACCGTGTTGATGAGCAAGCGCCCGTCGCGGGTCACGTCGTACTGCCGGCCCTGACCAACGTCCGCGCCGCCACCGAAAACCCGCGTGGGAAAGAGCACCACCGGTGCGCCCGGCGCGACGCTCGTGCCGGTGACCGTGACCGACGCCGCCATCAGCGCGCCGCTAGGCGAGAGGTAGTAGAGCTCCCGGCCGTCGGATCGCCAGCGCGGAAACATACCGCCCGCCGTGGAGACCTGCCACTGCCCGGCCGTGGCGGTGGCCCCCGCGCCCGGCGCCCCGGCCCCCGTGAACGGCCGGATGTAGATCTCACTGCGCCCTGATTCGTTGGACTCATAGGCCACCCAGCGCCCATCCGGGGAGAACGTGCCGTAGGCTTCGTTAAAGGGCGTTTTCAGGAACACCCGGGGCGTGGGGTCCCCCTCCATCGGCAGCACCCAGAGGTCGCGGTTGGTCTGCGGGTCGATGCTGTCGTAGAGCAGGAACCGGCCGTCCGCGGACCAGTCGGTGGGGATCTTTTGCTGCGGGGAGGCCAGGAGCAGGGTCTCCGCGCCGGGGCGGCTGGCCGCTCCCAGATAGAGATCGCCCGTCCCTGTCCGCCT
>SHUG01000088.1 GCA_009694735.1 Acidobacteriota bacterium | reverse complement strand
GCCCGACCGAGAACGGCGACGAGCTCGAAATCGTCGGCGAACCCGAGTAGCCCCACGTCGACGAACGATCGAAGAATCTCCGATTCCAGCAACGTCTCTGCCGGCGATCATCGTCGAAGTGATCCGATCAGGCGGTCATACTTGGACAGGATCACATCCCAGCGATAGTTCCGCTTGACGTACTCCTTGCCGTTGCGGCCCATGCGGTCGCGCATCCGATCGTCGGCCAGCAGCAACTTGGCGCACTCCAGGAACTCTTCCCGGTCGGCGTAGAACAGTCCCGCGTTGCTGTTCACGCAGTGCTCCACGAGCACTGCCGAACGTGCATTACACAGGATCGGCGTGCCGACCGCCATCGCTTCGAGCGCCAGCAGCGACAGGCTCTCGAACGGTGACGGCACGACGACGATGGTCGCGGCTTCGAGGGCCTGAAGTCGCTCGCGCTCTGACAATAGCCCGGCGAAGCGCACCCACGGCACTTCCGGCAACTGCATCAGCTTGACGCCCATCAGCGTGAGCGCGGCTTCGCCGCCTTGTTCCTTGTAGCTGGTGAAGTACTCGATCAGCTCTTCGCAGCCCTTGCCGGCGTCAATGCGGCCGCCGTAAAGCAGGAACTGGCCCTGCAGGCGGTGTCGCCGGCGAAACTGCGCGCCACGGGCACGCAAGTGCTGCGGCAGCCGTTTGTGGATCTCGTCGTCGTCTTCCGGCTCGGGCTCGTCCGCTTGTGCCGCGTCCTGCAGCAGGTCGACACCGCAGCCAACGGTCTCTTCGGCGGCCGCACGGAACTCGAACGTTGTCTTCAGGAAATTCTTCTCAACTTCGGTGTTGAAGGCGACCGCTGACGGCTTGGCGAACATCTCCCGGTAGATGCCGAGATGGATGGCCGGTTCGTCGTGCGCGGTCGGCACCAGAATGCTGCGCGCCGGATCGATCTCAAGTCCCAGCACGGTGGGCGCGTAGAGGTAGGTGAAGAAGATCAGCGCGTCGTACTGCCGATGCTGCTTGTTCAGGTATTCGATCAGCGCCGGGCACCAGGGCCCCTGCTGCTCGAGCCACGACATCTCGTCGTCTCGGGTGTGCGGGTGATTGAAAATCCAGTCCGAGTACTGGTTAAACGACGTGATGTCGCGGGTGTGCGCGTTCTTGAAGCGCCGCACGGTGACGCCGCGGATGCGATCGCTGCCCTCGGGATACTCGTTCTCCCACGTAATGTAGTCGCGCGCGCAGGTGGTCAGCACTTCGACCTCGTACTTGGCGGCGAGGCGTTCGGCAATCAGCCGGCAGTGATACTCGGAGCCGCCCAGAATCTCGGCGCCGTAGCGTTGAACGATGAATGCAATCTTCACGATGTCAGCCTTTCGAGCTCACGGCGGATCCGGGCGTCGCCAAAATCGTTGAGGCGGGCGCGCTGTCCGGCGATCACCTGGGCCCTGAGCGTGTCGTTGTAGGCGAGCTCCCCAAGGAGCTCGGCGGCGTATTCGAGGTCTTTCGGCGCAAACTGCACGCCGGCTCCACCCAGGGTGTCGGGCACGGCGGTGGAGGAGTAGGCGAGCACCGGCACGTCGGCCGCCATCGCTTCGAGCAGCGGCACGCAGAACCCTTCGTGCTCTGAGAGTGAGACGTAGACGTGGGCGGTGCGGTAGTAGGTAGCCAGGTCGGCATCGGGCACCGGGCCGGTGAAAATAAAGCGGTCCTCGAGCATCTCGTACTCGTTCACCAGCTTGCGAATCATGTTGTAGTAGCGTGGGATCGCGTCGGTCTTGCCGACAAAGATGAAGCGATATGCCGTATCGACATAGCGCTTGTAGTGCTCCGCCAGGCGGATGTGGTCCTCGATTTTCTTGTTGGGCGCGATGCGGCCGACGAACAGGAAATTGAGGAGGGGACCGTCGGTGAGCAGGAACTCGAGCGATGGCACCCGCGGCGCATTGGTAATCCGTTCGGTGTCGATGGCAATCGGGAACACGCCGGTGTTCGTGAAGCCCAGCTCTTCCAGTTCTTGCCGGTTGTACTCCGAGTCACCCAGCGCGACGTCGGTGTGGCCGACCAGCGTCCGCAGGTCGTCGCGGCTGAGGGTGGCGAGGCGGAAGATCCCGGCGTCGTACGGCGCGAAGAAGTGCGCGGGGGTGACGTTGTGGTACTGCAGCACGCGCCCACGCGGCAGCCGCGCGAACTCCGCGGTCATTGGTGACACCAGCGCGAAGTGGAAAATCGTGAGGTCACCGCGCCTGGCCGACGAGTCGGTCCACGGCAGCACGTCGCCCCGCAGGTCATCGTCCATCGTCATGGCGTAGAGTTCGGACTGGTGCCCGAGCCCGCGCAGCAGTCCCCGCACGCGGCGCGCGGAGTCGCCGATCGCATCGCCCCGATGGGCAGCGGGCACCCACTGGTTTACGATCATGACCGGGATCCGGGATCCGGGATCCGGGATCCGGATGAGTGCTCAGAGAAATTTCCGGATCCCGGACCCCGGATCCCGGACCCCGGAGGTTCCGGCGGCAGCGCGTGAAACGCCGACGGGCGATAGAGATAGAGCTCCTCTAGTTCCTCGCGCAACCGCATCTGGTCCCAGAAGTCGAACGCCACGGGCGGATGCGGCCGCCTGGGCGTCGCCAGCATCTGGTCCACGAACCTGAGCAAGGTGCCGCCGAAGTCCCTGGCTTCAAGGCGATCCAGTGCCACGTCCTGGCCGGCGACGACGCGGTCGTGCAAGTCGCGGTCGCCAACGACGGCGTCAATCAACGCCGCCACATGCATGGGGTTCTTGTCCGTGTACAAGATGCCGGCGCCGTCCATGGTCGCTGGCACCGCCGTGGCGGCGTAGGCCAGTACCGGCACGCCCATGTGGAACGACTCGATCAGCGGCACGCAGAAGCCCTCGTGCTCGCTCGCGCACAGGAACACGTCCGCCAGTTCGTAGTAGGCGGTCAGTTCTTCGTTGGCGACGTGGCCAAGAAAGTGCACATCCTGGGCGCCGATGTCGGCAATGAACTGTTGCACCATCGCCAGGTACTTCTCGAAGCCGCCGTACGAGCCCACCAGCAGCAGCCGCGACCGCGGGTTGAACCACTGCTTGTAGGCGTGGAAACTGCGGATGACATCCTCGATCCGCTTGTTCGGGATCATGCGGCCGACAAACAACACGTTCACCCACCCGTCATCGTATTGCCGCGCCTGCATGTAGTTGGCGGGGCCCGAGAGGTGAGAAAAGTCGGGGACGACCGGCAGCACGCCCGTGACGGGGAAGCCGATGGCGTCGAGCTCCTGTCGGTTGTATTCAGAGTCGCCGAGCGCGAGGTCGCAGCGGTCTTTGTAGAGGCCAAGCTCGCGGCGTCCCAGGTAGCACAGCTTGACGAGCATGTCGTGCACGTCGACGAAGTACTCCGGCGGCGTGATGTTGTGGTACACCAGCGCCATCCGGTCCGGCAGCGCGTAGGCCACGCGCGACGCCCGCGCGCCGATCGAGAAGTGATGAATCAGGATGTTGTCGGGATGGCTCGCCTCGGGCAGGTCGCGGTAGTCGACCGTCAGGTCCTTCAGCCGGTGATCCGCCGTCTCGACGAAGATCTCTGACGAGTAACCCGCGGCACGCAACACCCGCTGGATCCCCAACACCTCGTGGCCGATCGCATCGCCGTAGCCCAGCGTGGCGAGCACCTGGTGGATGGCGATCGCCACTACTTCGCTCCGCCACCGCCGCCGGGCCGGCGGCCACGGCGCTGCGGACGTCCGCCTCGCCGGTAGCCCTGCCCGGGCCCACGATCGCGGCCCCGCCCGTCGGGCTTGCCCTGAGCGGAGTCGACGGGCTTGCTCGAACCCGGTGCGTCCTGGCGAGGCCGCTCGCCCTCAGCCTTCGGCTTGCCCTGGGCAGGATCGACGGACCTTCCGCCCTCTAGCCTCGGCTTGCCCTGAGCGGAGTCGACGGGCTTGCGGCCATCATTGGAACGTCTCTGATTAGGCCGACGTGAGCGCTGATCGCGCTGGTCGTCGCGGCGATCCCCGCGCGGTTGAAACTGGGGGCGCTCGGGTTGCGGCCTGCTCGCTTCCGGCTGACTCACTACCGGCGCCGGCCGGTTGACCGCGGTCGACGGCCGGCTGCCGGCGGCGGGCTCGCGGTACGGCCCGGCCGGCAATTGCTTCACCACGCTGTCGGCGGGCGGCAGCGTGCGCCGGCGGCGTGCGAACCAACCGGGCATCGCCTCCATCGACCGTGACGGCGTCTCCTTTGACAGCTGCTCCAGCATGTCGACGTACTTCTTCTCGATCACCGGCCAGCTGTAATGGCGCTCGAAGAAGGCTCGCCCGTTGCGCCCGAGGGCCGCTTGCAGGCTGGGGCCGGCATCAATGGCGCGCAGCGTCTCGGCAAACTCCTGAAAGTTCTCGTAGAAGAGGCCGGCGTTACTGCGCAGGCATTGTCCCTGCAGCACGTCGCACTTGGCGTTGGCCAGCACGGGCTTGCCCATGGCCCACGCCTCCAGTGCCACCATCGACAGGCTTTCGAGATACGACGGCATGATCAGCAGCTCGGCAGCCGCCACCGCGTCGTACTTGTCCTGGTCCGCGAGGAAGCCGAGGTGATGAATGCGCGGGTGATTCGGAATTTCCACGTGCGGCGTGCCGACCAGCACCAGGTGCATGCCGTCGACCAGCGCGGCGCTGTAGTGCTCGAAGAACTCGAACAGCTCGACGCAACCCTTGTTCTCGTCAATGCGGCCGACGTAGATCGCAAAGCGCTCCCGCCGGTCGAACTTCTGGCGGAAGCGTCCGCCATTCGAGCGCTCGGGAATCTCCGAGCCAATGCCGACGACGACACCGGGCACCGACTGGTTGTTCGAGACGCCCTGGATCAGCGCGCGTTCCTCGAACGAGTTGTACATGAGGGCGCGAACGCCGCGAAACACCGGCGGGAAGATGCCGAGGCCAAGCGCGCCGTCACGCTCCGCGGTCGGCACCAGGATCGCCTTCGCGGCTACCGCACGGGCGCCGTGAAACGACTGGTGGTAGCGGAAGCTGAAGAAGATGAAGAAGTCGTAGTCGGCTTCGTGCGCCTTGATGTAATCGATCAGGGCCGGGCTGGTCGGTCCCTCGGCGTCGAGCCACGCCAGTTCGTCACGAAGCGAGTGCGTCTCCGTGAAGACCTTGCCTGACCATTTCGCGAAGTCGATCGGATCCCGCTCGACGGCCACCGGGAAGCGAAGGACGGTGATCCCGTTGACCGCGTCCTTGCCTTCGGGCAGCTCGTTCTTCCACGAGATGTAGTCGCGATGGGCGCAGGTGGTCAGCACCTCGACCTGGGCGTGCGTCGCCAGGTGCTCCGCCACATAGCGCGCATGTTGCTCGGCGCCGCCGTTGATATCGGCGCCATACCGCTGGACCACGACCGCGACCTTCACTGCTCGCCGTTGTCTGAAGAACCAGGTGCCTTAGGTGCATCGGGTGCATCGGGTGCGGATGGTGCTGCCATTGCCGCTTGGGTTTCGCGCTCGTCGACGTCGCCTTCGTCGCCGGCCTCGCCATCGTCGGGACCGTCGTCATCGCCCTCGAAATTCGTCGCACCTGCTGCACCTGCTGCACCTGCTGCACCTGCTGCACCTGACGCACCTGACGCACCTGAGCCCTCTGCTCCCCCGCGCCGTCCACGACGACGACGACGACGCTTGCGGCTGGCATCGCCCTGGCCTTGCGGCGCTTGGCCCTGTTGACCCGTCGGCACGAAGCCCTCAAGCGAGCCGCTCATCGCCGGCGCGGCGGCCGGCTCGTCGTCTTCGCGTTCGCGGCGGATCGGGGCGTCGATCACTTCAGGCCGGTATTGGACGACGCCTTCGAGCGCGCGGACCCGGCGTTCGCTGAAGTCGAGCCGGCTCGACAGCGACTCCACGCGCATCCGCAGGTTCTGCATCTCGATGCCGGTGCGGGTCGTCTCGATCACGATGTTGTGGAGCACTTCGTAGTAGAGCGCGTTCCATTCGTTGCGTGAGATCTCGAACTGCTGGCGCTCGTCATGGTGCTCGATCCGGCGGCGCGCTTCGCGCTTCATCAGGTCGAGGTTGAACTGCGCCTGGGTGTGGAGGATCTGATTGAGCGTGTTGGGATTGAAGAACAGCTTCAGCAGCGGCCGAAACAGCCGCCGCAGCAGCCGCATCGGGGCGCGATGCGAGGTGAACAGGGTCTGGTCGTCGAAGGCAAACGGGGCCTCGATCAGCGGCGGCTCAAGCCGGGTGCGCTCGACCGCCGGCCGGCTCCGGCGGAACTGCTCGAGCAGATCGGAGCGGAGGTTGCGCGGCTCAAGAAACTTCTCGAGTCGCACCGAGGCCAGCTCGCGAATTTGATCTTCGGTGTAGTCGGCGCCGCGCTTCTCGAGAATGCGGGCGCGGATCTGCTTCATGATCTGTTCGACATCGACCGATTCGGAACGAATAGTGAACTCGCTCATCGATAAAACCTCAGGCGGACTTCGGCGACTGACGCCGCTTCCGGCTGGCAAACTCGGGCGCTTCCGCGATGCAGGTGCCGAGAATGCCGAGTGACTGTCTGAATGCGTGCATGCCGGCACGCGTGATTGCAGCAGGCGATTCGCCCACTTGCGGAAAACCATGGGCATCGGGAGTCAGCTGTTCCCAGTTCTCGAACAGGCGCCCCCACGGGCTCGACAGCGCCTGGCGCATCTGGCGCTCGGCGTACATGGGATACCAGAAGCTGTCGTGGTAGAGCACGCTGGCGATGTAGGCCCAGGGCGCCAGCACCGTCTTCAGCGACCATTCGATCGGCGTGCGCAGCGGCCCCCAATAGATGTAGTGCTGCATCTTCGACGCGAACGTCATCTTCTTGAAGGGACCGGTGAACTGCCAGTTCTCCTTCGCCGCCTCGAGGTCGCCGACGATCTCGATCTCGCGCGGGTCGCCGCAACCGAGGCCGAGGTCATGCGCGAGCCGGATGTACTTGATCGACATGGGATCCATGCCCATCAGCTTGGCCGCCACCGCGTCGATCGCAACCTGGTCGGCGCTGGCCAGCATCACGTTCTTGACATGCGGCACCATGCAGCGCGGCCCGGGGCCGTCGCCGGCGAACGTCCCGTCCATCACCGCGAACACGCCACGGTGGATCTTCTTCTGGATCATCAGCAGGTCGACGAGCGTCTCGTGGATCACCGGATGGGTCCAGTGGCGGCGCTCGTTCAGCAACCCGCCAAACGCATTCTTCATCGCTCCGGTCGTGGTCGTGAAGACATGGGTCTTCACCGTCGGCAGGTGAATGATGTTTTCCCCGATCAAGCGCTTCGGGATCATGAAGCCGTCGGGGTAGACCTGGTTCAGGCACAGGAACCGGTCGGCGAGCTCGCTGCCGACGGCGTCACGAACGTTGATCCACGGCTCGTCGCCCTCATAGAGATGCACGTTGCGAATGCCGTGCGCCTGCACCACGGGCAGCTGCTTGTTTTCGGTCTCGCCGAGGTGGGCGTCAATGACAACGGTGCGGTTGTGGCAGGCGTGGATCAGGGACGGGTCGTAGCCGTCCTGCTTCATGGCGCGAATCACGCCGTCCAGCTGCCACGGGGTGGTGGAGCAGCCGGGAAAAAAGAAGTGCCATGAAATGTTGACCTTGAGCGCGGTCTCGGCGTCTTTGGCGATGACGTCCTGATAGCCGGCAAGGTTCATCACCGCGTGCGTGTCCCGAAGGACCGTGGCGGGCGAGGTCTTGAGAATGGCGACTGTTGAGCGCGTCACGTCCCAGTTACGACGCGTATGGCCGATAGATGATCAAGACTACCGCGATGCCCCAGAGCGCCACGCAACCAAGCAGCGGGCGATCCCGCAACAGCATGTCCGATGGGCTGCCGCCGCCGTGCTTGCGATGCACGAGGTACAGGTATCGGAAGATGCCGTAGATCGGGAACGGCGTGGTCAGCACCAATAACTCGGTGCCGAACCGCTCGGCCGTTTCGGGGCTCGCGCAGTAGATGATGTAGACGACCAATGTGGCGGCCGCTACGATCGCGATCATCTGATCGAGCAAGTACGGATCGTACTCCTCCAGAATTCGCCGGTGTCCGGATGCCCCGTCGGCCAGCATGGTGATTTCATGCCGCCGCTTGGCCAGGCCCAGGAACAATGCCAGCAGGATCGTGCAGACCAGCAACCAGTTGCTGACCGGCACTCCGATTACCAACCCACCTGCCACGGCCCGTAACACGAAGCCGATCGCGATCAACATCACGTCGAGGATCACGACATGCTTGAGCGTGTGCGTGTACAAGACGAAGAGCGCCAGGTACGCCGCGGCAGCTAACGCAAACAGCGGCCGCAGCGCGAATGCGGCGGCCAACGCGACGGCGCTCAGGCCAATCGCCCACGCGAGGGCGGTGCCGGCGCCGAGCGCGCCTGAGGCGATCGGCCGCAGCCGCTTGAGCGGATGCTGGCGATCGGACTCGCGATCCGAGACGTCATTGATCAGGTAGACGCACCCGGAGAGCACGCAAAAAATCAAAAAGGCCGCCGAAGCAAGCGCCAAGGCGGCCGGGTCGAGCAGTTTGACGGCAAAAATCAAGGCCGCGAAGACAATCAGATTCTTGGTCCACTGATCCGGTCGCAGCGAAACGATCAGGTTCGCAACCGCGGACCGCGTCTCCACTTACTTGTAGCTCTTGACGGCTTCCGCCTCCGAATCGAAGGTGTCGAATACCGTCAGCAACTTGGTAATCGAGAGCAGGTCCTCGATGCGCTTGGTCAGGTTGAGCAGCTTGAGGCTGCCACCCTGGCGGCTCACGGTGGTGTACGTTCGCACCACTTCGCCGAGGCCCGCACTATCGATGTAGGGCACGCCTTCGAGATTGAGCAACAGCTTCTTCTTGCCCGCGGCCAGCAGGCTGTTGATCTTGTCCTTCAGCAACTCGTCGCCCTCGCCCAGGGTCATCTTGCCCTTGAGGTCGAGCACGGTCACATCGTTCACGGTGCGTTCGACGATTTCCATTCGCTTAGATCCCCTACGTCGAGAAAACCCTTACAACACGGGCGGTTAGGCACCCCAAAAAGGTGTCGAATGTTACCACGGGACGAGCCGGATATGGCCTTGAGGTCCTAAGGTCCTGAGGTCTTGAATTTCAAGACCCCACGTCCTCAAGACCTCAAGTCCTGACTATTCGGTCTCGCGGCGAGCCTTCTTGCGATTCCGCTTGCGGGCCAGCGCCTGCTTCGCCCGGCGCTTGTCACCGGGCTTCAAGTAGAAGGAGTGCTTCTTGATGTCCTTGATGATGTCTTCCTGCTGCACTTTGCGTTTGAAGCGTCGCAACGCGCTTTCGATCGACTCGCCTTCCTGCAATTTCACTTCGGCCATCTGTAGTCACCCCCTTCCGACCAGAATCTATCCAGATCATCACACCACGAGATCCGGGTCCCTGTGCCGGCCAGTGCCGACGGGACAAGTATGCTAGGCTATCACAAACGCAGACGGGGCCACAGATGAAGATAAACTCTGTGTTATCTAAGACTTAGACAGCCAACACAACCCCGCAAGTCATTTGCCCTAAGCACGAAATGCGCATCCTCATTATTGGCTCCGGCGCGCGTGAGCACGCCTTGGCCTGGAAACTGGGCCAGGAACCCGGCGTTGACTACTTACTCTGCGCTCCTGGCAACGCCGGAATCGCCCCATCAACCAAAACCGAACCGCTCGACATCCTGGACGCCGAGGCGTGCGTGCGGCTGATCGAGCGCCAACGGATTGACCTGACCGTCGTCGGCCCCGAAGCCCCGCTCGGGCAAGGCCTGGCCGATCGGCTCGCCGCTGAAGGCCGGCTCGTGTTTGGCCCAACCCGCGCCGCGGCGCAGCTCGAAACCAGCAAGGCGTTCGCCAAAGACTTCATGCGGCGCCACCACGTGCCGACCGCGCACTATCGCGTCTGCACGACGGCCGATGAGGCGACCGCCGCCATTCGATCCGGTGAGTTTGGCGACGCGCTGGTCGTGAAGGCCGACGGCCTCGCCGGCGGCAAGGGCGTCGTGGTGGCTCCCGATCGCACAACCGCGGAAGCCGCCGTTCACGCCGCGATGGTCGATCGCAGCTTCGGCGACGCCGGATCGCGCGTGGTGCTCGAGGAGCTGCTGACGGGCCCCGAGGTCTCGTTTTTTGTCGTCGCCGACGGCGAACACTACCTGCCGTTACTGTCGGCGCAGGATCACAAGCGCATCTTCGACGGCGATGAGGGGCCGAACACCGGTGGCATGGGCGCGTTCGCCCCCAGCCCGCTGATGACCGCGGCACTGCGGGAACGCGTCGAGCGCGAAATCGTCCGGCCGGTACTCTCGGGGATGGCGCGCGAAGGCACGCCGTTCCGCGGATTCCTGTACTGCGGATTGATGCTGACCCCCGACGGCCCCAAGGTGATCGAGTTCAACGTCCGCTTCGGCGACCCTGAAGCGCAAGTCGTGCTGCCGCTGATTGAGGCGCCGCTCGCCCCACTCTTACTCGCGGCCGCGGAAGGAAAGCTGTCGGGACCCGGGACCCGGGATCCGGGGCCCGGGCAATTTTCCGGATCCCGGATCCCGGATCCCGGATCCCGGCAAGTATCCGTTGGAGTTGTACTAGCAGCTCACGGCTACCCCGGTGATGTTCGCTCCGGCGACGTCATCACCGGCCTGGCCGACGTGGCGCGTGATTGCCCCGACGTGCTGGTATTTCACGCCGGCGTGAAACAGCGCGGCGACGATTTGGTGACCGCTGGCGGCCGTGTCCTCACGGTCGTCGCGACCGCGGCGTCGTTCGACATTGCCATCGCGCGCGCTTACGAGGCCGCGAGCAAGATTCATTTCGATGGCCTACAGTTCCGCCGCGACATCGGGAAAAAGGCGCTGTAGAGCGCTATTGCGGTAACAACGCCTTGATCGCGTCGTCCAGGTGGTTGCGGAAGGTGTTGGTGTTGTGGCCTTCGGCGACTTCCAGGTAAGTCACCGGCGCGTTGACGCCGTCAAGGGTGGTGCGAAGGCGACGGGCGCCGTCGATCATCGCGTCGTAGACGCCACCGAGCACGAAGAAACGAATCGACACGGCGGCCGCCCGCGCGCGCGGCTGGTTGGCAATTACCGACGCCGTCTGCTCGGGCGGGGCAAGCGCCGCACATAGGCCAAACACCGCCGGGAACTCAACGGCGAGGTCGACGGCGCCATACGCGGCCAGCGAGCTACCGAGGATGATGCGATGGTCCGGCGCCGGAAAGGTCCGGAAGCGCTTGTCGACCTGTGGCACCAGCTCCGACGAGATGAACGTTCGCCACTTCGGGTTACGCGTGTACTCCTCCTGCCGGTCGCCAGGCTCCGAGAACACCGCGATCACCGGCGGGATCGCCTTGCGCGCGATCAGCCGGTCGAGCACGCGCGGCACGTCCATCTTCTCCACGTAGTTGGCACCATCCAGCACGTAGACCACCGGATAGAGTGTGTCGGTCGCGGTCGCGCCTGCCCCGAGCGCAGTCGAGGGGTAACCGGGCGGCAGGTAGAACCAGACACGGCGAGGGCCGCCGAGCGCCTGCGACATCACCGTTTCCGCGATCAACTCGCCGGCCGCGACCGTCGCCTCATCATCGACTTCCGGATTCGCCACCCAGAACGGCATGCGGATCTCTGAGCGTGGCCCGGCATAGGCCTGCACCGTTCGCGGATTCAACGGGTCGGCCGTTGCTTCCTGGTCGAAGAAAAACACGTACTCAGCGCGGGCATTGGTATACGACGTGCCCTCGAGATACGACCAGCTGGTGCCGTCGATCCGCGTCATCTGGCCAATCGCCGCGTCGTAGACCGGCGGCGCGGCCTGTCCTGCGCCTGGTCGAACGGCCCAGGCGTTGAAGTCGCCCACCACTCGCGGTGTGGCGCCGTTGACGTCCCTGGCAAAGAACACCAGCCGGGTCTGGTTCTCGACGATCGGCGTGCCGCCCTTGGCAGCGATGAACTTCTCGATCGCGATCTCACGCTGGTCGGACTCGAGGCCAGGCAGTTGCTTCTTGAGCGCTGTCCACGACTGAGGTTCGCCGGCGCACCCTACGAGCACCATGAGCACGAGCACCGATAGCACCCTTGGCACGAAGAGCACCGTACGCACCTTACGCACCCTTGGCACCTTTGTTCTTGGTGTTCTGTCCTTCCACGATGAGTTGTCCGCAGGCGGCGCGAATGTCGCGTCCGCGGCTCTTGCGCACCGAGACGTTGAGGCCCTTGTCGGCGAGAATCTTCGCGAACGCGTTGATGACCTCGTCCGACGGCCGTTCGAACGGAATGCCTGGCGCGGCGTTCAGCGGCAGCAGGTTGACCTTGGCCTTGACCCCCGACAGCACCTTCACCAGCTGGCGGGCATCCTGCGGCGAGTCGTTCACGCCGGCCAGCATCACGTACTCGAACATGATGCGGCGGCGCTTGCTCAGCGGAAAGCGCTTGCAGGCATCGATCACGTCCTGCATCGAGTACTTCTTGTTCAACGGCACAATGGCGGCGCGCGTTTCCTCGGTGGCCGCGTGCAGCGACACCGCCAGGTTGGGCATCAACTCCTCACCGGCCAGCCTGTCCATCATCGGCACCAGCCCCACGGTCGACAGCGTCACCCGCTTGGGATGCAGGGCCAGGCCCTCTTTCTCATTCAACATCCGCAGCGCCTTCATGGTCGCGTCGTAGTTGTGCAGGGGTTCGCCCATGCCCATGAGGACGATGTTGAAAGACTTGTCGAGCAGGTCGAGCAACTGCGCGAGCAGGCGCACCTGGGCGGTGATCTCCGCGGCCGACAGGTTGCGGACCAGCCCCATCTTGCCGGTGAGGCAGAACGCGCAGCCCATCGCGCACCCCACTTGCGTCGAGACACAGAAGGTCTGCGCCGGCGTGTCGGGAATGAAGACCGCCTCGATCTGCTTGCCGTCCGCCAGCTGCAGCACGAATTTCTGGGTGCCGTCGGTCGAGACGTCGCGCTTGATGATGGCGGGCAGCGAGATGGTGGCCTTCTCGGCCAGCGCGGTGCGCAGGCCCTGGCCGAGATCGCTCATCTGGGCGAAATCGCTGACGCCGCGCCGCCAGATCCAGCGGTAGATCTGCTTGGCGTGAAAGCGCTTGTGGCCGAGCGACTCGACGAAGGTTTCGAGGTCGCCCAGCTCCATTCCGGCGAGGTCGGCGAGCACCAAGTCAGTTTATGGCAAACCGGACACGCATCGACGTCAGGGTGCGGGTGATCGAGTCCCGGGCGGTGCTGTTGACGACAGGGCGGAGGAGTGGGCCGATGAAGATCGGCCTATCCGGGATCACGCGGACACTCCAGCCCGGACGAGGAACTCCAGGCTCATGTTCTCGTCGACGACGTCATGCGGAACCAGGGCGTACTTCCATGGCTTGCCACCGTGCTTCACCGTGTGTTCGGACGCCCTTTGGCACCAGAGCTCGGCGGCCTCTTTCTTGGCCAGCACCTCGGCCGAAGCGAGCTGGTTGCGTGCCTTGCCTTCGATCATCCAGATGGAGTCGGTCGTTTCGGCCACGAAGTCGGGAACGTACTGGGACTGGGTCGCGCCGAGCCGGTAGAAGATCTGAAACTGATCCTTCAGGGGCTTTAGCCACCGGTCGGAATCACGGCAAGCTGGCGTTCGTTGTTGGCCTGAAACCGCTGCGTTCGATGCAGGCACTTCGCGAAACCTCCGTACAGAATCTGTTGAATTTTGGTCCTGTCGGTCGGGGCGATACGAAAGTCCACAATGGGCTCACCGGCGGTGGTGGAGTAGGCGCCGGACCGGAGAGGCGTGAACCCCGCGCGGATCTCCACGTGGTAGTCGTCGACCTTCTCCCAATAGTGCCCAGGCTCCTGCATCTGGGCGTGAATGTTCACCGCGATGGGACGCTGGTAAGCTCGCAGAACCCGCTCGGTGTCCTCCTCCGACAAATAGCCACGAAAGTGTGTCACTGCCTGGCCCGCCAGGTCGTACAACAGGTCCGCATGCGCGTCATACGACACGTCGTCGAAGTCGATCAAACAGGCTACGACGTAGTTCTCCAGTCGCGATTCCTTGATGCCGGTCGTCGATAGCGTGACCAACTCGACCTGGTTGGTCCGGAGATGCTTGAGATACAGCTCCTCGGTCAACGGTTGATAGTGCCAGGCGCTGGTATCGAGAACGAACGCGTTGAAGCCGGTTTCGACCGCTCCAATCGGCGTCACCGACACGCGCGGAATGTCGATGGTGCCGCGAGCCACTTCAGCGCAGGTGGCGGCGACGATCGCGGCCACGTCCAGCCCCGTCGTGCCTGCGAGGGTCAGCTGCCCGCT
>SHUG01000087.1 GCA_009694735.1 Acidobacteriota bacterium | reverse complement strand
GCGACGTTCGACGGCATGTTCGCCAACTCGTCGGCCGAAACCAAGACCACCACCGAGAAGGGTTTTGTCGAGGGCTTCGCGAAGCAGGTTGGCGACATCGGCGCGATCATGATCGCCATCACGATCGCGGTGTTGTTCACGATGATCCTGGTGGCCGCCAACACCATGGCGCAGTCGGTGCGGGAACGCACGAGCGAGGTCGGCGTGCTGAAGACGCTCGGATTCTCGAACCTCGCGATTCTCTCGCTGGTGCTGGGAGAGTCGGTGCTGATTGCCGTGATCGGCGGCGGCCTCGGCCTGCTGGCGGCGTGGGCGTTCGTGCAGCAAGGTGACCCGACCGGCGGCATGCTGCCGATCTTCGTGCTGCCGACCCGCGACGTCGTGCTGGGCGCCGCGCTGGTCGTGTCCCTCGGTCTGCTGGCGGGCGTGCTGCCGGCCATGAACGCCATGAACCTGAAGATTACCGATGCCTTGAGGAGAGCCTAAGTGTTCAACTGGATCGGCCAGACCCTTGCGGTCACCGCCCTCAACCTTCGCACTATCCCCCAGCGCCTGGGCTCGTCCGGCGTCGCGATCGTCGGCATTGCCGGCGTGGTCATCGTGCTGGTCTCGGTGCTGTCGATTGCGGCCGGCTTCACCGCCGCGATGCAGAACTCCGGGTCGCCGTCACGCGCGATCGTCATGCGCAGCGGCGCCGACAGCGAGATGACCAGCGGCCTGTCGGGCGCCGAGGTCGACGTGATCAAGCAGGCGCCGGGCCTCCGGCGCGACGGCCAGACGCCGGTGGCGTCGGCCGAACTCTACGTGATCATCGACATCCCGAAGATCTCGACCAACACCTCGGCCAACGTGCCGATGCGCGGCGTGCAGCAGACCGCGATGGCCGTCCGCAGCGAGGCCTCGATTGTCGAGGGCCGCATGTTCGAGTTCGGCACCAACGAAATCGTCGTCGGCCGTGGTGCCAGCGGGCAATTCGCCGGGCTCACCGTCGGCAACGAGTTCAAGTCCGGGCAGGACACCTGGAAGGTGGTCGGCATTTTCGAGACCGACGGCGGTGTCAGCGAAACCGAGATCTGGTGCGACTCGCGCGTGCTGCAGGGCGCGTACCGCCGCGGCAACAGTTACCAGACCGTCCTGGCGCAACTCGACTCGAGCGACAGCTTCAACACCTTCCGCGACTGGCTGACCGCCAACCCGCAGGTCAACGTGCAGGTGCGGCGCGAGGCCGACTACTACGCCCAGCAATCGCGCGCGCTCAGCGGACTGATCCAGGGCGTGGGCTTCGGGATTGCCGCGCTGATGGGGATCGGCGCCGTGTTCGGCGCCATCCTGACGATGTACACGGCGGTCTCGACGCGCTCGCGTGAAATCGCCACCCTGCGCGCACTGGGCTTCAACACCACGTCGGTGGTGGTGTCGGTGCTGGCCGAGTCCATGGCGCTGGCCGCCATTGGCGGTGCCATTGGCGGCGTGATCGCTTACCTCGGATTCAACGGCTACCAGACCTCGACCATGAACTTCTCAACCTTCAGCCAGGTGGCGTTCGCGTTCCAGGTGACACCGCGGCTGTTGGGGATGGGTCTGATCTACGCTCTGCTGATGGGATTGATCGGCGGGTTGTTCCCGGCGCTGCGCGCCGCGCGCCTGCCCATTCCCACCGCTCTCCGCGAGCTATAGGCCGACTTCGGGCGCCGCACTCGACGGCGCCCGAGTCTCTGCTTCTTGGTAGACGCGATCCGGAACCGACTGCAGGTCCCAGGCAAGGCCGACGGCGGCCATCGCCCGAACGACCCAGAACGTCGGGTCGAATTCCCACCAGTAGAACCCGTTGCGCGCCGCGCGTTGATAGCGGTGATGGTTGTTGTGCCAGCCTTCGCCCACCGCGAAGAACGCCGTGAAAGCGTCGTTCCGCGATTCGTCGATGGTGTTGAACCGGCGCGTGCCCCACAGGTGGTTTACGGTGTTGATGGCAAAGGTGACGTGCGCCAGCGTGACGGTGGGCAGGCAGAAGCCCCATGCCAGCCACGCGAGGCCGCCCCCGGCATACAGGCCGACCGCCAGTGCCAGCGGCGGCAGCCAGAAATACTGATCGAGAAAGCGGAGTTCGGGCGCGCGGCCGAAGTCGCGGATCACCGGGTTGGTGTCGGGCAGGCTGTTCCACTTCGAGTCGTTCAGGAACCAGCCGATGTGCGCGTAGTAGAACCCGCTGAGCGCAGGGCTATGGGGATCGCCGTCGCGATCGGCGTACTTGTGATGGTCGAGATGGTTGCCGGCCCACCAGAGCGGGCCTTTCTGCATGGCGGCGGTGCCGAGCAGCGCCCAGAAGAACCGCGCGCCGCGCGACAACTGGAACGCACGATGCGCCAGGTAACGATGAAAGATGATGGTGAGGCCGAGGGCCCGGAGGAAGTGCGAGCCGGCCCAGAGGCCGGCGTAGGACCACTCGAACGGAACCAGCAACACGGTCACCGCGGAGGCCTGGACCAGCCAGAACACCGCAATCGCAAACGCCGCCGCCACTAGTTCTCTTCTTCGAACTCTTCTTCGCCGGGAGGGCCGAGGCGGGTCGAGGGACGCAAGGCTTCACGGTAGTCGTACAACGGCAGGCCGGACACATGACAAGGGTTCACGCAACCGGTGGACTTGGTTTCGAGCATCACGAGCACGGGGCTGCCGGACAAACCCTCGCGAAACCCGAGCTGGCACCCGCAAGCGAGACGAGCGTGCGCGAATCCCTTCAGCATGATGTCTGGATCATACTACCGACGTGGCTTACATCAACGCAGCGATTTCTTTTTCGAACACGGCCTTGGGCGCGATGCCCAGGTGTTTGCGACAGACCTTGCCGTCCTTGCTGATGATGAACGACGCGGGAATACCCCAGATTGGCCCGTAGGCTTCCTGCAACTCCTCGCGCCCTTCGCCGAGCAGGATGGGATAGTTGATCTTGTACTGGGTGGCGAACGCCCGCGCCTTGTCGGCGGTATCGTCAACCGAGAATCCGACAATCGCGAGGTCGTCCTTGTACTTGTCCTGCAACTCGACGAAGCCAGGGATCTCCGCCTTGCACGGGCCGCACCAGGTCGCCCAGAAGTTCAGCAACACCACCTTGCCCTTGAACGACGACAGCGCCACGTTCTTGCCGTCGAGGTCCTTGAACGTGAAGTCGAAGTTGGCCGGCTTGGCGCCGGCCATGCAGGCGCCCGCATCGGCCGAGGCACCCGCCGTGCTGTCGTGCGACGCGGCCGGTGTCACATCCGCAGCAATCGCGGCGGCGGTCGGATCCGATTCCGCGCTCGGCTGCCACACGAAGGGAATGCTGATGCCGAGCAGCGCCACCGCGGTGGCGCCAATGGCGATCGTGCGCATCTTCGACCCACCAGCGGGAGCACCTTCGGGAGAAACCGCCGGAGAACCTTCGAGCGGACCGCCGTGCTGTTCCATGTCGCTATCTTGCCTCATTCCGCAGGTAGGACGCTACGCGCGCCAACCCGGCCGTGGTGCCGGCGTCGGCCACCAACATGTAGGTGCGATCACCCTGCGTCCACACGACTTCGTCGTGACCGAGCACGCTCAGCTCGGCCGCCGGCCGCACCAGACCGGGCATGATGAACAGCGATACCGCCTGTCCCTTCACGCGATACAGCAGGTGCGCCGCCATGCCGTCGCCGTACAGGCAGTGCCGCACGGCCATCAGTTCCACGCCTTCGGCGGCGGCCGACGCCGGCACACTGGCGGTCCAGCCATACTCGCGCGCAATCGTGGCCTCGGCATCGGCCTTGCTGATCGGCGCGCCGTCGCTGTCGCCATCGATCATGAAGCACTTGAGATGGTCGAGCGCCAGCTGTGCTGCCAGCACCACGGTGGAGCGCTCCGTCACGATCGACAAGAGAGCGAAACCGAGGGTGAGCACGAGAATCGCGGCCGCGGAGAACGCCGACAGGCGTCCGCGCCAGCTCAGAATGGCCGCGGCCTCGGGTCGCTCGGCCCGCGCGGACGCAATGATGCGCGTGCTCAACCCGGGCGGGGCGACCACTGACAACTGGGCGGCGCGTGTTCGCAGCACGGCGCGTGCGATGGCCTGCACCTGCATGGCCTGCCGGCACGCGGGGCACGAGGCGAGGTGTTGGGCGACGCGGGCGGCCTCGCCCGGCGGCGCGCCGCCGTCGACGACCGCCGCCAGGCTCCCCTCGATCTGTTTACAATCCATGCCTACTCTTTAGACGCTGCCTTTAGGTTCCCGTTGCAACGACAGCCGTTCGAACAGCTGCTTGCGGCCGCGCGAGAGGCGCGACATCACCGTACCAATCGGCACGTCGAGCACGTTCGCGATCTCCTGGTACGACAATTCATCGACATCGCGCAGCCACACCGCGTCTCGATACGACTCCGGCAACGCGTCGAGGGCCGCTTGCAGGTCGGCATCCAGGGTCTCGCGCAGCAGCAGCGTTTCCGGGCTGTCGACCGCTCCGGCAGGTCCTAGTCCCTCGCCGGCGGCCGCCAGCTCCACGGCCTCCGAATCGAAGTCAACCCGCGACCGTGCCCCGTCGCGCTGCCGGTTTCTCCAGGTGTTGTGGAGAATCGTGTACAGCCACGCCTTAAGGTTCGTGCCGGGAGAAAACCGTCCGCGCGCACGAATGGCCTTCAAGTAGGTGTCCTGAACCAGGTCCTGGGCCCTGTCCGCGTTTCGCGTCAGTCGTAACGCCGCGCCGTACAGCGCATCCAGCAAGTCGAGCGCCGCCGCCGAGAATTCGTCCTCGTCCGGTGCGTTCCCACTTGTCGGCCGTCGCCCAGAAAACATGCGGAATCAGGGCTGAGTTATCCAGAACCCCCGGGTGAGCCCGATTATTCCCGGCAGGTGGCGGCCACGGCGGGTGTGAATCCCATGCTCGTCGATCCCGTCGCAAGTATAAGACAAAGCAGGACGGATCGAATCTTGCTCCGCGGAACGCCATGAGGCCACTCGTTTGCGGCCATCGTCTGAGGATCGGTAAGATGCTCCAAGGAGAAACTATGCGCACCCCGCAGCGGAAAGCCTTGACGCCGTTGGCCCTGGCCCTGATTTCAATGCTGGCAGCCGCCATCGTGGCGCCCGCCGCCGCGGAGGCGCAGACCGGTCAGATCCCGTACTTCGGGAAGAACCAGATCCGATACGACAACTTTAACTGGCATACCTACCAGACCGAACACTTCGAGATTTACTACTACCCCAAGATCGAGCCACACCTCGAACGCATTGCCGGCTACGCCGAGAGCGCGTATCAGCATGTCAGCTCGGAACTGAAGCACGACCTGTCGATCAAGTTGCCGTTGATTCTCTTTTCGACGGCCAGCGAATTCTGGCAGCAGAACGTCGCCCCAGGCGCGGCCCAGGAGGGCGTTGGCGCCTTCGCCGAACCGGGCCGCTACCGCATCGTGATGCCGATCGACGAGCCGCCCGATCTGCTCTACCGCCTGATCGTCCACGAGCTCACCCACCAATTCCAGTTCGACATCATCCCGACCGGCCTGATCCGCCGCAACATGCCGCTGTGGACGATGGAGGGGATGTCGGACTACATGACCGGCTACTGGCGGCCGCTCGACCTCATGACCGTGCGCGACGCCGCCGTCTCGGACATCGTGCCGAAGATGAGCGAGATGCAGGACTACGGCGGCTTCAGCAACCCGCGCCTGATCTATAACCTCGGTCACGCCGCGTTCGAGTTCATGGAATCGAAGTGGGGTAAGGACGGCGTGCGCGCCTACGTCTTCGCCCTCCGCCGCTCGGTGATTGGCGGCAGCGACGATGCGTACCAGGAAGCGTTCCAGATGACACCCGAGGAGTGGGACCAGCAGTTCGATCGCTACCTCAAGGAACGCTTCAAGCCGTTCCGCGACAAGGAGCGTCCTGCCGACTATGGCCGCGACCTCGCGCCAGACCCGCGTAAAGGACGCTTCTCCAACGTGCTGACGATCGAACCGTCCCCATCGGGCGACCTGATCGCGGCGATGACCGGCAACGGCCGCGACCGCGAGTACGACATCGTGCTGATTTCCGCGAAGGACGGCTCGGTGATTCGCAACCTGACCAGCGGCTTCGACCAGAGCATGGGGTTCGAGTATCTCGCCACGCCGGGTGGGCGCTGGAACTCGGTGCCATGGATGTCGTGGTCGCCCTCCGGCGACCGGCTGGCATATTTCGTGCGGATGGAAAAGGATCGCTCGCTGATCGTGCAGAACGTGGTGTCGCGCAAGATTGAAGTGCGCATCCCGCTCAACACCATCGACGCGCCTGAATCGCCGGACTTCTCCGCCGACGGCAAGCTGATTGCCTTCTCGGGCATGCGCGACAGCCAGGCCGACATCTTTACGATCAACCTCGAGACCAAGGAGATCGTCAACCTGACAAAAGACCAGTTCGCCAACTACGCGCCGATCTGGGCGCCCGACGGCCGGTCGCTCGTGTATCTCGTCCGCGTCAGCGGCAACGAGAAGATTTTCAGGATGGACGCCAACGGCGGCAACAAGGTGCAGCTCACGTTCGGCACTCACGACGAAGGCGGCGCCCAGTTCCTCGACGCCAACACACTGGTGTTTGCGTCGACCGCCGTCAACCCGGCCGAGCCGATCGATCCGGAGGTGGCCAAGAACGGCCAGATCTACAACTTGTGGACGCTCGACCTCAAGACCAACGAGCTGAAGCAGTACACCGACGCGCTGGCCGGTAACCTCTCGCCAGTGGTGTTGCGTGACGGCGCCAACAACAAGCTCGCGTTTGTCACCTACTTCAAGGGTGAATACGGGCTGCACGTGCTCGAGCGCAAGGACGAAATCACGAAGGTGGCGACCGCCGACTTCGGTTCGCCCGGGCCGATCGTCGACTTCCAGGCCCCGCTCAGCCACCAGTTGGTGGCCGACAACAAGAAGAAAAAGGGCAAGTTCGACAGGCTGTTTCTCGAAGGCCGCCCGCCGGTCGCGCTGGGCGTCACGAGCGGCGGCGACGTGCTCGGCGGCACGCAGGTGGTGTTCAGCGACGTGCTCGGCGACCAGCAGTTCAACCTGTTCGTGTCGTCGGTCTCCCAGTACCGCACCATGCAGTTCACCTGGGTGAACATGGAGCGGCGCCTGCAGCTGGCGGTCCAGGGCTTCAACACCACGCAGTTCTATTACGGTCAGCTCGAAGGCGTGTTCTACGACCCCGCGTTCAACGGGTTGATCAGTCGCGACCTGGCGACCGCCACCCGCACCATGCAGGGCGGCACCATGTATGCCATCTATCCGTTCAACCGCTACCGCCGCATCGAGGTGTTCGGCGGCTTCAGCCGTTACCAGGAGCGCTATAACGACCCCGGCGTCGAGGCTGTGGCTAATCAGTATCAGCAGCAGCAGTTCGGCCGGTCGCTGTTCAACAACGGCAGCATGGTGCCGGTGGGCGCGGCGTTCGTGCAGGAAACCACCATTTTCCGCGAGTTCGGTCCGCTGTCAGGCAGCACCATGCGCCTGTCCTACGAGATCGCCCCGAAGATCGGCAACTCGCTGACGCGGCAGACGGTCGACGGCGACGCCCGCAAGTACTTCCGGTTGGGCGCCAATGGGCTGCTGGCCGTGCGGGCGCGCGGTTTCAAGAGCTGGGGCAGCAACCCCGACTACACCTACTTTGGCGGCAATGGTGAACTGCGCGGCTATCAGTACCTGCAGTTCATCGGCCAGAATGCATTTTTCACCAACGCCGAGCTGCGCTTCCCGCTGATCGACGTCATGGCGACGCCGATCGGCGTGCTGGGCGGCGTGCGCGCGACCCTGTTCGCGGGCCTGGGCGGCGCCTACTTCGATGGCACGCCCTTCAAGGTGTTCCGCCGCGACACCGTCACCCAGTCGCCGATCATTGACTACAACGACCGGGGCACGGGCGATCCGACTGACGACACGCCCATTTTCGGCGCGCCGATCACGGTCAGCGGCAACCGCTTCGTCGATGCGCGGGCGTCATACGGCATCAGCCTCTCGACCTTCGCACTCGGCTTCCCCGTCCACTTCGATTGGTCGTGGAAGACGCTGATGAACAAGAACTGGGAAGACATCGTCTTTGCCCAGAGCGGCGGCAGCGCGGCTTTCCGCAAGGTCAAGTTCTCGCTCTGGATTGGCTACGATTGGTAAGAAGCGACTTGGGGCTTGGGCCTCAACGCCCCTGGTCCGCGGCCTTCCGCTTCAATCGCTCGGCCCGACGCCTCCTGGCCTGGCGGCCGAGTTCTTCATCTTCTGGCGTCTCCACCAGGAGCGGCGGCACCTTGCCAGGCTTCCCGTTCTTATCCAGCGACACGAAGGTCAGATAAGCCTTGCTGGTCAGCTTTCGCTCGCCGGTTGCGATCGCTTCCGAAAACACTTCGACTTCAACTTCCAGCGACGTGTTGAAGACGCAGGTCACGCGCGATTTCAGGAGGATCAGGTCGCCGACCTTGATCGGGTGGATGAAGTCGAGCGAGTCGACCCCAGCCGTGAGCGCCAGCATGTTGGTGTGGCGATGACACGCGATCGCTCCGGTGATGTCGATCAGATGCATCACCGTGCCGCCGAGAATAAAACCTAACGGATTGGAGTCGTTCGGAAGGACGACCTGAACGGTTTCGGCTGTCGAATCCTGCCAGCGTTTGGGTTTAGGACTTGGGACCACTCCCGAATTGTAGTCTCAAGCCCCACGCACCAAGCCCTTAATTCGTCGCCTTGGTCATGCGCAACTCGCTGCGATCGAGATCGAGCGAGACGCGGTAGGGACTGAGGAAGCGGTGGCCGACAATGCCGCCCACCTGGAAGCCCAGCAGCACGCTGGGCGCCTGCAGGTTCAACACCACCACGGCAAAGTTATTGAAGGCGATGTCCTGGAATTTCAGGTTCAGGCCCGGCATCAGGAACGCGTCGCGGTCCCAGCCCGAGGTGCCGTAGACGCGCAGCGCAATCTTGCGGGGCATCACCTGATTCAGCTCGTCGGCCGTCGCGGTGCTGATCGAAATCACCTCGCCGCCGGTGTCGACCACGAAGTAGGTCGGCCGGGTCTGGTTGATCAGGCCGCGCACCATCGACAGGCGGTGGTGGCGCATCGGCAGCGTGAATTCGGCTTTCTCCGCGGGAAGGTGGCGGCCGAGCGTCAGCTTCCGCGAGGCGTAGTCGACGGTCATCGACAACCCGAGGCCGATCGGCGAGAAGCTTTCGGTTTCGCGCTTGGGAATGCCGCGCAGCGCTGGCGCTTTGATCAGCGCCGGCACGTTGCTCAACTTCATGGTGCCGATCTCGAGCGTATCGAGGCGGCCCAACTGCAGGCCACGCAGGCCGACTTCACCGACGCCCGCGCTCAGCGTATAGGTGATCGGGCGGACCGCGCCGCTCGATGCCGTCTGCCGTGAAATCGTGGTGAGTTCTGACCCGGTGTCGAGCACGAAGTCTTGCGGACGCCCGCCATTCACCTTCGCCTTGACGATCACCTTGTCGTCGATCACCTTGAAATCGACCGTGTGCAGGCCGGCGGCCGCTGCCTCGTCCATCGCGATCGGCTCGCGCTCGCCGAAGGAGCGCAAAAACCGGATCTGCGATCGCGACCATGACGCCTTCTCGCTGCGATCCTTGTTGGGCAGGAGGTTGACGTAGTTGCCGTACGCCGCGGCCGCCTGCTCGTAACGACGCATGCGCTCGAAGATCGCACCGACGGTGTGGTGCACTTCTTCGTCGCGCGGCGCCAGCTTGAGCGCGATCTGCGCTTCGTTGAGGGCTTCGTCGAGCTTGTTCTGCGAGGCCAGCGCGCGCGCCAGGCCGTGATGGCCACGTGACAGATCGGGCTCGAGTGCGAGGGCGTCCTTGAATTCTTCGTGGGCTTCGTCGAACAGGCCGGCTGACCAGAGCGCGTCGGCATGGACCGACAGGACCGCGGCACTGCGGGGATCCTGGAGCTTGAGGGTTTGGGCTTCTTTCGAGGCTTCCAGGAACTGGCCGAGGCGGAGCGCGGATTTGACGACGCCCATGCGGGCCTGCACCGCCATCGATTTGTTGTCGGCGGCCACCGCCTTGCGGAACGCCTCCAGGGCCTCGCGATACCGCGTCTCTTCGAACAGCAGCGTCCCCAGCTGGAACTGCAGCGCCGCATCATCACCCGCGCGCCCTTGGACTCCAGAAACCAGCGCCGCGAGCACCGCCGCGGCCACCAACGCCATCCGAGGTCGAATCGGCATACACCCTACTTCCAAGCACAGCGCCCGGTATCAGGCGATGCCCATCGCGATTCTAGATGTAAAGACCAGCCGCCCACCGACTATTTCTGGAAGTGGTTGGCGTTGATCTCGATGTAGTTCTTCCACTTTTCCGGCACCTCATCCAGGGCAAAGATCGCCTCGACCGGGCAGGCCGGCACGCAGGCACCACAGTCGATGCACTCGTCGGGATGGATAAAGAGCATCGTCTCCGCCTCGAAGTCGCCCTCGTCCTTGCGCGGGTGGATGCAGTCGACCGGGCAGACGTCGACGCAGGACGAGTCTTTCGTGCCGATGCAGGGTTCCGTGATGATGTAGGCCATTAGGCGATCCTTGTCAGTTGAAAGTTCAAGAGTTGAAAGTTGTAAGTTGACGTTGGAAGTTTCAGTTTCAATTACGCGGTGCTTTCGAGAGCACCGGCCGGCACATGACCGAGCCGCATCGAGATGCGTCGCGCCAGGTCCCAGGCGCCACGATGGTGTTCCGTCAGGATGGGCCGGTCGTCGGCGCCGTGGCCGAACACGCCGACCCGCGCCACTTCCTGGCCCGTGTAGTCGCGCACCGGGGCGCAGGTGCAAAACAGCCGCTGCAGGGCGTCAGGCTCCATGGGCGGCGGGCCCATGCGCACGACCGTCGCCTCGGGCGTCGTCAGTTCACCAGCCGTGGCCAGCCGCAGGCAACTCAAGCGGCGGGTCGCTTGCCGCGGTTGGAAGTAGATGGCGCAGTGGCCCGGCATCTCCTTGCCGTAGACGGTGCGCATGGCCACTTCGTCTGGGCCGGTGCTCCAGACGTAAGTCACTTCCCCACCCGCCGGAATCGCGATGAATCCGCGATACGGCGTTCGCAGCACGTATTCCCGCATGATCGGGTAGGCATGCAGGCGCAATTCTGATTGCCCGAGCGAGCGGAAACTGAGGTCGAGCATCTTCAGCGTGAGCCCGTAACGCTGCGTCTCGTCGTCCTGCCTCACGTAACCGCGGCGCTTCAGGACGCCGAGCAGGCGATGCACGGTCGATGCGGGCTGCCGCAGCGCGCGCGCCAGATCCGACAGGGTCATGCCGCGCGGCATGCCGCTCAACACTTCGCACACCTCGAACGCCTTGTCGATGGAGGTGAGGCCGCCAGCCGGACGAGAGGACTTGACTTGGGGTGATTCCACTATGCGGAATTGGATTTCAGATCTGACTCTACCGTTCGATCTCTTCCCTGTCAAGGCGTTACAGGCATACGATGCATGTCCGCATTGTGTCGCGCTCCCTGATTGGCCAAACCTTCGGGCACTATCGCATCGTCGACCAGCTTGGCGCTGGTGGCATGGGCGTGGTATACCGCGCACAAGACCTCAAACTTGGCCGCCAGGTAGCGCTCAAGGTGCTGCCGGCCGGCAGCAGTGACAACGACGAGGCGATCGAGCGCTTCAAGCGCGAAGCGCGCACGGCGTCGGCGCTGAACCATCCCAACATCTGCACGATTTACGGTTTTGATGAGCACGATGGCCAGCTCTATCTGGCAATGGAGCTGCTCGATGGCGAGCCGCTCGACCGCAGGCTCTCAGGCCGCCCGCTCGAGATGCGGCAGATGCTCGACATCGCCATGCAGGTCGCCGACGCGCTGGATGCGGCGCACACCGAAGGCATCCTGCATCGCGATGTGAAGCCGGCGAACATCTTCATCACGCGCCGCGGCCCGGTCAAAGTGCTCGACTTCGGCCTCGCCAAGCTGTCGCCGGAATACCGCCGCTCGGCGCGCCACCTCGATACCAAGAACGAGACGCGCCTGCCCGAGCACTTCACCAGCATGGCGGGCACGACGGTTGGCACCATCGCCTACATGTCTCCTGAGCAGGCCCGCGGCGAGGAGGTGGATCCGCGTACCGACCTGTTTTCGTTCGGCGTCGTGCTATACGAGATGGCCACCGGCCGGCAAAGTTTCCCGGGCAGCACGACCGCGGTGGTGTTTGATGGCATCCTCAACCGCGACCCGGTGCCGCCCAGCTCGATGAACGCGTCGGTTCCCATTGAACTCGACCGCATCGTCTCGAAAGCGCTCGAAAAAGATCGCACGCTGCGCTATCAGACCGCGGCCGATCTCGGCGCGGACCTCAAGCGGTTGCGGCGCGATTCCAGTTCTCGCCAGATCGCGGTCCCGGCATTTGCCGGCAGTCCGGAGGTGGCGACGGTCGTGGTGCCCTCGGGGAGCACGCAGGTTGCGTCAGGATCAGGCATGCCGCCCGCGGGGCCACCCCTCGTCGTGCCGGCATCGGCATCTGGCGCCGTGCCGCCCGCGACGCTGCAGTCGGGCGTCAGCAAGCCTTGGATGTTTGGGGCCGGAGTCGGCGTCGTAATCGTCGCCGCCATTGCGGCCGGCCTCGGCGCATATTTCGCCAGCCGCAACGGTAACGGCGCCGCCGATCCTGCGCAGCAGGCGGCGGTCACGGCGGCACCCACAACCGAGCCGCCAGTGCCGGGAGTGACCGCAGCACCACCGCCAGTTCCCACCGCCCCGGCGGTCGCGGTTCCCGTGACCAGCAAGCCGGCACCTCCGGGGAATAGCAGCACGGCGGCCAAGCCCGTCGGTGCCGCGCCAGCCACAGTCAAGCCCGCCGCGAAACCCGCGGCCCCGGCACCCGCGCCGGTCGTGTCGCGCGAGGCCGAGGCCACGCAGCGGCTGGAAGTGGCACGCGCGAAGATTGCCAACAACCTGAACGACCAGGCGCTCACCGACCTCCGGCAGATCATCGTGGACTATCCCGGATCGCGCGCCGGCGCGGAAGCGTCACTGTTGGCTGCCGAACTTCACGAAAAGGTCGGCCGCATCGACGACGCGATGGCCGCACTCGTGGAGTTCGAAAGCCGGTTCGCTGGTGACCGTCGTGCCGCCGACAGCAAGCTGCGGCGCTCGATGATGCTCGGCCGCATGCGGCAACCGCGCGCGCAGGTGCAGTCCCGCGAGTTGCTCGCAGAGGTGGCGCGCGAGTTTCCCGGGACGCCACAGGCCAACGCGGCGCTCAGCACGAAGCTCAAGATCGAAAACGATCGGAAGGACTTGCGCGAACTCGACCCGGTCCTGAAAATCGAGGTGCCGGCCGTCATGGTGACGCTGCGCACGGTGATCGAACAGTTCCCCGATTCGCCCCAGTCGATGGCCGCGCGCAACCGCCTGGCGACGATGCTGGCCGGGATGAATCGACATGTCGATTCCGCGGAGGTGCTCGAAGACCTGGGCGCGCGCTTCCCCGGCAACCCGATGGACGTGTGGTTCCGGCTGGGCGAGATCTACGAGCGGCGGCTGAACGACCCGGTCAAAGCGAAAGAGGCGTATGTGAAGGTGCCGCAAGGGTCGGCCCGCTACGCCGAAGCCCAGCGCCGGTTGACTCGCAAGTAGCCGACCGGCCTACGGGCTGCGAATCTCGATTGTTCCGGTGACCGCGTCGAGCGCGTGGTGTCGGCGAAGGCAGCTGCTACCCACGGGATCAGCAGGACGAACTACACGCGGGCATTATACTTTCGGGGTGTTGAGGGGCTGGGGTGCTGGGGTGTCCGCCTACGCGGCCGAAGGCCGCTGCGACCTGGTCGTGCCGTAATGCGCCTGCTCGGCTCGATCACCAATCGTATTTTCCTGGCGAGCGCGCTGCTCGCCATGCTGTCGATCGCCGCCGCCGTGTACTTGATCAGCGCGCGCATGACCAGCGAGACCGAAGCCGAACTGCAGCGTGACCTCACCGAGGCCGCCACGCTGGTGGATGAGCAGCGCCGCACGCAGTTCGACAACGTCGCGCGCACGGCGCGGCTGATCGCCGACCTCCCCAAGTTCAAGGCGGTCGTGGAGCTTGCCGACCGCCCAACACTGCAGCCGATCGCCGACGACTACCAACGGCAGGCCGGCGCCGACCTGTTGATGGTGAGCGACCGGCGCGGCGGGTTACTGGCCATGGCTGGCGAGCCGGCCACCGACATCAACGAAGAGATCGACCGGCTGAATCACCTGGTCAACGACGTGCTCGACGTGGCGCGGCCAATTCGCTTCGACCCGGCGCCCGCCGACATCAACCGCGTCTGCCGCAACGCAGCGGCGGCGGTCGGGGCTGGCGAC
>SHUG01000086.1 GCA_009694735.1 Acidobacteriota bacterium | reverse complement strand
GTCTTTAACCGCCCGCGGAAGATCAGCAGCGAGACCACCGACAATACGCTGAAGAGCAGGCCCTGCATGGCGAGCGACGTGACCAGGTCGAGCCGGGCGAGCACACCGACCGCCAGAGCGCCAATGCCGAAGAAGATGATGAAGAAGCCGCTGGGTGTGACCAGTTCAGCCACCACCAACGCCAGTCCGCCAGCGATCCACAGCCACCAATCCATGAGGGGAGTATACAGGGTGCTATGATCGAACGTTCCATGCCCTTGATTCTGGTAACCAATGACGATGGCGTGCAGTCGGAAGGTATTCATGCCCTGGCGGCGGCCATGAAGCCGCTGGGCGACGTGGTGGTCGTGGGACCGTTGCAGGAGGCGAGCGCGATCGGCCATGCGCTCACGCTGCGTCGTCCGTTGCGCATCGAAACCATCAGCGAGGGTGTCTACGCCGTGGACGGCACGCCCACCGATTGCGTCAACCTGGGCTGCGAGATCATCCTGAAGCGGTTGCCCGACCTGGTGGTGTCGGGCATCAACAAGGGCTGGAATCTCGGCGACGACATCACGTACTCCGGAACGGTAGCGGGTGCCCTCGAAGGCGCGCTGCTCGGCACGCCCGGGATCGCCGTGTCACTGCGGCGCACGCCGACGTTCGACTTCGGTCCGTCGGCAGCGGCAGCGGCCACGGTGGCGAAGATGGTGCTGACGCACGGCGTCCCGTCACGGACGTTCCTCAACATCAACGTGCCTACCGGCACGCCCAAGGGGCTGCGCGTGACGACGCAGGCCAAGCGCAATCACATCACGCAGATCGACTCGCGCACCGATCCGCGGGGCAATGCCTACTATTGGATCGAAGAAGCGCTCGACGAGTACCATCCCGACGGCGGCCGATCCGACTACGAAGCGGTGATGGCGGGGTACTCATCGGTCACGCCGCTGCAACCGGACATGACGGCGTACGACTTGCTCGAGACGCTCGTCAGGAACCTGACGTAGACGGGAGGCACTGCTTGCCGGGGCCACACTCATTGCTTGCCCGCCGTAGCGCAACGCGCGAAGGTGGGACGGGTCGGTGCCACGGTGCGGCCGCTCTCCTCGGCGCGGCCCTATTGCTTTGGTCTCCACTGCAAGCTCAATCCACTCGCACTCCCACCGCTCGTCTGGTGTCCGCGGCCAGGTTCGATCTGCCCGGCGAAATCGACTCGAGTAACCCGATGGCCTGGTCGCTCGTTGACGGCGTGAACCGGCTGTTCGTGATCACCTCTTGGGGTGGCGTCCCGGTCCGGTTGATGGGCAACACTCTGGAAACGCTCCAGCGCGGCGCGCCGGTGGCCTTCAGCTCGCACCCCGGTGACGGCGTCTGGATGGAGGCCATCGTCCCAGACGAGTTGGGCGCGTGGTACGGGTACTACCATCACGAGCGGCCGGCGGATGCATGCGGGCGGCCGGAACGGCAGCTGCCGCGGCTCGGCGCCATGCGGTCGACCGATCGGGGCGCGACCTGGGAGGACCTGGGCATCGTGCTCGACGCGCCACCTGGCAGTGAAGCGTGTGACTCGAATAATCGCTTCGTGCTTGGCGGCGTCGGCGATGTCACCGCCGTGCTCGATGCCAACGGCCAGGATCTGTATCTCTACTTCAGTCAGTACTCACGCGATGCCGCGGGGCAGGGTGTCGCCGTGGCGCGGCTGGCGTGGGCGGACCGCGATTCGCCGGTGGGGAAGGCTGCGGTGTGGAACGACGGCGCGTGGCTCCCCGCATCGCAAGCAGACGAAGCGGCGCCGTTTACCTATCCGGCCGGCACGCCGCTCGTGAAGGCCAGCCGTCCGTTTCACGATCGCTCATCCACCAACGACGTGTTCTGGGGCGCCTCCATTCACTGGAACACCTACCTCGAGCAGTACGTGATGCTGCTCAACCGCGCCAAGGACGATCAGTTCGGGCAGGAAGGGATCTACGTGTCGTTCGCACCGACCGTGTCAGACCCACGCGCGTGGTCGGCGCCCGCGAAGGTCCTCAACGGTGGCAGTTGGTATCCGCAAGCGGTTGGCGTCGAGCCCGGAAGCGGCACCGACCGGCTCGCGGGTCGCCGCGCCCGGTTCTTCATGACGGGGAAGTCGGAGCGGATGATCGAGTTCGAGAAGTAGGGATGCCTAATTCTCGATCCCTAGCGCCCAGCGAATCCCCCCGTTGATGTGGGCGCGAAACACCGGATCGTTCGACCAGATGTCGTCGCGATGGCCGAGCGAGGTGTAGAACGATCGCCCCTTACCGTAGTCGCGCGTCCACGCCTGCGGGTAGTCGCCGCCCTTCACCACGTCCGGCATCCCCTCGATGTTGGTCTTCGCCGTGTCAAGGCTGAGCAGCACGTGCACGCGATCGCGTGAGAACCCCATCGGGATGTGATTGCCGAACAGCACGTCGATGTTGTCCTTGGGCCGCGCCGCGTCCCACGGCGCGGTGCCGAAGTGATAGAACTCGTCGACCACCGGCCAGCTGCCGCCCAGCATCTTCGTGGCCGGGTGGTTCGGATCCTCGACCTTGAGCACGCCGATCGCGTTCTGCCGGATCGAGCGGCGAAAGTAGCCACCCAGCATGTCGCCGAACTCGGGATAGTTGTAAAAGGTGAGCGCGGCGCAGTGCGCGCCGATGAAGCCCTTGCCGCTCGCGACGAAGTCGAGCAGCGCCTTCTTCTGTGCGTCGGTCATGGGCAGGTTGCCGTTGGTCATCAGCATCAGGCCATCAAAGCCCGAGAGGTACTCCGGCGTGAAGAACGCGAAGTCGAGTTTCTCCGCCGCCTGCTTGTAGCCCTCGGCGGTGGTGACGTCGAAGCCGCCGGCCTTGCCGAGCTCGATCACCGCCTTCTCGGCTGGGCCAAGGCTCGTGTGCTTGTAGAGACCCGCATGGGTCAGAAACAAGAGCTTCTTCCGAGCAGGTTGCTGCTCGGCGCCCAAGGCCGCCAGCCCGGCCACCCCCACCAGCGCAAGCGCGATCGTCCGTCTCAGGAATGGCATGCTGGGGAGCTTCGACATGGGGGGAGAATAGCTGAAAAATGCAGGGCCCGGGCGGGATCGAGCCGGCGGGTTAGGAATTTTGCAGGCCATGGGTTACACTGGCTGCACTTCGGGGCGTGGCTCAGCCTGGTAGAGCGCTCGGTTCGGGACCGAGATGTCGGAGGTTCAAATCCTCTCGCCCCGACCACTTATCGCGAAAGGCCCGGGTATACCGGGCCTTTCGCTCGTACGGCGCCTTCTAACGTTCGCCGATGGACACCAGGTGGCCGCGAGTCCGGAACAGGAACGCGCCTTCAGAAATCGCCGGAGTGGCCATCGCCACTTCGCCGAGCGGGTTGGTCGCCAGCAACTCGTAGGTCGTCCCTGCCTTCACCACATGAACGTCGCCGTCTTCGCTGGTGAAGTAGATCCGTCCGCCGGCCGCGACGGCAGACGCCGAGAAGCCGGTGCGGCCATCGCCCAAGCGGGCCTGGTAATGACGCACGCCAGTCTTCGCATCAAACGCGCTCAGCACGCCGTTGTCGCGGCAGACGTAGAGGATGTCGCCGTAGACAATCGGCGTCTGCATGTAGCCACCGTCGCGCAGGTAGCTCCAGGCGATGTGGGCGTTGGAGGTTTCGCCTTCCTTCAGCGAGATGTCGCCGGTGGCCGTCGGCTTGATGGCAAAGATCGGCGCCATCTTGCCATGGGCGTTGGTGATGAACACCAGGCCGTGCGCGACGATCGGGGTCGGCACCGGGATGTCGCCACCGCCGGTCATGCGCCACATCTCCTTGCCGGTCTCGAGGTCGTAACCGCCAATGTGCTTCCAGCCGTTGACGATCACCTGGTCGCGGCCGTTCATCGAGACCACCGCGGGGGTGCTCCACGTCGGCACGTCGGCACGCGCCGTCCGCCACAGCTCTTGGCCGGTGCGCACGTCGAACGCCGCCACAAACGATCCCTTCTGTACATCCGCCTGCACGATGACGCGGCCGTTATGGATGATGGGGGAGCTGGCAAAGCCCCACTGCGCCTCGGGCGCCATGTAGAAGCCGGAGTCGAGCTCGCCGAAATCTTTCCGCCACACGAGCGTGCCCTTCACGTCGTAGGCGTAGAGACCCTCGGAGCCGAAGAACGCGATGATGTGCGTGCCGTCGGTGGCCAGTGTGGAACTGGCATGCGTGGACTTGGGATGCCGCTTGATGATGGGCACGCCGGTCTTCGCGGTTTGCTCCCACCGCAACTTGCCGGTCTTCTTGTCGAAGCACATCACCAGGAACTTGTGCGGGGTGGTGTCGAGCACCGAACCAATGTCGCCGTAGAGGCCCACCTTGAGCTGCGGGTCTGGCGTGCCGCTCACCGCGCTGGCGGTGCACACCAAGTCGCCCCAGATCACCGGGCTGGAGTGTCCCAGGCCAGCCACCGGCACCTTCCACTTCACCAGCTTGGCGTCGGGCACGCTCCAACTCACGGGAAGCGCCGCGCCGTCGTCCGTACCTGCGGCCGCAATGCCACGGAACCCGGGCCAATCCACACCTGCGCGCGGACCTCGTGGCGCCTGCGCGGAGACCGCTGACAGAGTGGCCGCCAGCACAAGGCCGCACCCCAGCACTTGAGCACCTGAGCACTTCAGCACATTCATCTTGGATACCAGTTGGCCAGCCTGACGTCGATGTTCTTTGGGGTCAGCGCCGTCTTCAACTCCTGAAGCCCTCGCGTCGTCGGCGTCGGCCTCGCGCCGCCGGCCGGCACGGGGCGCACCCACTCCTGATCGTAGTGATACGGATACACCACCTTCGGTGCCATCGCGCTGATGCAGTCGATGGCCGCCGCCGGTTCCATCCGCGCGAGCGGCAGGTTCATGGGGAAGAAGGCGACGTCGACATTCTTCACCGCCTTCACCTCGGGCACGCACTCGGTGACGCCAACGACGTAGATACGCTTGCCACCGACCGAGATGACGTAGCCGTTCGCTTCGCCTTTCGGGTGGTACGGCTCGCCGGGCTTGATGTCGTAGGCACCAATGGCGTCGACGGTGATGGCGCCAAACGTCATGGTGTCGCCGTTGTTCATGACCACCCCATCGGGCACCTGCTGGCGGCCGTTGGCGGCAATCACCACGGGCGCCCCAGCTTTCCGCAACCGCGCGATGGCCTTCACATCCAGGTGATGCCCGACATCGTCCGTGATCAGGATCAAGTCCGCCGGCTTGGCCCCAGGGAGGTCCGCGAGGCTCCAGGGATCCACCTGGATGACCTTGCCGGCATGTTCGATCTGGATGCTCGAGTGGATGAAGGTGGTGATCTCGACATCGCCGAACCTGTCGGCGGCGAGGAGCATGGCCACCAGCAGGAATATCCTCATGGCAATCTGTAGGCGATCAACTCGCCGGGCCTGATCGAACTGCTGGACGCGACGACGATGTATTGCTTGCCGCCGAGCATGTAGGTCATCGGATTGCCGGTCTGCGCGCCCGACATCTGCACCGCGCCCACCTCGGCGCCGGTCTTCTTGTCGTAGGCCCGCAACATGGCGCCGCGCTGGCCATCGGGCATGGCGACCGTGCCGCCCTCGCCGGAGATCAGCAGTGTCTTGGTTACCAGGGTGCCGACACCACCTGAGCTGCCGCCCGCGCCGCCGGGCCGGCCGGTGCGTGGGATGGTCAGGCCTTTCAGCGCCGGGTGGTTCTTGATCGCATCCGGCGTCTCGCCGTGCGCAATCTGCCACGCAATCTCGCCCTTGTTGAGGTCGATCGCCGTAATGCGTCCCCAGGGCGGCTTCACGATCGGAATCCCGTTGACGGCGAGTCCACCACCGCCATCTTCGGAGGCGCCCCCGCCGCTGATGTAGGCCATGTCGGATCGCTTGGGATCGTTGACCATCGACAGCACACGCACCAGCGTATGGGAATAGACGTAGAGCATGCCCGTGTCGGGATCGAACGAGCCGCCTGGCCAGTTGGCGCCGTTGGGGATGAACAGCAGGCCTTCCTTGCCGTTCTCGCCGCGCACAATCGGCGGCGTGAACAGCGGGCCGATCTTGTACTTCGAGACCAGCGCCATCGCTTCGGCCTTGATCTCTGGCGTGAAGTCGACGATGAAGTCTTCGAGAAAACCCTGGCGCTCGAACGCCGGCGGTTTGGTGGGGAAGGGCTGCGTCGGCGAGTACCACTCGCGCGGCACCGTGCCTTTCTCGACCGGCCGCTCTTCGATCGGCCACACCGGCTCGCCGGTCTTGCGATCGAACACGTAGACAAACCCTTGCTTGGTGGGCTGGGCGATTGCCGCGATTTTGCGGCCGCCTACCGTGATGTCGACGAGAATGGGCGCGCACGGGATGTCGTAATCCCAAATGGGATGGTGCACGAGCTGGTAGTGCCAGATGCGCTTGCCGGTCTGCAGATCCACCGCGAGCAGGCTTTCGCCGAACAGGTTGTTGCCGGGGCGATGGCCGCCAAAGTAGTCGCCGGTCGGAATCTCCACCGGCAGGTAGGCGATGCCGAGCTGTTCGTCGACGGTCATCTGCGTCCACACGCCGGTGTTACCGGTGTCTTGCCACGAGCCTTCGCCCCAGGTGTCGTTGCCGAACTCGCCGGGCAGCGGAATCGTGTGGAAGATCCACAACCGCTTGCCGGTACGCGCATCGTAGGCGCGGACGTAGCCCTTGGCGTTCTTGCGGCTGCGCGGCGCGGTGCCTGCCCGGTGGGCGGCACCGACCAGCACCACGTTCTTGGCGACTACCGGCGCGCCGTTCCAGGCGATTTCGCCCTCGACCGGATCGAGGTCCTGGTCCGCGTCCTTCTTCAGATCGACGACGCCGTCGACACCGAAATCCTTGAGCGGACGACCGGTCTTGGCGTCGAGGCCCACCAGCTGATAACCGATGGTCACGTAGAAGACGCGCTCGTCGCCCTTGCCGTCGGTCCAGTACCCGACCCCGCGTCCCGAGAGGCGGCGCGACGACAACTGCGCGCGACGGCCTTCTTCGAGCCGGTGCATCCAAAGCAGCTCGCCGGTGGCGGCGTTGAGCGCCACGGCATTGCGATGCTCGCCGGCGGTGGCGTACAACACGCCGCTAATCATCAACGGCGTGGTCTGCAAGTTGAAGTCGGGGCGCGAGCCGAGGCTGTCGGTCTTGAACCGCCACACCACCTCGAGTTGCTTGAAGTTGGCAGCGGTGATCTGATCGAGCGGCGCATAGCGGGTGACGCCGAGGTCGCCACCCCAGGTGCGCCACTCACCGCCGGTGGTCCCGTGCTGCGCGCCAAGGGTAACGGTCGCCAGGACGACGAGAACGATGACTCGCATCACTTCGCCAGTGGATCCGGCCGCAGCTGCAGCTTCAGCACTTTGCTCGTCGTCCCCTTGCCGCCTTCCATGTGGAAGGGCGTCCTCGTGCTGACCGTGGCCCACAGGCCCTTGCCTTTCCATCCGCCGTTGGGGTCGTCGATGCGGCCGTCCATCCACTTGGTGTAGAAGCCCTGCGGATACGGCACGCGCAGCACCACCCACTTGCCGTCTTTCAGCGCCAGCAACGCCTCCGAGGCGTTGCCGGTGTTGATCGGCACATTCCGGCCGAGCCCGAGCGTGTCGAACTGATCGACCCACGTGTAGTAGCTCGCCTCGACACTGCCGCCGTCTTTTACGCCGCGGAACTGCGGCAGCGGCTCGGTGTAGAGGGTCCAGCCTTCGGCGCAGTGCTGGCCGGTGGCCTTGGGCCCGTTGAGCGGTCCCTTGCACTTGCGGCGATCGAAGCTCGCGAGGTGCCCGCTGGCGAGCGCGGCCCAGAACACGCCGTTACGATCGATGTCGCCACCGCGAGGGGAGAACCCGGGCCGCTTCGGATCGCTGAACGGCGGCTCGAAGACTTCCGCGAGGGCGGTCTCAGGTGGATTCGATCCGGGACTCAGCCGGACCACGGATCCGGGATAGCCGAGCACCGTGCCCCAGATGGAGCCGTCCGGCGCCGGCGCCACCGAATAGAACGCCGCGCCGTGGCGCTTGTCCTTGGTGGGGTCAACGGGCTGATCGGGCTCGACGTAAGCATCGCGCCGGCCGTTGCCGTTGGTGTCCATGATGAGCGCGGTCCACCCCTGCGACTTTCGCTCGTCGCCGGTCTCATCGAACATCTTCCGGTTCAACCAGCCCACCACCTGGCCGCCGCCGCTGGTCCACAGCGTGTTGTTGGCGTCTTCCGCGAACATCAGGTGATGCGTGCCGAAGCAGGTGTCGATGTGCGTTAGCTGTTTCGTCTTCGGGTCATACATCGCCAGTTGCCGGCCGGAACGCTGCAGCGGAAACAGCTTGGCCGACGGATGGTCCGAGCCTTCGCGGCAGTAGGCCGGGTTTTCCGGACCACGAACGGCGGAGGTGAGCCACAGCCGTCCGCGCTCGTCCAGCATCGGGTTGTGCACGTTGTTCGTGCTCGTCCAGATCACTTCCTCGCCCCAGTACGGCGACGGCGCCGGCATCTTCGGCGAGGTCGGCGGCGTGTTGGGATCGCGCACCGTGAGCTTGATCTGGCTCACCGTATTGGTCACGGGATCGAGCACCGGCGTGTAGTCGGCGCTCAACTCGAGCGCGCCGTAGATCAGGCCGTTGGCGTTCAGCGTGGGATGGCGCCGGTCGGTTGAGACCTGGTCGTGCAGATAGGCCTTGGGATCTGCCCAGTCCCACATGCTGATGACGACGTTGCGCTCAATGCCCTGGGGGCGCGCCGGCGCCGGCGGCACCTCGCCGCGATTGATGCGGTCGGTCCAATCCGCAAACAGCAGCAGCGCGCGCTCCTTGCCGAGCTGAGTGAGGCCGCCGATCATGTTGCCGCCGGCCTGGCCCGACGCCAGCCGCCGCTCCCACGCGTGCGAGAGGGAGGGGAAGTCTCCAAGCTCCTTCGGGATCTCACGTGTCGCTTTCGTCCCGAGCTGGTGGCACGCCGTGCAGCCGCCTGACTTGATCAGGCGCATCCACTCCGCCTGGCTCTTCACGTTGGGGTTGATGCCGTTGCCCCGCGGACCGGTGCCAGGGAACTCGCTGCCTTCGGGGATGCGCAACATCGAGAGCCAGTTGCCGGCGGGGTAGTACTGCGCCGCGGCATGCGCGTTGGGGGCGATGACGGCCGTGAGGTTCAGCGCCTTGCCCGGGGCGGCCGTCACTCTCGCCGAATCGACCAGGCCATACCCGCGCACGAACACGCTGTAGCCGGCCTTGGGCAGGTCGGGCAGGAGGTAGCGGCCCTGATCGTCGGTGACGACGATCTTCACGTACTTGGTGGGCAGGTCCGTGGTTTCGGCAATCACCCAGACGCCGGCCTCGGAGCCCTTCGAACTGCGGACGATGCCCCCGAGATCGTCGGCGTCAACCGCGATCGCGGCCGGTTGCCGGGCACTGATCGAAACCATGGCGGCTGTCGCAAACACGGCGACACCCGCGGCCATCAAGCTTGCTCGCAACCCGTTCCTCGTCATGGCAACTCCCTTGGGCGGGGCCTGGCACGGTGACATCGAATTCGCTTCAGTTCTTGCGTACGTCGCAGAAACTGCATCGTTCTTGATGTAACCGTGCCAGGCGGCCCTACTGACGTGCGTCCGTCGTTTTCCGCTGAGCCCGGCGCAACGCGAGCTCTTCCTGATACTGCGCGTCGCTCAGGAATGCCACGTCCGTCCAGCCATGGCCCATTTCATCCATCGTCCGGCTGCCCCAGCCAATCCAGGCGGTGGGATCGGGATTGTGCTTATTGTTGGCGGTGTTGTCGTGCGTCGACACCGTGTGAAGGATGGTGCCGGCGGGGAACAGGTGCGGCGTCTTGTACTTGTAGGTGACCTGCCAGTTCTGCTCGTACTGCGTCGCGCTGGTCAGCACCTCGCGGCGGCCATCAGGATGAATCGCCTCGAGGATCATCTTCGAGCCGCGGAAGTGCATGTGCGGCTGAAAGCTGATGATCAAGGCTGGCTTGGGCAGCGGCCAGAAGCGTTCGTGCTGCACGACCGAGTTGGGCGGGATGCTGAGGAGCGCGGCGGCGTGGAGCGGATTCTCGGCAATCAACGCGCCGGTCGGCATCGACGGCTCGTCGATCGAGATCTTCTCGCCCACGCGCAGCAAGAGGTCTTCGATTCGCTCACGGTTGAGCACCCAGTCGTTGCCAACACCGGTGCGGATGCGGTGCGAGGTCACCACGCGATTGGGCACGACGCCCTTGGGATAGAACTTGATGCCCACGCGCATGCGGTCGAACGTCGCTTCGCCATAGGGATGATAGTGCGCCTCGAAGCGGAACTGCGCGCCCTTCTTGAGGATCTTGGCGGTGCCATCGGGGAAGACGTCGGCGTCGTTGCCGGCGCCGTATTCGATCAGGTCCAGCGAGTTGCCGACGTTCGACCCCATGCCCATGCCGAGGCCCTCTTTGTCAGTGCCTTCGGGCAGGTCGACATAGACATGCGCGTGATGAACGGCGCGATGCGCATCGGGAATGATCTGCACCCACTTCACATAGCGGTCTTCGGTCAGGCCGGGATCGACATGTTCCTCGGGAATGAAGTCGGGGCCGTCGGCCGGAATCTTGAAGCCCTTCTCCATCCGGACGATCAGGTCGGGCTGGCCGTAGGTCCACTCGCTGTTGGACGAGAAGGTGCGGGGCGGTGGGGCATCGGACGCGCGGCCTTCAACGGCACCGCCATCGACCCACGCGGCGATCGACGCGACCTCCTTGTCGCTCAACGACGGGTCTTCAAGGTATTCCCCGATACTGCGATCGATGTGCCACGGCGGCATTTCGCGGCTGGTCACCTTCTGCTTCATGGAGCGCGCCCAGGGGCGCGCGTCGCGGTAGTTCAGCAGCGACATGGGCGCATGCGTGCCCGGCCGATGGCAGGTCTGGCAGGAGCGCTGCACAATAGGCAGGACGTCCTTGTTAAACGTCGGAGCCTGCGCGGCAGGGGCCTGCGCGTGGGTGACCGGTTCCGCGGAGAAAACGAGACTGGCGGCAAGCGCCAGTCCGACGACGCCGGTAAGTCTTTTAACGGTGACCATCGAGCCTCCTGATTGTCTGCGGTAGTCCGCTCGGGCATACTCTAGCACTGGCGACGGTTGTCGGGGCGGGCTTCAGCCCGCCCGTAAGGGGACCACGATGAAGGCTCGCGGATGCGTGTTGGCTGCGGTATTTGCACTTGTAACGGTCGGCCATGCCCAGCAGAACCAGCCCATTTACCCGGCCTACGACGGCTTTCTCAAGAATCCGGACGGCAGCTACACGCTGTCGTTCGCCTACTTCAGCCACAACGCCGATGTCGTCACCATCCCTCCCGGCCCGTCGAATACCTTCGGTCCGGCCCCGAGCGATCGCCTGCAGCCCACCACGTTCAAGCCCGGTCATTGGCGCTTCCAGTGCGTGATGGTCGTCGGCCCGGAGTTCGACGGCAAGATGAAATGGACGCTCGGCTACGGCGGCACGACCACCGGCACCAGCGAGCGCATGCTGCAGTCCAACTGGAACCTGGTCGAAGGCGCCCCGGCGCTCTCGAAACTGGACTACGCCAAGGTCCCGCGCGGCGTGTGTCTGAACCGGCCGCCGACGGTGCGTGTGCTCGGCGTCACGGCGCGGCCGAACAACCCGCCCGTGCTGTCGGTCGCCCTCAACGAAGAATTGAACCTGTTTGGCAGCGCGCACGACGAGGGTTTGCCGCGAGGGAAGGGCCTGCTGGTCGAGTGGAAGATGCTGAACGGCCCCGGCAGCGTGACGTTCACCATTCCTGGCGCGGCCAGAACCAAAGCAACGTTCTCGGCGCCGGGTGTCTACGAGCTGGAACTCACGGCCACTGACTCGGAGTTCACGGAACGAACGCGAGTGAATGTCCGCGTCGGGCCGTGAACCCACGAGCCCTGAGCGAAGTCGAAGGGCGCGCCCAGGAGCGAGCGTAGCGAGCGACTCCCACGAGGCGCTCAGCGCCGAGCCCACGAGCGCCGCAGGCGCGAGCCCTACAAATGCGCCTGCAACGGCTCGTGCATCCTCTGGCCGTGAGTGAGCGACATCAGCACGACATCGGAGGTGACCGGCGCCCGGCGGAACGCGTCCACGCCGACGGCATCGGCGATGGCGTTCAACACGGCGCCGAAACCCGCACCCACCGGCGGCTCGCCGACGCCGCGCGCGCCCACCGGTGTTTCCGGATCGGCGATGTTCAGCGCCTCGGCCCGCATCCGTGGAATGTCGAGAATCGTCATTGGCTTGCTGTGATGGAACCGCCGCGCCAGCGACAGGCCGTAGTGCGGATCGTAAACAATTTTTTGATACATCGCATGCGCGATCCCAAGGCAACAGCCGCCGTTCAACTGAGCGGTCAGACTGCGCGGATTCACGACCGTGCCAACGTCGCCGACGCTCAGGAAATCCACCAGCGTGACCACGCCGGTTTCGACATCCACTTCCACTTCGGCGAAGCCGGCGACGAAGGAATAGGTGTCACCGTCGCGCGGATAGACGTCTTTGGCCACGCCCATCAACCCCAGGCCGGCGTTGATCGCCGCGGCGCCCTTGGTGACGGCGTGGATGTCCTGCGGCAGCTCGTGGCCGTCGTAGCGGCCGCCCAGCTCGATGGCGCGCCGCGCGGCCTGCGCATACCTCAGCCCGCGCGAGGGGCTGCCCTTGCGGAACACGCGCTCGCCGCCGAGCAGGTAGTCGTCTGGAGCGCCGCCCAGATCCTTCGCCGCGATTTCCTGCAGCTTGCGCTTGGCATCCATCGCGCCGGCGTGGTTGGCGCGCGTCATCGCGTGGGTGGTCTGGCTGCCGACCGAGAGACACGTCCACGGCAGGCCCTTGCTGGTGTCGCCCCAATTGACTTCGACCTTCTCCCACGGCATCTCGAGGACGTCGGCGGCGACACGCGCCAGATCGATCACCGAGTGCGTGCCGAGGTTGCCGACGCCCGACTGGACGTAGAGTTTACCGTCAGGCCGAATGGTCATCAGGCCGTCAAAGCCAATCGAGCCGGCGCCGTGCGGACCAATGGCCACGCCGACACCGCGCACCTTCGATCCCCGACGCTGCCCGGCCCGTGCCACGCGCGTCTGCCAGTCGAACAGCTCGACGCCGCGGTCGAGCGCTTCCTTCACGAATGCGCTCGTGATGTGCCGCCGTCCACCCTTGGCATCGGGCGGGCCGTAGAGAGCCTTACCTTGTGGTGAGTTCATGCGCCGAATCGCCACTTGATCGAGGCCGAGCTGCTTGGCGGCCTTCGTGATCACCCCCTCGATAATCCCGTTGGCCTGCATCGGGCCAGGTGAGCGCTGTTGCGTTCGCGGCGGCGTGTTCGTCAACACGTTCACCGCGCGCCAGCGCATGGCTGACGGCTGGTAGATCAGCGACGCCGCATTGCCGGCGGAGCGGTGGTCGCCCATCGGCCCGTACGGACCGTTATCCTGGACAATGAAGAGGTCGAGGGCGAGGATGCGGCCGTCTTTGGCAAAGCCCACCTTCGCGCGGCCCGCCATGTTGGTGCGCGCCCGGCCGATGTAGCTTTCTTCCTCGCGGCTGATCCGCATCATCACCGGCGCGTTGGCCTTCTTCGAGAGCAACGCCGGAATCGCCATCGACACCGCGCCGCCGCCCTTGCTGCCAAATCCGCCGCCGGTGTACTCGGAGATCAGCACGAGGTCTTTCGGGTCAATGCCGACCCAGCGCGCCACCGCGTCGACCGTGCGCACCACGCTCTGTGTCGAACAGTGGAGGTGCAGCTTGCCGTTCTGCCAGAACGCCATCGCACTGCGCGTCTCGAGCGGGTGATGACCGGTGGATGGGACGATGAACGTTTCGTCGAGGACGAGGTCGGCGCTCTTGAACGCGGCGTCGAGATCGCCAAACGCCCATTCCTCCATCGCTTTCCCCATCGGCATGCGGCCCTCGGCCGCTTCGGCGAAATCGGCTTCGGTCCATTTGAGACGCTGAATGGAGGGGAGCGGTGGCTGTCCCACCGCGGCACCCGGCCTGCCCGCCGCAGCCTCGGCGGAGGCGGGCGCCCAGACGTTCCCGTCGGTCCGCGCGTCGGGGCTATCGGGGCGGAGGCTCTCGATCGGATCGATGACAAATGGCAGCGGCTCGACGTCCAGGCGGATCAAGTCGATGGCATCGGCGGCGATCTCTTCGCTGATCGCGGCCACCGCCAGAATCGGCTCACCGGCATACAGTGGCTCGTTGGTCAGGCAATGCTCGGCCGTCCCACCCAGCTTCGGCACATCGTCCGCGGTGATGATGGCGCGCACGCCGGGCAAGGCCATGGCGCGGCGAGTGTCGATGCGCAACACCCGCGAGTGCGGCCGCTCGCTGAGCATCAGCTTGCAGAACAGCATGCCGTCGGCGCGGAAGTCTTCGGCGTAGCGCGCGCGACCGGTGACCTTGGCCACCAGGTCTGGGGTAATGTAGTTGCTGCCAACGAGTCGATCTGCCATCACACTCTCCCGTTCTCGAACGCCGAGATTATA
>SHUG01000085.1 GCA_009694735.1 Acidobacteriota bacterium | reverse complement strand
GCGCGTGGTGTTTGCCCAGATGACCCACGCCAATGACCACCGCCCTCATCGCCCGCCTCCGCTATCGCTTCGGCGCGGCAGGCTCCTGCCGACGATGGCGATGCCGGCCTCATTGGCCGACGCGAAGAAGGCCTCGCGATCGAAAATCAGCGCCCGGCCGGCATCGAGCGACAGCACGGTGGCACCCGCCACCCGCATGGCCTGAATCGTCACCAGTCCCACGACCGGCACGTCGAAGCGCAGGTCCTGGTTGGGCTTCGCCACCTTGACAATGGTGACGCCGGCTCCCGCGAGGTGTCCCGCGCGGCTGATGGTCTCGTCGGTGCCTTCCATCGCTTCCACCGCCACCACGGCCTGGTGCTTCACGGCAATGGTCTGGCCGATGTCGAGTCCGGCAATGGCGTCGGCCATGCGGTAGCCGAACTCGAGGTCCTTGCGCTCGGCCTCGTTCGGCGCGCGCTGGCTCAACTGCCCGGCCCCGGCGAGCAGTGGCTCGAGGAAGGCGGTGGAGTTGATCAGCTCGACCCCATGCTCGCGCATCAGGTCGGCCACCGCCGCGATCAGCGCGTCGGTATTCATCGCCTTGACCCGCGACAGCAGCGACATGGCCGTCAGGTCGGGCACGAAGCCGCCGAAGATCTTGATGTGCTTGACCTGCCCGGCCATCACGGCCTGCGTCAGCCCGGCATCCTTGAGGATCTTGAGGAAGGCGCCCAACTGCCCAATCGAAATCCAGTGGACCGTCGCCTTCGGCTCGCGGGCGGCCGCCTCGTCGATCTCCGGCGACGCTTCTTCCTTGAGGGCAATGATGGTGACGTCGTAGCCGAGCGACCGCGCGGCATCGAGCACCAGGAACGGGAACCGGCCGTTCCCCGCAATCAGGCCGATCTTCATCAGTCTTCGGCGGACTCTTCCGCCTTCTTTCCGCCGCGCCGCAGAATGACGCCGCGCGAGGCGCCGCGAATGAACTGCACCAGGTTGTCAACCTCCGGACATGCCAGCGCCGAATCCTGCTCGATGCGCGCCATCGCCTGGCTGGTGTTCAGCTTCGACTGCAGCAGGTAGCGATACGCCCCGCGCAGCTTCCTGAGAGTGTCGTCGGTGAAGCCGCGGCGGCGAAGGCCAATCAGGTTCAGGCCGAACACGCGCGCCGGCCGGCTGCCCACCGTGCGTCCGTACGGCAACGCGTCCTTGGTGATCACCGAATAGCCGCCAATGAACGCATACGAACCGACGCGGCAGAACTGGTGAACCGCGGATCCCGCGCTGACATTGACGAAGTCCGACACCGAGACGTGACCGCCGAGCGTGGCGTGCGGCCCAAAGATCGTTTCGTTGCCGACGTGACAGTCGTGCGCGACGTGCACGTAGTTCATGAACAGGTTGCCGTCGCCGATGGTCGTCAGGCCGCCACCGCCGGCGGTGCCGCGGTGAATCGTGACGAACTCGCGGAAGATGTTCCCCTCGCCGATCACCAGCCGGGTGTCTTCGCCCCGGTACTTCAGGTCCTGGGGCGGCAAGCCGATCGACGCAAAGGGATAGACCTCGGTGCCGTCGCCAATGGTGGTGTTGCCGTCGATCACGGCCGACGCGCCAATCTTGCAGTTGCGGCCGATCCGCACCTGCGGACCAATCGTCGCGAAGGCGCCGACGATGGTGCCGGCGCCAACCACGGCGCCGTCGTGCACGCGCGCCGAGGGGTCGATCTCGGCGCTGGGGGTGATCATCAGCACCAGCTCTGCTTCGGCCACCGCCTGGCCGTCGACTTCGGCGGTCGCGGCCGCGCGCACCAGCGAGCCTTTCGGCTGCTTCAGCGTGACGGTCAGCCTGAGGCGGTCGCCGGGCACCACCTGGCGGCGGAACTTGGCCCCGTCAACCCCGCGCAAGTGGACTCGCGAGGTGGCGTACGGACCGCCGCGGTCGAGCAGCAGCGCCGTGGCCACCTGCGTCAGCGCCTCGATCATGAGCACCGCGGGCATCAGCGGCTTGCCCGGAAAATGGCCCTGGAAGAAATCTTCGTTGACGGTGACGTTCTTGATCGCCACCATTCGCTTTCCCGGCTCATGCTCGTCGATGGTGTCGACAAGGAGCGAGGGAAAGCGATGGTTCAGGCGATCGAGAACCGCGGGGAATCCGGCGATCACCGGCCGGGCGGCTTGGTGGGTGCGGCCGGCTTCGCCGTGACGGGCTTGGCCGAATCGAGCTTCTTGATGACTTCGCTCGAGATGTCGAGGGCGGCATCGGCCCACACCAGCCCGGCGTCGGGACCGTTGAAGATGAACTGCAAGTCCATCTCGGCGGCCACCAGCTGGAGGACCGGTTCAAGGCGCTGCTGGAACTCGCCCTGCAGGTTCTGCTGCAGCTCCTGCACTTCCGCCTGGGCGTCCTGCGTGAAGCGCTGCACTTCGACGTTGATCTTCTCGATCTGCTTCTGCAGGTCACCCGCGGCCGACGCGCTCATGACGGAGCCTTCTTTTTCCAGCTTCGCCTGCAGGCTCGCCAGCTGCGTCTGCTTGTTGGTCAGCTCGGCGGCCTTCTTCTGCTGCAGCGCCTGGATGCGCGTGGTCGCGACCCGGCCATCGGCCGATTCGTTCGCGATCCGCTGCAAGACCACATACGCCACCTTGGCGCCCTGCGGGAAGGGACGCGGGGCGGGCGGCTGGGCCGGAGCCGGCGTGGGCGCCGTCTGCGCCGGCGCAGCCGCTGGGGCCATGGGCTTGACCGGAGCCGGCACCGCGGGCGCCTGGGCGAAGGTGGGATTTGCGGTCAGCACCACGCTGAGCGCAACAACAACAGCAAAAGCTCTCATTACAAGGGTCCTTTCAGTCACTAACGCTAAGCCAACGATTTTACACTACTTGTGTTCGACCCGGATTTCATACGGCACCGACGCAGTGAGGCTGCCGACGTCGTAGATGCGCACGCACAGGCTGCCGACCAGGGTCGTGACCGTCCCGGTGACGATGCTGGTGACCACGGCCCGATCGTTGGTCAGAACCAGACTGCAGGTCGACCCGCTCATCGTGCCCATACTCAGCCCAACCGCCGCCGGCGGGTCCTCGCCGAGCGAGGTGAGCGTCGCCGTCACCGTCCCGGTAGCGAAGGTGGAGAACGAGTGGGTCGCGGCGCCATTGATGTTGAGTGTGCCGGTGAAGGTCTCGGTGACCGTTACCGGATCGGGCGTCGTCGGAAAGCTGGCGATCTCACCCTCGCAGGCGACGGCGAACATCGCCAACGGCAGCACGAACGCGACGAACTTGAATAAGCGCATGAGATTCCTTGGCTGAACGGGCTAGAACGTCGAGCCCACCGCGAACTTGAAGGTGAACTTCTTGGCCGGTCGCAGGTTGTTGTCGAGCACACCGAACCGCTGGGGGTTATAGGCAAAGATCAGCCGGAACGGCACGTTGAGCACCGGCATGAAAAACCGGATTTCGGCACCGGTCGAGGTCTTGAAAGCACTGGTTTGGCCAATCGGTCGCTGGAACGTCGGTGGCGCGTTCGGGTTCACCAACGAGGTCGTGGTGAACGGGTCGAACAGGGTCGGCGCGCTTGGGTCCACCGTTTCGGTGATGTCTTCCTGCCAGCCGAACTTCTGGCCGATGGTCCGCACCTGGCCGGTGTCGTAGAACAACACCAGGCGAACCGGGCCGGCAATGTTGATCAGGTACTCGGCGTTGAAGAGCATGCTCTTGTTGCCGCCGAGGACCAGGTATAGGTTCTGCGGATCGCGAGGACCGATCGAGCGGATGTCGTAGCCGCGAATCGTGTACTCGCCGCCAAGGTAGAGCGATTCGGTGATTGGAATGCTGGTCGTGCTGCCGTACGGCTTGATCCACTCCAACTGCGTGCGGAACCCCAGCGAGGTGCGCCGATTGAGCGGTTGGAAGCGGGCAAATTCGAAGCGCGGCTTGAGGAAGTTGGTGTTGCCGCCCAGGCCCGCCAGGTCGATCGAGCCGGTCAGGCGCGTGCCGCTGTTCGGAAAGATCGGGTTGTCTACCGTGTTGTGCACGAAGCTCGGCGTGACCTTGCTGATGGTGCGGCGGCCGCCTTCGCCAATCAGCAGCGAATCGGCGAGGTAGGGATTGCGGCGCACCAGCTCGTCGGAATAGTAGAGCGGGTTCAGGTCCGACACCTTGACGGCCTCGTAGCTGTAGACCATGAACATGCGCGAGAACCCGGCCAGCGGGAAGCCCATGGTGACGTTGCCGCCGGTGGCCTCCTGCGTGAACTGGTCGATGTAGCGCAGCGCCCGCTTGTAGACGTCGACGCCGCCGGTGATGTTGCGGTCGAACAGGAACGGCTCCGAGAAGGCGACCTGGTAATTCTCCGACCGCGAGCCCATCTGCAGCGACACGGTGAGCGCCTCGCCGCGGCCGAGAAAGTTCGAGGTCTGGAACGACAACTGTCCGAAGAAGCCTTCGAATTGCGAGACACCGGCGCCGAACGTCAGCTGGTTGCGATTCTGCTCTTCCAGCTTGAGGGTGACATCGACCTGATTCTTCTCGCCCGGCGTCTTCTGGACGTCGATGCCCTTCCCCTCTTCGAGCGGCTTGAAGTAGCCCAGCTGGTTGAGGCGCTTGACGCTGTACTTCAGTGATTCGGTGTTGAACGGCGCGCCTTCCACCAGGCGCACTTCGCGCCGGATGACATTGTCGCGGGTCGTCGTGTTGCCGATGAAGGTCAGGCGATTCACGAAGTACTGCTCGCCCTCCTGCATCCGCATGGTGACGTTGACGGTCGGCTCAGCCGGGCCAGCCACCGGACCGGCGGCAGCGGCGACCGGCTCGAGGTCGGGGAACCCGGTGAACTCGAAGTAGCCACCGGCACCGTAGACTTCGCGGGCCTTGATCAGGCCATTGCGAATCGGCTTGTCGCTGTACCAGTCACCCGGCTTCAACTTGAACAGCGGCTCGAGGAACTCGGTCTTGACGATCTTGTTGCCGTCGAACTTGAACTCGCCCACCTTGTAGCGCGGACCTTCGTCGATCGGTACCGAGAGCTCGACCCACCGCGTCTCTTTGTCCACGCTGTCTTCGAGGGTCTTGATCTCGGGCGTGCCGACCTTTGCCGAGATGTAGCCCTCGTTGCGGTAGTACTCGACAACCTTCTCGGCGTCTTCCTCGAACTTCGATGCCTGGTAAGTGCCCTTGCCGCCAATCCACGACAGCCAGTTGTGCGCCTTGGTCGACTTCATCTGCCGGCCGAGGGCGCGGTCGCCGATTTCGGCGTTGCCGTTGAAATTGATGGTCCGAATCTTCACCTTCGGACCTTCCTTCACGTCGAACACGACCTTGACCAGCTTGGGACCGGTCGGTAGCGGCTCGACGATCGAGGTCACCTCGGCGAACTCGTAGCCCTTCTCGGCCATGAAGCTCTTGACGAGCCCTTGCACGCGGCGGACGGTGGCCTGATCGAGGAACGAGTCGAGACGGAGCGAGATGCCCAGCTCCTTCATCTTTTCGTCAATTTTCGTGCGCTCGACCTTGGTCGAGCCCGTGTAGTCCACGATCTTCACGCGCGGACGCTCTTCCATGTGGTAAATCACGCGCTTGCCCAGCACGCCGTTCTCGTAAGGCTCGTCGAGTGTTTCAATCCACAGGTTGTCGAGGAAGCTGGTGGCCCACAGCCGCTTGAAGTCGTCGAGCAGCGACTTCTCCGTCGCCTCGTTGTACGGCGTCCACACCCCTTCGGAGGGGCGGCTCAGCGCGGTCTGGATGTAATAGAGATAGGTCTGCGGCTCGATGATCGATTCGTTGACCGGGTGGAACCGTAATTCGGTCTGCGAGATTACCGGGCCCGAGCCTGCGGGCGGCTGTCGCCGCGCTGGGGCGGCCTGCGCCTGCTCTGCCACGGCCTGCCGCGCCGAAGCGGAGGGCGATCCGTCCGCGAAAGCGGGGACGGCCAACAGCGCCGCAACAATCAGAAATAATGGAATCAAAGCGTACACACCTGCCGAACGCTGGCTAATCAACCCTTAATGCTACCGCAACCCCGCCGTAGGCGGGACTGTAAAAACCCCCGCCGGAGGCGGGCCCACTAAATTTCAGACGTTCGAGCTCAATCGGCGGCCTGCGACGACCGGCTGGCCGGCCGGACGGTAGGCCAATTGGCCGCCTTCCAGGTAGACCTCGATCTCGCCCCCCTGCAGCTGACCACGGATCAGCTCCTCGGCCAGGGGGTCTTCGATGTAGCGCTGAATGGCCCGGCGCAACGGGCGTGCGCCATACGAACGGTCCTTGCACGTAATGTCGATGATCCAGTCCGCCACCTCGGGCGACACCAGAACCTTCATGCGGCGGTCGAGCAGGTTCAGGTTGAGCTGCTCCACCAGCAGTGTCAGGATCTTCCGCAGGTCACCGTCGTTTAAGGCTTCGAAGACGATCAACTCGTCCACGCGGTTGATGAACTCGGGGTTGAAGGTGCGCTTCACCTCGCCGAGCACCATTTCCTGCACGCCCTTCGCATCGCCGGCCTCCGACGTCTGGAAGCCCATCGACGCCTTCTTCTGGATGAAGCGCGCGCCGATGTTCGAGGTCATGATCAGGATCGCGTTCTTGAAGTTAACGCGATTGCCGAGACCGTCGGTCAGGTGACCGTCCTCGAACACCTGCAGCAGGATATTAAAGATGTCGGGGTGCGCCTTCTCGATTTCGTCGAGCAGCACCACTGAGTACGGATTCCGTTTCACCTTCTCGGTCAGCTGGCCGCCCTCTTCGTGCCCGACGTATCCGGGCGGCGAGCCGATCAGCTTCGAGACCGAGTGCTTCTCCATGTATTCCGACATGTCGAAGCGGATCAGCGCGTTCTCGCTGCCGAACAGGACCTGCGCGAGGGCGCGCGCCAGCTCGGTCTTGCCGACGCCCGTAGGGCCCAGGAACATGAAGCTGCCGACCGGCCGGTTCGGGCTCTTGAGGCCCGCGCGGGAGCGGCGAATGGCGCGCGACACCGCGGAGATGGCGCGTTCCTGGCTGATCACGCGCTTGTGGAGATCGGCCTCCATGCGAATCAGCTTGTCGCTCTCGTCCTGGTTGATCGACGACAGCGGCACGCCGGTCCACTTCGAGACCACCTCGTCGATCTCGGCCCGCGACACGACGACTTTGCGCGCATGGGAACGGACATCGAACTTCTCGCGCACGAACTGCAGGTTCTCGCGCGCCACCTGCTCCTGCTCACGGTAGAACTGCGCCTTGTCGAAGTCTTTCTGCGAGACCGCGCTTTCCATCTGCTCGACGGCGACGCGGATGCTCTTGTTGATTTCACCGAACTCTCCGCTGTAGCCCGCTTCGCGCAGCTTGGCGCGCGCGCCGGCTTCATCAACCAGGTCAATCGCCTTGTCGGGCAGGAACCGGTCGGTAATGTAGCGACTCGACTGATAGACCGCCGCTTCAAGCGCTTCGCGGGTGTACTCGACGTGATGGAACTGCTCGTAGCGCTCCTTGATCCCCAGCAGAATGGAGATGGTTTCCCCTTCTGACGGCGGTTCGACCTTGATCGCCTGGAAGCGGCGCTCGAGCGAGCGGTCTTTCTCGATGTACTTGCGATACTCGGCCGGCGTGGTCGCGCCAATACAGCGAATCTCGCCGCGGCTGAGGGCCGGCTTCAGGATGTTGGCCGCATCGAGCGACCCTTCCGCCGAGCCCGCGCCGACCAGCGTGTGCAACTCGTCGATAAAGACGATGATGTGCGGGTTGTCGACCAGTTCCTTCATGATCGCCTTCAGCCGCTCTTCGAACTGGCCGCGATACTTCGTGCCCGCGACAATCAACGAGATGTCGAGTGCCAGCAGGCGCTTGTCGGCGAGGAAATGCGGCACGTCGCCGAAAACGATCTTCTGCGCGAGGCCCTCGACAATGGCGGTCTTGCCAACCCCGGGCTCGCCGATCAGCACGGCGTTGTTCTTGGTGCGGCGGCACAGCACCTGCTGGACGCGCTCCAATTCGTAGTCGCGGCCAACCAGCGGGTCGAGCGAGTTCTTCATCGCCGCCTCGGTCAGGTCGCGGCTGAACTCGGCCAGCAGCGGCGTCTCCTTCACGCGCGTCAGCGATGTCTTCTCGTTCAGTAACTGGACGATGTCTTCGCGCACCTGGTGGAGGCGCATCCCCTTTTCCATCAGGATGGTGGCCGCCACCGAGCGTTCCTCGCGGAGGATGCCCAGTAACAGATGCTCGGTGCCGATGTAGTTATGCAGGAGCCGGTCAGCCTCTTCCGCGGCGTACTGGAGCACGCGCTTGGTCTCGGCGCTGAACGGGATCTCGACCGACGTCGAAACCTTCTCGCGGAAGACCGTGCGGCCTTCGATGTCTTTGCGGATGTTTTCGAGGGACAGGTGGGATCGGGCAAAGATCCGGCTCGTGAGGCCCTTGCCCTCACGGATCAACCCTAGAAGCAGATGCTCGGTTTCAATCGAAATGCTTCCGAGCTGACTTGCTTCGTAGCGGGCAAAAAACAACACCCGCCTGGCTCGTTCGGTATACCGCTCGAACATCCGCCTTCGCCAACGGCTTCGGCGAGACTCGTCCGCCGCCGTTGCCCCCTTGACCGTCATTATACGGCAGGATGCCCGCAGTTCGGGTATCCGACACCCGTAAGTGGCAGAAATTGCGACACTTCGGAGAATTGAATCGCGCGGCCGTGGCAGATTTCGGTATCCTTCCGGCCATGTCCTCACCCATTGGATTCATCGGCCTGGGCCTCATGGGCAAGCCCATGGCCCTCAACCTACTCAAGAAGGGCTTCGCCGTCGTCGTCCACAGCCGCAGCCGCGGTCCGGTCGATGAACTGGTAGCAGCCGGTGCCACGGCGGCCAGCTCCCCCGCCGACATCGCCACAGCGGCCTCGCGGATCGTGACCATGTTGCCGGACGGCCCGGACGTGTCGCTGGTGCTGGAGGGCGCGCATGGCATCTTTGGCGCCATGCAGCCGGGCACCGTCATCCTTGATTCATCGACCATCGCGCCGGCCACCGCGAAGCGGCTGGCGGCAGCCACCGCTCAACGTGGCGGCCAGTTCCTGGACGGTCCGGTCAGCGGCGGCGAGATTGGCGCCATTGCCGGCACGCTCGCGTTCATGATCGGCGGCGATGCCCCCGCCGTCGAGACCATGCGGCCGGTTATTGAAGCCATGGGGTCACCCGAGAAACTGGTCCACGTCGGCGACTCGGGGGCCGGACAGGTCTGCAAAGCGTGCAACCAGATCGTGCTGGGCGGCACCATGTCAGTGGTCGCCGAGGCCATCGCGCTCTCGCGCAAGGCCGGTGTCGATCCCATGAAGGTGCGCGCGGCGTTGATGGGCGGCTTCGCCCAAAGTCGCGTGCTCGACGTGCACGGCGAACGCATGATCACCGGCAACTGGAAGCCGGGCTTCAAGGCCAAGTTCTTCAAGAAGGATTTGGGGATTGCCATGACTACGCTGGCAGAGAACGGCGTGCCCGCCTACACCAGCGCCGTCGTGCAGCAACTGGTGCAAGCGCAAATCACCGCGGGTGAAGGCGACGAAGACTACTCGGGTCTTGCCAAGGCGATCTTCAAGCTCGCCGGGCTCTAAACCGATTCGGCGAAAACAAGTCGATGGGGTGGCGCGTCACTCCATCGGTCGCCAAGTCCGCGAGGATCTCCCCCACGACGCTGGCGAACTTATACCCGTGCCCCGAGCACGGCGAGGCGATCACGACTTGCTCGTGACCAGGGTGTTGCCCGATGACGAAATGCTGGTCGGGCGTGAGTGTGTATTTACACGACACCATTTCCATGAGGGTGCCGGTGGCGAGCGACGGCAAGCACGGCGCCAGCGCAGCGCGCAGAAACGACTCGTCTCCGTTCGGGGTCCGGAAGAAGGCGACCTTCACGCGGCCATCCTCATCGGCCGGGAATCCGTAGAACTGCACGCCGTCGCCGAGATCCCAGATGTAGATGGGAAAGCGATCCGCCGCGTATGCGGCCGCTCCGCCTGATGGCTCGAGCCAATACAGCACCTGCGGCTCCACCCTGAGGGGCAACCAATCCAGCTGGAACATCTCAGGAGCCCACGCCCCCGGAGCCAGCACCAGCCGCCCGGCTTCATAGGTCCCCCGTGACGTGGTCACCGCGACCCGGCCGGACTCGGCCACCTGCCACGACCACACTTGCTCATCGAAGTGCAGCCTTGCTCCGTGGTCGGCCGCGACGTCCAAATGCCCGCGAATCGCTTCTTCTGGAGACAGTGAACCCGCGTCGCGTTCGTAGAGCGCCACCGTTCCCGCCGATGGGGTGAACGGTGGAAACCGGCGACCAATCTCCTTCGCATCAAGCAGTTCGTGTGCGAGGCCGTGTTCGCGTGCGCTGCGAAGGCTGCCGCTCACGACCTCGCTCTCAGGTGCGCCGATCATCAAGCCACCCGTCATCCGCAACACGTTCCTCCCCGTGTCGGTCTCGAGTCGGCGCCACAGCTCGTACGCGCGCCGCAGCAAAGGCACGTAGGCGGGATCCTCGAAATACGCCAGGCGAATGACCCGCGAGCGCCCGTGGCTTGAGCCATGCGTGTGAGCGACATGGAATTGCTCGAGACCGAGCACGCGCTGACCACGAGCGGCCAGGTGCGCGACCGCTGCACTGCCCATGCCGCCGAGACCAACGACGATTACATCCAATGCCGGCACAAACTGCGCGCCGTCAGGCACACCCCGTCGCCACGCCGAGCGCGCGACAGACCTGCTGCATCTTGGCCGGGCTCAGGGTCCCGACAAAGCCAACCAGCCGCTCTTGCTCCACCGTCTGGACATGGTCGAGATTGATAGCCGAGTCGTGCTTCAGCCCTTCATCGACGCCGACGTTGACCTCGCTTGGAGCCCCCCGCCGTGTCGAGGCAACGGGCGCCACCATCACCGTCTGAAGGAGCGGGATCACTTCAGCGCGGGACAGCACCAAAACGGGGCGGCGCTTGTCGGGCGACTTGAAGCGATAGCTCCAGATTTCGCCCCGGGCTATTCGGCGGGCCATACGCCTTCCTTCTCCCATCCCGCAAACTCGTCGCCGGGTGCGGGTTTGTCAGCGTAGGCGTTCCGGTAAGCGGCCGAAATGGAGCCGGCCTGGCGCTGCCGGAGATACAAGTCCGCTGCACGCCTCAACACGGCGGAGCGGCCATCGCGCTGCACCTCGACGTCGCGATCGAGCCGCGCCAGTAGATCATCATCCATTGTGATCTGTATAGCTTTCATATACAAATGATACACTACCCATTGTCCATCCAAGACTTGGCCTGCACTACAATCCACAGGCGCATGCTGGTCCGCCCTCTCGTCCTGCTCTTCTTCGCCAGCGGCTGCGCCGCCCTCATCTACGAGACGGTCTGGTTTCACCTGGTTCAGCTGGTGGTCGGGGCATCGTCCATTTCGGTGGCGGTACTGTTGTGCAGCTTCATGGGCGGCATGGCCCTTGGCAGTGCCTGGCTCCCGCCTCTGCTACCGGCCGCTGCTCATCCCCTGCGCGTGATCGCCGCGCTTGAAGCTGGCATCGGCGTGTGCGGCTTGCTGATTCCGCTGCTCTTGCCGGTCGTGCAACAGGCGTATGTCACAGTCGTCGGCTACGGCTATGGTGGCGTCTTGTTGCGCGGGCTGGTGTGCGCGCTGGTGCTCGCGCCACCCACGATGTTGATGGGCGCGACATTGCCCATCGCGGCCAGGTGGCTCGGCGCCACCCGCGCCGGCGCATCACAGACCGGATTGATCTACACGGCCAACCTCGCCGGCGGTGCGGTCGGCACGGTGCTGGCCGGCTTCTATTTGCTGCGCGTGTACGACACGGTCATTGCCGGCGCCGTCGCGGTCGTGATCAACATCGCCGTCGCCATCGCCGCCTGGGCGATGGCAACCCGCTCGGCCTCTCGGGCACCTGCGGCACCCGCACCCTTGGCACCCTTGGCACCCTTGGCACCCTTGGCACCCTCGCTAGTGCCGATCTACGTCGTAGCGGCCCTGTCTGGCTTCACGGCGCTCGGCGCTGAGGTGGTGTGGACACGCCAGCTCTCCCTGCTCTTCGGCGCCAGCGTCTACACCTTCTCGCTGATCCTCGCGGTCTTCCTGGCCGGACTCGGCACCGGCAGCCTCGCCGGCTCGGCACTGGGCCGCCGTTCGAGCGATCCGGCGTTGTCGCTCGGCCGCGTTCAACTGCTGCTCGTGGCGGCGATTGGCTTCGGCGCCTGGATGATCGTGAACGCGTTGCCACTGTGGCAACCGACGAAGGACTTTCTGCCGCGGGTGCGCTTGACGCCGTCGTACGCATTCGCCTTCGATGCGCTCCGCTGCGCGATCGCGCTGTTGCCAGCCACGCTGCTCTGGGGTGCCAGCTTTCCGCTCACACTGGCGGTCAGGGGCGCGGGCGACCTCACGCGGCACGTCTCGCGCATCAACGCCATCAACACGGCAGGCGCGCTTGCCGGCACGCTCACCCTGACCCTGATCGGCATCCCGGTCGTCGGCAGCCAGGTCGCCCAGCAGTTCCTGGTGGTGGTCGCTGCCATGGCGGGACTGGGACTGCTGTGGACGCTCGCCGGCCAGCGCCGCGTCGTGTCGATCAGCGCGGCCGTCGCCGTGACCGCAGTCGCCGTGGCGATCGTGCCGGCCGTGCCCGGACGGCTCATCGCCTATGGCCGCTCCGTCAACTCGTGGGCATCAATCAAGAGCTTCCTGTACCTCGCGGAGGGCGCCACCGCATCGGTGGCCGTGACCGAGCATATCGGCGGCACGCGTCAGTTTCATATTGCTGGCAAGGTCGAGGCTTCGGACCTCGACGTGGACATGCGGCTCGAGCGGATGCTCGGCCACGTGCCGGCATTGGTGCATCCGAACCCACGTTCGATTCTGATCGTCGGCGTCGGCGCCGGCGTCACGGCGGGCGCACTCTCCATCCATCCCGAAGTGGAACGCATGGTCGTCTGCGAGATCGAGCCCATGGTGCCGCGGAGTGCGCGCGCCTACTTCGGCGAAGAGAACCACCACGTCTTCGACGACCCGCGCGTGGAGCTGATCTTCGACGATGCGCGACACTTTCTGCAGACCACGCAGGAGACCTTCGACATCATCACGTCGGACCCGATCCATCCATGGGTACGGGGCGCTGCCACCCTCTATTCGCTCGAGTATCTGCAGTTGGCCCGCGCGCACCTCAACCCTGGCGGCGTGGTCACCCAGTGGATCCCGCTGTACGAAACCGACACCCGCGCGGTCAAGAGTGAGATCGCCACGTTTGCCCAGGTGTTTCCCGACACCACGCTGTGGAATCCCGACCTGCTGGAAGAAGGCTACGACCTGGTCGCGCTGGGCCGCGTCGCGCCGGCGCCGATCAGCCAGACCGCCATCGACCAGCGAATCGCGGCGAGCCCTGCAGTGCAGCAATCGCTCGCGGACGTGTCGCTGCCGTCAGCGGCCAGTATCCTGTCGACGTATGCGGGCAGGGGATCCGATCTGGCGCCGTGGCTGGCCGATGCAGAGATCAACCGCGAACGGCATTTGCGCTTGCAGTACCTGGCGGGACTGGCGGCGAATTTCGACGAGCGCTTCGTGATCTTTCAGGCGATGCTGGCGTATCGCCGATATCCGGCGGACCTGTTCGTAGCGTCCGCCGAACTCGAAGCGCAATTGCGGCGTTGGTATGCGCCGGCGGGTGCTCGTTAGCCTTTTTTCTTGCCGGTGCCGGCCTGGCTGAACTGGCCGCCGGCCATATCCTGCTTCACGACCAGCGCGCCGTCTTTCAGCGTCAACGTCATCACGACGTCGATCGCGCCCTGGGGACCTTCCTGGTTCCACTTCAGGATCGCTTCCGAGCCCTTGACGGTGACGTCGGTGATGGCCACGGGGCCGCCACGACCACCACCGAGTTCGGCCGACAACTTCCCGGCCGTGTCCTTGATGTTCAGGGGCCGCTCCTGCGGACCACGCCGGCCTTCGATGGTCAGCACCCAATCACCGAGAAACGCCTTGCCATCCTGGGCCCAGCCAAACGCCGGCACCATCAGGACCGCGCACACAAGAATCAATACGGCTCTGCGAATCATGTCTGCTCCTTGTCTGCCCAACTGCCGGCAGCGCGGGTGTAGGATGCCACTAATCACGAGGGCATATGCAGACTCTTACGATCCTGATCGCCTTGGTCTTTACCTTGCTGGGGGTGCCGGAGGCGGCGCAAGCGCCCGGCATGAATCCGGCCGATCCGCTGGCCATGGCCCGGGTCCTGGCGGCAACATACCCGGCCCAGCCCATCATGAGTTACATCCCGGCCCTCTCGTGGTCCGGCAGCCTCCGCCTCTCGGCAATGACCGGAGAGGCTCAGTGGCGCGAGAAGGCGATGAAGGACATGCAGGCCTTCATCAGCGGCCAGACGCCGGCCATTGCCGAACCCTACCGGCTCACCAGCCTTGCCGGGGCCCTGGCCTTCTTCGACGCCGCCGAACTGAACAAGAACGCCGATGCTGGCGTACTGGCGCAGAAGGTGGCCGACTTCATCACCGACAC